>CAXEFH010000009.1:0-26527 GCA_963989605.1 uncultured Roseibacillus sp. | reverse complement strand
TCTACACCTCTCTATTCGTCGGCAGCGTCTGATGTGTATAAGAGACAGATGAACATAGACGACCCGCCACTGGTAGCAGTTTCGGTCTGTGACTCAAGACATTCCTGCCGCGTGAGAGGATGCAGGATCTGCTCAAGCGCCTTACGGGAATCCCGGTCGCTGAAGATCTTTTCCCTCAGCGCGCCACGGTCCAACTCACCTGAGGATTCATCAATCAGACTGGATCCAAGCGCAGAAAGGATGCTTTCCTTTACCTGAGGCTTCCTCAGCAGGCGCGAGACCACCTTGTCACAGTCGAAGAGAACTACTTCTGGGCAGGCCTCCAGAAGAAGTCTTCCAAAGGTTGTCTTCCCGGTGGCGATGCCGCCTGTCAATGCGAACGAATGCATGAGTCTATCCCAGCTGCGGTCCCCGATTAAGGTGTGAGTGTTGCCCGTTGTGAACCCTCAAATGAGTGGTGCTCCACGATTCCTGGATCGATCTGGAAACAAAAAGCCCGGCAGCGTGCTGCCGGGCCTGAGAAGGATTTATTGCCCGGAGGCGGAGCCTAGAGGGGAGGAAGAATACCTTCCGGCCCTCCGCCCAGGTCTGTGCTGACCGGGTCCACTGGAGTTCCACTCGGATCTACCTCATTCGGCTTGCGATAGTCCTTGCCGGACGCATCGATGATCTTTGCTGTGACAAAGATGATCAGGTTGCTCTTGATATGACTCTGGGCGTTACTCTTAAAGAGGCGGCCGATGAGCGGGATATCACTCAGGATCGGCACTCCGTCTTCAACATCCTGCACGTCCTCTCGCATCAGACCACCCACCGCAACGGTATGCCCGTCGTAGATGGTGATGCCGGTGGACACACGCCGGCTGGAGAAGACCGGCATCTCGATCCGGTTCTCCGTGATCGTAACGGTCACAGGATTACCAAATGCATCGGTGGCAGGTGAGGTAATCGGACTTCCATAGTTGATGAATCCTTCGAATTCCACGATCTCAGGTGCAAACCGGAGATCAATGACATACTCGTTCGGTCCAAGGTTTGGCTCAATCTCGAGGGTCACACCAGTGTTCCGGGTCTCAAACGCGGTCGGAGTTGCCGGTGTGACGGGGAAACCACCGCCGCCGCCTCCACCACCGAAGTCCTGCTGGCCGCCAAAGCCACCACCGACCTGGTTTGGCAGTTCCGGTGGTTCGTATTCGGTCGGATAGATGAATTCACGAATAATCTCAATAGTCGCCTTCTGCCCCGGACGCGCTGTCACGCTTGGGGCGGTCATGATGTCGGTGCCCTTCTTCTGGGCCAGTCCTCTCATGATCATCTGCAGCTGACCGCTGTTGAAGAGGCCGGTCAGGCTCAGGATTCCCGGGGCCGGACGGTTTACCTGCGCACTCCGGTTTGGATTATTCAGGACAGAATCAATGCTGTTCCGGGTCACTGCGGTGTCGCCGCTCCGGTTGGAAGCCGTGACGATGTTGGTAACCGCCTGATTGCTGGCAGCAGGAATTCCGGGGATGTTCGTGAAGGCCACGGGGCTGATGAAGTCGGCACCGGTCCGGACCTGTCCGTTACCCATCGTTCCTCCTCCTGCAAACAGCTCCTCGGAAACCACGCCTCCGAGACCGAAGGGAGTCACGATCCAGTCAAAACTCAACTCGTCGGAATTTTCCTGCGCGATTTCGACAAACTTGGTAACGATCCTGATCATCTTGGGACTTCCTCCGAGAATGTCCTCAACGAGCTGGTCAACGAGATCAAGATTCTGTGGGGTGTTACTAACGATCAGAGTCGAGGTGCTGGGGATATACTGCGCCGAGGACCCGGGAGGGAAGTCGATGCCTGCGTCCTGGAGGATTTCCTTGAGGGGACGCCGTGGAGCCAGCGACCGGTTACCGAGTTCTTCATCGGCAGCAAATGGATCCGCATCGGCCGCGCCATCTCCATCGCCTCCAGTGCCGATATCGTTGAGGAATGTCGGAGGCACCTTCCATTTTCTGGTGAGAACGTCTTCCCCTTCCGCTGAACCAATAGGCAGTAGCGTCACGGCAAAATCGTCAACCTTGAATCTGAGCCTGGCCTGCTCGCAGATATACTGAAGCACGCTGGAAAGGGGCACGTTGCGGAGTTTCAGCTCTTTAACCCGGGCCGAACCGGGATCAATCGCCCCGAGCCCTCCCTCGACATCAAGTTCCGCATCAGGTGCTCCCCCACCAATCCGGGGCTTCCGGATGACGAAGTTGATTCCCTTCTTCACGGGATCGAGCTCCCACTTATCAAGCTCCATGGCCCGCTGCCTGAGGAAGTCAATCGCCTCCTCAACGGTGGTATCATCAAAGTCCACCACCGGAATAATCATGTTCTTTAACTTGAACTCGATGTTCACACCCACAGGTGACGGACGCAATCCTCCTACCACGCTGCCATCAAGCTCGATGGGCGGAGGCACTGCCATTTCCCATGCTGCATCAACCTCTGCCAGCATCCTTGCCCGGGCTTCATCAAAGGCGGTGCGGTAATGATCTGCCTTCAACTGATGGATCACTTCCATCCCGCGCCGCGCCGCTGAGTTGTAAGGGTCCACCTGCAGGGCCTTCTGGTATTCCCGGATCGCGTCATCAAAGAGCCCGAGATTCTTGAATCCCTCCGCCGTGTAGAGGAAGCGTCGCACCTTGTCCACGTTGGTTGTGTGATCATAGCTGAGAGCTGGATTAGTCCGCACCGGATCGTCCAGATACTCGATTTCCTCGCGAGCCCGCTGGTTGTTCGGGTCAATGGAAAGAACCTGGTTAAGTTTCTCTCTCGCCTCGGCGTATTTTCCGGTCCTGCGAAACTGCTGTGACAACGCCACTGTTGCATCCGCAAGATGAGCTTCGAGGACTCGTCTCCGTTCCGCGGTCGCGAAACCACCGGGAAGAACACCCAAGGCTTCGTTGTAACTCGTAACGGCAGACTGGTAATCTCCATCTTGATAAGCCTCGCGGCCGGACCCGAGGAGCTCTTCAGCCTGGCGGACCTTCTCGGCACGACGCATCATCTCCCTTTTGGCCAAGTCGCTTTGCGAGAAGGCGACAGCAGGCACAAGGGTGGCAAGCCCTAGAGACAAGGTAAGAACGCGAGCCGTGCGATTGAGTAAAAACTTCGCTGATTGCATGGTGTGATAGGCGGGGTTTTGTGGTGGTTTCGAGCTCCTTTGTGAAGCTTTTTCTCTGAGATAGTGCAGAAAGGGTGAGAACTTAAGGTTGACTGAGAGGGCTTATTCTGACGGCGAAAGGGGCTGAATCTCCCTCGTTTTGCTCTCACCGTCCTCTTCCCACTCGATAATTACAGCACCTGTGTCGCTCACCCCGATGAATTTATAGGGTTTTTCGGGAGCATTTGGATCAAGCGGCAGGGCAAAACTGCTCCGCTCCTCGACTTTCAGGGTCACTGCTTCCTGCCCAATAGCACCAAGGGAAAGAATTGCCGTATAGTCCCTCAGGATCACTCCATTCCGGGAACCCTTCTTGATTTCGAGAATATCCCCTTTCTTGGCTCCCGCGACGTCCTCGATTTCTGCGAAGTTCGCTTTCTGAGTAATCCCGGTATTGGGATTCTTGAACTCCCGCTGCTCAACCTTCTTGAGTTCGTAACGCATTTGGGCGCCTCCCTCACTGAAAAGGTTGGAGTCATTCCCCTTCCCGAATGGAATATTCTCGGAGGAGGTTCTTTTACTTCTGCCCCCGATAATCTCCTCATGAGTGAACTTGAAGGTATCTGTTTCCTTGATCGGACCGATAGTACTATCCGAGGAATAACTCAGACGAAAGGCCCTTTTGAGTAACTCCACACACTGAAGCTTGGCAATGAGCGCCGGGTAACTCTTCGCATCGTTGGGATCCGTTTTCGCATCAAACTCCTCCCCGTTGGAGAATCCATCCCCGTCCTGATCAAGGCCGGGAGAGTTACTCCAGCCTGGGTCAATTCTGTTATCCAGCCACCACTGATTTGGAATGGGAGCATGAACCATGGGATAAGAGGAATCCCCCAGATCGATTTCTTCCCCCCCCGGATTGAGGAACAAGGGTGTCCCGACGGTCAGGTCAATCTGCCGTCCCTTTTCAGTCACAGGTCCCTCAAGGGTAACCGTGCCGGAAATACTCGAGGTCATCTTGGAGTAAAACTCTTCCTTCGGGTTCTCGGGCGCTGCTGCTGGGCTCGGCCCCGTCGAATCCTTGAAGTCCTCTTCAACGTTCCCCCGTGCCATCCAGATCATCGCCCCAAGACCGGCAGCAAGGATAAGTGATATTACTAGTGAGGCTTTGTCGTAACTTTCGGAAAGATTTGCCATGGAATCAATTAGGTAGTTTTTCGTTTTCGATCTAGCGGGAAGGAAAGCAGCGGATGTTTCACGGGGAAGTGATCACCATGATCTCAGGCCCCTTTGCCATCTTTCTTTCCATCCGTCTCCGCGGCCTTGAACAACAGGATATCGATCTCCAGCAGGACATTGATCTGCTCCGCGCCCAGAATTTGCCCCAGCACACGGCTCCCCTTGTCGCCTTCTGCTATCGCAGGAGCCGCAGGTTGTTCCTCGACGACAGACTCATCAGACTCATCAAGGTTGCCAGCATCGTCCGCTGGCAGGTTGTCTTCAAAATCGGGAAAAGGATCATCGCCCGCTTCTTCCTCCTCCGGAACATCAAACTCAACATCATCCTTGGCCGGGCTCTGATCTCGTTTCTCATTCTGGATCCGCATGCTACGAATTACAAAGTAGTAGTCTGAGTGACTCGTCAGGTCCGACATGATCTTTCTCAGCACCGGCTCCGTCGAGACGAACGAGATTTCCACCGGAAGTCGATCAAACGGCGGCTCCTTCTGAGATCCGCCTCTCGTAACCTTTCTGCCTCCCCTGCCTCTCGTGACGGGCTCCGGGGCCTTGTCCTTTTCAACGGCGAGAGCGGAACGATGTACGTTCAGTAATGCACTCGGCGTTGCAGTCGCAATCACTTCAAAGAGAGACTTCATGGCAGACAACTGGTAATTCAGCTGGGCGGTAGCTCCTTCCTTGGGCAGGCCTCCCGTGTAGTCCTTGAACCCGAGGTAGAACTGATCACCCGGATAATCAATCCCCTGCGCATCAAACATACTGGTAACCTCGGCACGCACTGCATTCAGGTTTTCAATGAATTTTGGTGGCGTTATCGACTCGAGTGCTTCCGGACGGTAAGTCAGCATTTTTGCCTGAAGACCGGACACGGTTTCCTCATATTTGTCCACCTGCGCCTCAAACTCATCCGCATTTGCCGGCGTAGGGTAAGGCCTCTTCGACTTCAATCCTGACACGGCCGACGCATGTGCCCCATAACCTTCTTTCGCAGCCTCATACAGGCTACCTTTCTTGCTCCCATGAAGATATGCTCCCACGGCAACGATAATCACGAGCAGAAGCAGGAACGCTTCAAACTTGTTGTTCTTGATCCAAGATCCCATTGTCTTTCCGGTTCGGTTTTTTGTTTAGCCCTCCCTATTTGATTGGAATGGGATTCTTCAGCGGCAGAATCATTACGAACTGCTCTGCTAACTTGTTGGGGTCGGTGATCGTATTGTTCAGCACCGGTAGGATGTCCCCATCGGCAAGATCCGCGCTGCCAGCATTGCCCGGGAACTGCTTGAATGAAAACAGGGAGTCCTCTTCATCCTGAGCTGCCCGGATCCTATCCACGATCTTGGTCACGGCCTGAGCATCCGATTTCCAGAAACCCGTGACTCGGATCACATTGATGGCCTCCTGCGGAGGCTCCGGGGCCTCCGGCCCTTTGGCCCGGCCTCTCCGCCTGGAGGGAGGCGCCGCCCCGGCAGCTCGCGATTTCAAATTATCAAGCGAACTCTCTCCATACGCGACCTTCGCGAAGCCCTGCTTTACCCGCGCCTCGCCGGACTTGGAGTCGCCCATTTTGTATAGGCCCATGGGTTCAAAATCGGTAATCCAGACGTCCTGATCGTTAAAGAAGGTCCTCAGCTCCGTAAGAACCCCGATCCATCTCACTCTGGCATCCTGCTGCGCCGCATAGGCATCAGCCAGCGCCGAAAGGTCCGACTGCCGCCGGGCCTGTTGATCAATCTTGCCCCCGGGCCCCGCCAGTCTTGCCTTATTTTCCGCCATCGTGGCTTCCTTTGATTCGGCTTGCGTCGCGAGGGCTGATTTATTGGCCGCCCACGCTCCCATCGCAGCAATCGCTATGACAGCCGCAGCAACAACAATAGGCTTTCGCTGGGCGGTGGCGCGCTCGGAAGCGACAACATCAGGAACGAGGTCAATTCTGATTGGAGCCTGATCTACGCCCCTCAGCGCGAGACCCACCAGCTCACCCATCATATGGGCTTCCGGCAGGAGTTGTTCCGTAACAATCGCCTTACCAACCGAAATGCGCTGGAGCGGATTGAAAATCTCGATTGGAAGCCGCAACTTCTCTTCCAGGAACTCGGGTAGATAGGACAGGTTCGCCCCACCACCTGCGAGAAACACCTTGGTCGGCATATTCCCGCCCTGCTGACTCCGGTAGTAGCCGTTTGTCCGGGCAACTTCTGACGGCAAACGGTTGAGCGAATTACGGATCACTGTTGCGAGCTGGGCCGTCGCCTCATCCAGTTGCGCGGTATGACCACTTCCGAGCGAAACGATTCCATTGCTTACCTTCTGGCTCTCCGCCTCCGCAAAGGAGATGTTGTACTCCTTGGCGATCGCAGTTGTGACCGATGCTGAACCCACCGCAATGCTCCGGGTCCAGAGCCTGCTACCCTCAATGTAGACCAGATTCGTGGCTTTTGCTCCAACGTCCATCAGGAGAACGGGAGAATCCTCGTCTGGATAGTTGTACCGGAACGCATTGTATAGCGCCATTGGCGCCGCGTCCACTTCGCGAGTGCCGATGCCCGCCTGCGCGACGGTTTCATTGATTTCAGTCAGCGCGTCCCTCTTGATCGCAACAAGAGCCACCTCCTTTTCCGGCCCGGTGGACTCTACCTCGGCCCAGTCCCAGATCACCTCCTCAATCGGAAACGGCACGTGCTGCTGCGCTTCAAACCTGACCAGTTCCTCGACGTTATCCTCGTCAAGAGGAGGCAGCTTCATGAACCGGGTGAAAACCGATTGACCCGACATGGAATAACGGACCTTCTCCTTCTGGACCTTCAGGGAGGCCGCCAGCTCCTTGACCGCAAGGGTGATTTGCGGAAGACGCGTGAGATCCTGGGAAGGATCCGCGAGGATACTCTGCGAACCGTAGGATTTCAAGATCACTCCTCCGGACTTGGCGGGATCGAAGACCGCCATCGATATACGTTGCGATCCTATGCTCAGGGCAACTGTGCTCTCTGCTTCAGCCATGATTTGAATTGAAAAAGATTTAAGGGGAACAGTCCTTGCGACTGGGGAGTTTTATTGAGTGTACGAGATGAAAAATTCCACCTTCCTTGAGGTCACCAGCGAAACTAGCTCGGCTTAGACTCGATCTCCAGGTAGCGATCCCACCAAAGAAACTTGAAGGGGGTCTCATTCTTATCGAGGAGGGGGTATTTGTTGGTGCGCTGCATCGTAGGAGATTGCCACCATGGATTATTCACCCTGCCCTGAGATGTGAAACGGGCAGGAGCGGCAGCACCAGGAACGGTAATCTCTCCTCCAACCGCAGTGATGGAATTCTTCCCTGCCCGCTCGCTGCCCGTGAGCCGCTTGATGGTGGCTGGGGAGAGGTAACATGACAGATAGAAGTCTTCGTCGAGCGGAACATTCACGTGAGTGACTTCCTTCTCCATGAGGAAATACTTTTGTCCGGCCTTATCGATCTTGTTCTCGACAGCAACGAACCAGCGTACGGTGAGGCGGTCTACATGACCATCGCTAGGGGCCGCGCGCCCCGGTTCCAGTTTCACCTTCACCTCAACCTCGAGCCAGTCTTTAGGCTTCCAACTTTTCTTGCCCGTGTTCCCCCCTACACTTGGCGATTGCAGATTATCGAAGGTCGGGTCGGACGCATCGATTTGCTTCACTGTTTGTGAAAGCGCCGCCGGCCCAATGGCGAGGGCGGCCAATGCCAGCAAAAGGTGAACGACGAGGAGCGGGTATCTGAGTGACTTCATGATGGGCGAATCGATGGCGGCGACCCTATAAAACGCCTCTGCTTTTTGACCAGCAGAATTCTCCGTAAGGATTGCTCCTGATCAACGTTTTTACATGGTTACGCCCATGGCTCTCCGAAAGCACTCTTGCAACTGACGGCCGATAGGATCAGAAGAGGCCCACCGATGGACGGATCCCCGGAGAATTTTTCAGCGTTACTGCAACGTCGCCAGCCCCTTGTGGTGGGATCCGCCGGTAGTCAAAAAGCGCTTGAGCCCCTGTATGTTGGAGAAGAGTGCGATATAATCGAACTCCGTCTCGATTGCCTTGGAAACGGCGAGGACGTCCACCAGTTTGTCGAGAGCCACCGCAATTCGCTGCCGCTGATTTTGACAGCCCGTCACCCGGATGAGGGAGGATCCAATGGACTTTCGGCCCGTCGACGGGCTGAACTCCTCTCAGAATTTCTTCCTACCGGAGGCCTTCTAGACCTTGAATTGCAGTCAATCGGGACGCTAAAGGAGGTCTGGGAGACCGGTGCAGAATCCGGTTTGCTTCGGATCGCCAGCTGGCACGACTTTGATCGCTGCCCGTCCTCCGAGCAATTGCGGGGCATCATCCGGGAGATGTCGGACGCAGGAGCAGATATAGCGAAGTGCGCTTTTAAGGTCACAGAGCTCAGCGATCTTCAACGAATACCGGACGCTCTTGAGGCTCCTCCCATCCCACTCTCGATCATGGGAATGGGGCCCCTCGCAAGCTGCTCTCGCCTCCTTGCCGCCCAACTGGGTTCGGTGCTCAATTACGGATATCTTGGAGAGGAAACCACCGCTCCCGGGCAATGGAGCGCACGGCTGCTAAGGGAAGCAATCTCTTCCC
Source organism: uncultured Roseibacillus sp. (assembly GCA_963989605.1). Classification (GTDB taxonomy): domain Bacteria; phylum Verrucomicrobiota; class Verrucomicrobiia; order Verrucomicrobiales; family Akkermansiaceae; genus Roseibacillus_B. Next base: position 17,553 of record CAXEFH010000009.1, on the reverse strand, counting down.
TCGCTGAGGCCTGACGCTGGGCAAGGTGTAACCGTCGCGGGCCATCTGCAGCGTCTTCCAGAACCGGGCCATCTATTCCGCTTCCAGAGATTGATCAACAATTTCGACGGGTGCGTCTGGTAGCGCGGCAAGAAAAGCCCTCCCGTATCTTCGAGTCACGACCCTGTTATCCAGAATCACCACCATTCCCCGGTCCCGCGAGGATCTTATCAGACGGCCCACCCCCTGGCGGAGCTTGATGACAGCTTCCGGGACGCTGTAATTCATGAAGGGGTTGCCCCCACTTTCTTCGATTCGCTCGAGCCGAGCTGCGGTGAGCGGATGGTCCGGCACCGCAAAGGGAAGCCGGGTCACAATGACATTCGAAAGTGCATTTCCCGGCACATCCACACCAGTCCAAAAACTATCGGTTCCCAGCAAAACACTGCGCTCGTCATCCCTGAACTCCTGCAGGAGCCGATGACGGGGATACTTTTTACCCTGAACCAGCAGCCGCCATCCCTCCTGCCGACACACCCCCTCAATATCCTCAGCAACCCGCTGAAGACTGCGGTAACTCGTGAACAGCACGAAAGCCCGTCCATCGCTCCGGTGAAGAAAGCGCTCGATCCACTTTGCCAGGGCCTCTCCGTATTCGGGAGATGCTGGATCCGGCATCGACTTGACCACATGAATGTTCATCTGCTCCCGATAATTGAATGGACTGCCGATCTGCAGGGCCTCGACCCGCTCTCCTCCCACGCGTTGCCGGAAATAACTCAGATCGGAATCTCCGGTCCCGAGAGTTGCACTGGTGAGAACAGCGGTTTTTCCTTCCGCGAAAAGCAACGGTCCAAGGCGGGAGGCAACATCAACCGGCGCAGCCCGCATTGCGTAGGAAGTGCGGTCCGTCCCTCCGGCCTCCACCCAGTAGACGCTTCCCTCATCCTCCTGATCGAGAAACAGCCTCAATGTGGCATGCGCCTCTCTGATCCGTCGGGCTCCCTCCTGGACTTCAGCCCGGGCTGTCTCATTATCAACGGTGTCAGCCAGTGATCCGAGGTCAGAGCAAAGTTCGCGTAAGGGCGCTGCGAGAGTATTTGGCACGATCTCGGGCTCCCGGATTCGGAACTCCCTGCCTTGGTCGCCGAAGTCGCTGACTTCGCCAAGTAAGTCGAAAAATTCCTCTGACTCTGCAAGCGCGCGCTCAACTGCTGCCATGGCCTTGCCTGCGCCAAGGCTCCGCAAGAGACCCTTTCGGGATCTTGGGTGATGAAGGCGCTGAAGATCGAACCGTAATCCGGCCTGACTCAGCCTGAGTCCTAACTGGCTGGAAGCCACTGATTCGAGGGTGTGAGCTTCATCAAAGACCACAAAATCGTCCGGGAAAAGATAGCCGTCATGCTCAAGTATATTTTCCGTGTCCAACAGCGAGAAAAAGAGGGTGTGATTTATCACAACTGCCTCAGCATCAGCGGCTTCTTTTCGCGCCTCTTGAAAAAAGCAATCTCCCCTGACCCCACAGGATCGCGTGGTGCAAATCTCCGCTTCGCTGCACACCATCTGCCAGACTTTCGGCAATGGCTGAAAATCCAAGTCGCTTAACGTCCCGTCCCGGGTGGTTTCGAACCATTTCCATATAGCCTCTAATTCCTCCGACTCACTCGTGGAAAACAAATCGCCAGAGTTCATCCGGGCCCGCTTAAGGCGTGCGGGACACAGATAGTTTGCCCTACCCTTGAGAAGAGCGGCCCGGAAGGGCCGGTCCATCAACTTGCGCACCAGGGGAAGATCTTTCCTCAGGAGTTGCTCCTGCAGGTTAATAGTATGGGTTGAAAACACAGCCTTTCTGCCAGACTCCAACCCGTAGCGCATCGCGGGCAGAAGGTAGGCCAGCGACTTACCCACACCCGTTCCTGCTTCAACCACCAGAGAACTCTCCTTCTCAAGGGCACGCCCCACTGCTTCCGCCATCTCCTGCTGCTCCGGACGATATTCGAAGTCCGGAGATCCCGCGAGAAGACCTTCCTTCGAGAACGCGCTTCTCATCTCTGCGGCCAATGATTGGCTGCTATTCATGCCCGCAGGAAGAATCATCGGGAAATGAAAGGAGCGTCACGGCGCTCTTCGGCCTTGTGGCATTTTTGTTTACCCTCCATCTCTCTTCTCGACTGCGAGGGCGTTTTAACTTCACTCTTGCCAACAACCAATCACCAATCGAGATCCCTTCTCCGCTTTCCAAGTTTGCTCCCTTCCTCATTCTGACGCTAGCGGGGGCCGTCGCAGCGCTCGGACTGGTTTCGCGAGAGGCTGCTGCAGTGGACATCCACCTTCTCGGCTTCCCCGACAGCGACCGCATCACCCTTAAATTGCGACCCCTGCTTCTCGGGATCCTCTGCCTGCTGCCGGCAATCGCGGCACTCTGCTACGGCATAGCGGGCGCACTCGATCGATACCTTGCCCGGCAAATGCTTGGGGCGGTAGGGATCTGCTCCTTTGCCCTGCTCGTGATTTATATCCTCATCGACCTGAATGACAACATCGACAACTTTCAAAAGACGAGGGACACCGGGGCATTCCTGCTTCAATACTATCTTGTCACGCTCCCTCCGGTTTTTGTCCTTCTGATTCCATTCGGTCTCCTTCTTGGTCTGCTCTACTCCCTGGGCCGGCTTTCGAGCAACCATGAAATCGTCGCCATGCTCCAGACCGGAAGAAGTCTGACTCGCATTATCACTCCTCTCGGTGCGGTGGGATTATTTCTCAGCCTAGCGTGCCTGCTCCTGAACTACCACTGGGCCCCATGGGGTGAGGGCTACAGAGAGGCGCTCATTGAATTTGCCAAGTCGGGGTCCAAGAGTCAGGCGCGCAACGTTCTCTACGTCCACCGCGATGCGGAGAGAATCGCAGACCGCTCATGGCTGGTTGGAAGCTTCCCCTACAATTATACTCCCGATGACCCGATTCTCAACGTGGTGATTCGCAGCAAGGACGAGAATGGACCCTCTTCGGTGCTCTATGCCAAATCCGCTACCTGGTCGGCAGACTCAGGGACATGGGCATTCATGGACGCTGTCCGCCTCGACCTCAGATCTCGACTGGACGATGGCACTCTTTCAGAAAAGTTCGAAACTTCTCTCCCCAGCCCCTACCTCGTCGACGACTATCCCGAAACCCCCTGGCAGATTGTGACCCCGGGACTTCAGGAAGACTACCTTGGTATTCCCGAACTCAAAAGCTGGTTACTACAGCATGAAGGAGATGTCTGGGCACCTCGCCGGGCTTATCTCACGCAGTGGCACTATCGCTGGGCCCAGCCCTGGATCTGTCTCGTGGTCGTCCTGCTCTCAACTCCCCTAGGCATTGCCTTCACGCGTCGGGGCACCGCCGGAGGAGTAGCCATCGCAGCTTTCCTCATTTGCGCGATGCTCCTCTGCTCCGAGGCCTTCCTCACCTTGGGGGATGCAGGGCAGATTTCGCCGCTAATGGCCGCCTGGGGAACAAATACTCTTTTCACAATCATCGCCCTCTTGCTTCTCTGGCGTCGACTTCAGGGGCGACCGATTTACCAGACGATCCTGAACCGGACTCCGCTTGGAAGCGGGAACTGATAGTCGTTCTACTTTCCCTTTGCACGACACCGGTTTTCCCCTTGAATTCCCCTACCCGGATACGTTCTGGCGCCCCGATCCATTCTTTATTTTGTCATGCCCAACGCAGATTCCTGGCACATCAAATCGCGTGCCCATCAATGTTCCATCTCTGAGAAGCCCTTCCATGACGGCGAGCCGTTTTTCACTGCCATTTTTCCAGATCCCGAATCTGATGGTTATCTCCGTCTCGACTTTTCGCAGGAGGCCTGGGACGACCGAGACGAGGAGGCTCCCTCTCCTTTCTCCTTCTGGCGAACCGTTTACCGACCTCCGGAGGTTATGGAGAAGATCGACATCGTTGACAAGGATGACCCCGAGACACTCTTGACCAGTCTGATCGAACAGGATGAAGCCCACACCGAGAACACCCGTTACATTCTCGCGATCATGCTGGAACGAAAAAAAATTCTGGTTGAAACAGACTCACAGAAAACAGGAACGGGCCTTCTCCGGATCTATGAGCATCGTCACTCTGGAGAGGTCTTCATCGTCAAGGACCCATTGATACCCCTCCCCGAGATCGCCCCCATTCAGGAGGAGGTTCAGAGACTGCTTTCACCTGATGAGGCAGAAGCAGCAAGCGATCAAGGGCAGGCAGTCGCTCCATCTGGAAAGCTATCATAGCGTATGGAATCCGATCCTCCGCCGCCTGAATCCCCGGCCACGAAAGCGTCCACGCTCGACCGGGCAATGAGACATGGCGCGGTCGATTACCAGCAGGCAGTCTCCCTGATCGTTGCCCTCTGCGAACAGGCAGCTCCGACACACAAGGAGGGACTGGCCTACGGCGCGCTGTCTCCTTCCAGCATACTGATCACAAGCGATCTCGAACTTACGATCGAGATCACACCTGTCGAGGGACCACTTGAAGAAATCGCCGACGAGGCTCGGAATTATATCGCGCCGGAAATACTTTCAGGGGAAACATGCAGCGCCAGAGGTGACGTCTATTCCCTTGGGCGTATTCTCTACAGACTGATCTCCGGATCTACACCGGAAGGAGACAATCCCCCACCTGCCTCCTCACTCTCTAAGACTCCCCTTGTCCTGGACATCATCATAAAGAGGACAACCTCTGCTTCTCCCGATGAGCGCATCTCTTCAGTGGAAAAACTCGCCAACGACCTTCGACAGACCGCACAAACCCGCCCCGTCATCAAGGCCCCCGAAGCTCCGATTACTCCCATCCGCCAGCAGCTCGCAGCCGCAGCCTCTCCAACTGAACAGCCCGCAAGAACCAACCAGGTGGTCCCGTGGGGCCTCGTTGCGAAATGCGCCATCGCTCTCGTGCTGCTCGCCCTCGTCGTAAAGATTGCCTCGCGGTTCGGTAATGAGGTTGAGGATGAAAGGTCAGCAGGAGCAGCGACCGGGAGCCAGGGCCGGAAACTTGAGCAGCGCCCCGATCCTTTTGCCCAAGATCCAGCGCCCCGTAAGTCCGTGCCGGACCAAAGGCCCTCGCGACGGCCCAAGGCAACCCCGCGTGGTCGGCTGAAAGATTCCCTGCAGAGACTGAAGCCCGCCCTCGCATCCGGTGACCGGAGCGAATTACCACCGGAAGCCGTCCGGCGCAACGACAGCACCTTCGCTCTCTGGGAAAGAACCATGACCTGGAGGGAGGCCAGAGCTTTTGCGGAAGATCACGGGGCGCACCTCGCCATCCTCAAGGAGCGAAAGGACCGCGATTGGGCGCGGGCCCGGTTCGACATGCGCTATCCCGCCTGGCTGGGAGCCGGTAAAGGAGCAAACGACCACTGGTATTGGCTCGATGGAACACCACTTCCAAAAGGGCGCTCCGTAGGCAAACCGGAAGACTGGCATCTCGCATTGACGGAGAAGGGAATACTCCTGCCAGCAGATCCGGAGAGAAAATGCGATGTCCTCCTCGAATGGAGAGACGACGGGGAAAATCCCGGCACGGAGCAGGAGCAACTCAGGAGGGTGAAGCGTCTTGCGCTATCAGGGTCGCGCCACAGCCTTGTCCAGGGTGTGGCCCTGCCTATCGGCACACGAACATTCGGGAACTCTCACTTCTACGCGCTCCGGAGCCCCATGATCAGCTGGGGCGAGGCTCTCGACTTCGCCGCTATCCATGGCGCCTACCTGGGAGTCCCTTCAAGCACCGAGGAACACAAGTGGATCTGCTCGAACTTCTGGGATTACCTGGGAACGGGACAAGGGCTCTGGATTGGTGGATTCAGAGCAGGGGTTGGACAACCATGGAAATGGGTAAGCGGTGAAGCATGGCACGGAGCAGGCCTTGTCGAGGGGGGGAATCCTCATCCTCTTTTTGATCGAATCCTTCTTCAGGGAGGAGGCGAACCGGGGGATGGCAGGTGGACAATGGTCGAGGGAGGCCGCAGAAAAGCTCCGGGTATTCTCCTCGAGTGGCGCGCCTCCGACGACAGCACAACGGATCAAGGACCCCGCAAATTTGATTCCAATGCGTGGCTCGCTGCCATCACCCGCAAGACCCAGCAGACTGTTGGCTCCGATTTAAGCGCCTTCGACTGGAGCAAGAGAAAGCTTGTTGAGCAATACGAGCGAGAATTGAAGAAGCATATCCGGCAAGGCAAGTCCGCATTCAGGAGCGCGGCCAGGCAACCGGGGCAGAATCAGGCACAACTGCGCACAAAAATTGAGAAGCTGGAATCTCTGGAGCAATCTCTCGGGGAGGCCAGCGCCAAGGGTCAACTCCTGTCGTTCGTCCCAGAGGAGGGAGAAATCTTACGGACCACCCATCAGCAGGCGGTCGGCGCCCTTGAAACCCTCGAGGAGAAACATGACGACAGAATCAAGGCGCTGCTACTGAAGTACCGCTCGCAGATCGAAGACCGCGCGAGCGCCCTGCTAGCGGAGGGACACCTCGAAAAAGCAAGCGACCTTAGGAATGTCCTTCGACCCCTGAAATCAGACCTGAAGGCCTTCCTCCGCCTTCTTTACCCCGAAAATGCCGACCGCGCCAAACTTCCTTGGGAGGCCCGCGAAACGCATCTCAAGGAGGAAGATTGATTTACTCAAACTTTTGTTATTCAATTTGTTACGGATAACAAAAACTGCCTCCTGCCGTGCCTGCGAGCAGCGCCCAGAGGGTCCGGGGGCCTCATCAAGAATAGCCTAATAACCGCTTGCCAGTCCTTACCTTTCTCGGTCAGAATGTTCAGCGTAATGAGAAAACTGATCCTGATCGTTTCCGTCCTCGCCTTGTCGGGCGCTGCCTATGCAGACATTCAGGCGCCTCCAGGAGCCCAGTATAACTCCTCTCGTAAGTTGGGCCGCGCACTCGCGAACATCTTTTACGGAATCTCCGAGATCCCCGAGCAATTCTTTCGTCGTGGAAGCGCTGGCGGGCGTAAGGCTGGGGGTTCCTACGGGATCGTAGATGGCAGTCAGAGGGCCCTCGCCCGGATGGGCTATGGATTCTACGAGTTGATCACTTTTCACAGCCCTACTCACAACGGAACATTCAAACCCCCCTACCAGAAGTGCGGCACGGACTGGCGGGTTGAAATGAATCCCAGCGATGGGCTCACTGAGTTCCCGCCGGAACTTGGATTCGAAACCTACTTCGGACACTCCCGCCGCCAGAACAGGTAGGCTCATCATTCTTTCAAGCATCTAATCGTGAAGACCCGGCCTTAGCCGGGTCTTTTATTGTGAGACTTCCTCCTACTCGTTACGGCCCACCAAAAGAAATCGGCTACCACCATCCCTAGCTTCACGAATCTTGTAAATCCAGCGGAAATCCAACTCATGCGTCTTCTCCTCATTACAGGGCTTGTTATCGCCTCAAGCATACTCGCTCCTGGCGCCATGCGAATGTGGCGTAACCTTGAGGGAGATCGAAGTTTCCGGGCGGAGTATTTGTCCAGCGACGGAGCACGCGTCACCCTGAAACGCCACGACGGACGCATCATCACCTTGAGCATCCGGAAACTCCATGATCAGGATCAGGCCTGGGTAAGAAGTAACGTCGCTCCCAAGGATCTTGCTGCAGACGCCCCTCCTCCAAAAGGAGCCGCCTTTGATCAACTCGAGTTCGGTGACAGCCGCAACACGGTCGAAAAAAAACTCAAGGCCAGCGCTCTCGTTACCTCTGCCGGTGATGGGATTTTCCTCGGTCGGACCGGTCTCAACGGCATCTACAAAACCAAGGCCACCATTGGAGGACTTCACTGTTTTCTCTTCTTTGACTGGCACAAGAGCGGAGGACTCCGGGAAGTCACCCTTCAGACCCAGCCCGTCAGTAAAGGCCAGTACATAACATCCCTCCAGGGGAACTGGTCGGAACTGATCGAGCTTCTTAACAAACTTCACGGACGTCCGGTACAGGCTGCAGAGTTCCCCCCCGCCGGCGAACTGCAGGATGGAGCCATTCTAGGATCTCACCTCTGGTATACGGAGGAAGGTCACAGTGTGATCCTTGGAACCGGCCAGGAAGGAGCAGGCTACAACGTCGTGGTCAGAATCACATCAGAGCGTATCAGGCCAGTCCCCATCGGCGTGCCTTCCAGCACCAAGGATCCGGACAGCCCCCTTCCCAAGCCGTCTGATTTCCGCCCCTGAGAACGCAGCACTCCTATCCGTCATCGGAGGACGTGGTGAATCACGGTCAACCCGGGGAAGATCACCCACCTCGGGAACATTGAATTCGCGGCCCATGGCGCCCTAATAAGGAATGAGAACAATCACTCCCATCAGGAGTTTCATGAACCTTGCTCTAACTTTTATGAGACGCATGAGAGAAATGTATTCAAAAGGGCTCTGACCTGGTCCTATCGGAATTCACCCTACCGAGTTGACTTTGATTGCCTGGAGAAGAACCGGGCCATGTAATCAATCGCCTGTGCCATTTGTTCCCTCGGAAGCCGATGTCCGCTTCCCTTTACCGCATACAGTAACAGCTCGTATCCTGATTGCGCAGGGGAATAACGAGTCATCCTGATCTCATCCGTCATTTTCAAGACCTCCGGCGCTGCCTTGGCACCATGATTGTCTGCCCATAGCTCCATGGTTTCGTGTGCCGCATAAAAAACTTCTCCGGGAACCTTGGATTGCCCCTTGAAGAGCCCATCCTCCGTTCCGCACACCATCAAAATCGAGACCTTCGGTCGCTTGCTGGGGACCGGAGGCCGTTTAATCATTGCTCCCCGCATGGGTGCAATAGCAGCGAAAAGGTCCGTCTCCATTGCGAGCCGAAAGCAGAAAATTGCCCCACTGGAACCGCCCGTTGCATAGAGTCTCCGGCGATCAATCGAGGCGTGTTTATCCAGGTAGTCGATGGCCCTGCTCACAAAGCCCACGTCATCTGCCCGGCTCAGGCGGTGATTCTCGAATCCATTCCACGCCGTGACGCCTCTCCGGTTCCGCGGTCCGTTACTGAGTCCCTGTGGACTGACACTGATATAGCCATGATCCCGCACGAGGGGCTCAAGTTGGCGATGGTATCCCTCCATCGGTCCCCCGGCCCCATGAAAGCCAAACACCACCGGATATTGCTTCTCAGGATCGTAGTCTTCCGGCAGGCGGACAAGCATCTCACGGGCCTCACCGTGCACTAACTTCACCCGGTTGCTACCTGGCTTCAGAATCTCTCCATGCGATTTCGCTAGGAAGGGTGAGCACACAAGGAACAGCACTAGCGGTAGGAACTTCATTGATTTTAGCCGAGGATCTCAGCTGCGAGAGCAACCATCGAATCACTTGGACCAAGAAACTGCTACAGCTCTATGTCCTCTCTGTAAAGTTATCGAGGCCCTCGGCCTGAGAAACGCCACGAGGAGGTAGTCACTGCCGCCACATTTCAAGTGAGTGGGCAGAGAATCCCGCCCCGAAACTCGTCAACCAGAGGCGTTGATCCGAAGTCTGCTGTTTCATTATTCTCTCGAGCGCCATCAGAACGCAGGGGCTGCTGCAGTTTCCGTAGTTTCGGAGCACCTCCCTGCTTTCAGAAAGATTCCCGCAACCGAGGACACTCTCCAACTCGTCCAGAACATCCCGCCCCCCCGTGTGTGCGAGGATGCGGTCCGGTTCGGCCTGCCTTCGATCGTATAACTCCTGAACTGCCTTCCCTGCCAACTCGGGGACACTGCGATGAAGTTTATTTTTCAACTTTCCCTTCGCGTTCACAAACCGGATTTTCTCCCTCTCATGTGGCCAGTGCAGCGTCTCAAAAGCGCCAGCCTCATATTTCCCTTCACCCGGAACATCAGACCAGACTGCGGCGGCGGCACCATCCCCGAACAGGCACAAGCTGATGAGAACTCCGGGATCGTCATCAAGGTAGAATGCCGCCGAGCAGATCTCGACCGCAACAGTCGCCACCCTGCTCCCGGGATTTGCCCTCAGAAAACCTTGGGCGGCTCGCAGGGCGGGCACCGCGGCCCCACAGCCAAGGCCTACGATATCGTTGAGGTAGGCGTTATTGCTCATCCCGCAACGCTCGGCCGTGTGGCTTGAAATTCCGGGGCAGATATAGCCGGTGCAGGTGCAGATGATGAGAGCATCAAGATCACTCATCTGAATCGATGCTTCCCTCACCGCACCAACAAGAGCCTGCTCAGAAAGGCGGGGAGCTTCTCGCTCAAAATTCTCGTTCAATTGACCCGCATCACAATCAAACAACTTGGACGGGTCATCGGTCGCAAAATGCCTTTTCTCGATACCCGAATCCCCAGAAAGGACCTTGCTCAGCAGAGTCTGGGACCGGGGCCTGAGGCTCTGGACGGCCGGGGATGTCTTGATGATCTCGAGGCAGTCCTCCTGAGTGTAGGAGGTTGCCGGAAAAGCCGTGGTCAAGGATTCGAGAAACATGGTGATTACCTCAGGGCCCGGGAAAGAGGTTTGAAGGGCAGAAGCCCGGAGCGCGTCACTCCTGAAAGAAAAGCTCTCCCGACATGGGTCAGCAAGAACGGATGCAGACTACGCGCCATTAAGAGGCGGCGCTGGAACCTCACCCGGAGATCTCTGCGAACCTCTCGCACTACCCTGGACCACGATTCTTTACCCTCTGAAAATCTCCGGAGTGGCTCTAATGCAGTCTCTGCAGCTTCAAAAGCCATCGACATCCCGTTCCCGGTAAAAGGAGGGATCATACTCTCAGCATCCCCGAGCACCAACAGGCCATCGTTCCCCGGTTGCTCTCCAAACCCAATGGCACTGACCGCCGTAAAAGAACCCGGGTCCGGGCACGCTTCTCGCAATCGGCTTGAAAGGCCCTCCAGACCATTACCAGCGAGACAGTTCCACAACATTTCAGAACCCCGCCCCCCGTAACGTTGCAGGCGAAAAAGGCCGCAAACATTAACTCTCCTGTCCTCAACTGGAGCCAGCCCAACATACCCGCTCCGACCCAGATGCATTTCGAGACCCCGAAGATCCTGCAGATTTTCAACATGGATCTTCAAGCCCAGCCATTTGCTCTTCCGCTTTCCTCTCCGGCCCGCCGCCCAGACAACGCCCTCTTTCCTAAGCTCCTTTTGACGGGAACCCGTAAGGAGAGTGCCTCCGAGATCCTCGAACAGTTCTGACATCTTCAGATCCAGCCACTTTCTCGAGACTCCAATTGCCGGCTTCTCGAGCCTGCCCTCAAAGATATGGCGATTCCCCATGAACCAGTGCGTTTCATCACTGAGGATCGCATTCGAAAACAAATCCGTTATCCCAAGATTCATGAGCGTCTCCTTTTCCACTCCGTTGATAAACTCCCCACAGACCCGGTGCCGGGGATACCGCCCGGCCTCGTGCAGAACGACAGGCACATCCGCATGACGAAGTGCAACTCCCAAGGAGAGCCCAGCTAACCCACCGCCCGCAATCGTAATCTCCTTCATCCGCGTGTCGCCATCAGCCGGTATCCTCCCCGTGCTGTAGTTGTTTCCTCCACTTTCCATTCCTTTGGGAGTCCCAGCGCCAGGGGCAACTCCCCGGGCCTGAAGCCGGCACGGATACTCACTATCATGTCGTGTCGCGTCACCGGGCCCAGAAACGGAAGCAAGGCATATCCTTGCCCGAGGGCCAGATGAGATCGCAGAGGCTCCACAAAAAGAAGGCGCTCCGCGACCCGCAGCCTTTTCCCCAAGCTCTGTAATTCTTTCTCCTCCAAATGATGCAGGATTAAGCTCCCCGCCACGACACCCCTGAAAGGCTCTTCTCTCTCAAGAAAATTACCCCGCTCCCAAAGGGCAGCCCCAGTTAATGCACCCGGACGAGGTGCCAGATCATAGCCACATGAGGAGAAACCCCGTGCGGCAATCTTTCCAAGAAGACAACCGTCTCCCGCCCCAAGCTCGTGAACCTCCGTGCCGGACCTCGGGTCAGGCAGGCGGGAGAGAATCCAGCGGCTGTTTCCCATGAGCACATCAATATATCTCAACTCTCTCCTGCTCCGCTGCCCCTCCCTGTCATCAGGAGGTAGTGAATCAAGGATTTCGGGGATTACCTCGCGATGGCGCACGCTGTCTATTCTCCTGATTCGTCGCAGGATGACAACTTCCATCGACGTTCCCGCCACCGTTGCTTCTGGTCCAAGAGGCTCTCCTCATCATACGCCCTTCGCTCCCAGCGAATTAGTGAAGCGATCAAGCAGCTTTCTCCCGCGTTCCGTGTGCCAGGCGCCTTTCTGAAGCAGTAAATTAGGAAGCCTTGGTTTCAGCTCAAAGGTCTGGTGAAATACCCCTGTAGCGGATCCCGAGGTGGGTGGGACAATCCATGACCATTCAGCCTGCACCTTCCTTCCGGCCTGTTCTTCGCGACTGCAGAATTTGAGGAACTCGTGCGATGCATTATGGTGGTCCACCATCCTTATCCCCTCGCGATCAAAGGAATGCAGAACCGCTTCATTGAGCACGATCAGGGACCGGTCTTTCCAGAGAGGGGACTGCCTCCGATTGAGGCCCAGTCCTTCGGCAATTACTGGCAATAGATTGTAACGATACTCATCGCCGAGATTGCGGGAACCAATCTCCGTACCCATGTACCACCCATTGAAGGGAGCACACGGATAGAGCTCACGCCCGGTCGCGAGCAGCATATCCGAAAGGGTCGGGAGAGCGTACCATTTCAATCCGAGTTTCCCGAACCACCTGTGTTCTGGGTGTTCTAGTTTCACTTCCAGGACCACCCCGGGCGGCAACTCCCGCATCACCAACTGCTCGCCACACTGAATCACCAGCGGCAGCAGATCGAACCGACTGGGAGCAGCAGGAGGTTTCCAACCGAGAAGACGGCAAATTTCCGTGAATTCCGCGTTCATCGGATCTCCAAGGAACGAACCATCAGCCTGCCGGTAACCCGCATAGCGAATGAGCTGATGGTTCCAAATTCTGATTTCCTGCCCCGGTTCCTCCCAGCGCCCGAAAATTGTCTGGGTCGGCACGATACGGCCCCCGTTGGTAGCAGATTGAATATGATTTACACAGGCCTCAAAAACCGAGTCAGGATCTGTGAGCTCCCTGGCATCAACAACTTGGAGTGATTGCCAATGCAGGCGACCGATACAACGCACTGATTCTCTCCAAGCCTCCCGGGCTTCTTTCGCGAGCGTCATTTCGGAGTTCTCCTTACCACAAAGAATCGCGCTATCGGCAAGAACGTCCCAGCGGCGAGTGTGGTCGACCCCTCGATTCGACTGAACAAAGGGGCAGGACTCCTTGCCAGACACAGCTTCTTTCTCCGCCTCTGCGGACTGGTTTTCCATTTCTGGTGAAGACACTCCTTCCTCACTCATGCACGCTCTCCTTTGCACGGGAAGCTTTCTTTTTCAATTCGGAAGAAACCAGCCGACCGACCAGCCCACCCAAGCGAGGGCCCGCTCCGAGCCTCAAAGCCTTGGGCCCATCATCACAATTGGACCCCACCGTGCCGCCGGAGGGACTCGAACCCTCACTCCGTTACCAGAAGCGGATTTTAAGTCCGCAGCGTCTACCAATTCCGCCACGGCGGCATGGGAGAGAACCTACAATACTCGATTCAAAACACAATCAAAGTGACTTACCGAACAGAAATCAGGCACCTGATGGGCATCGATGGCCGTGCCTTTGATCAAAGTCCATCCTCTCCTGTCTCCGTCGCTACCTTATTCGGTGCTTAACTGATATTTACTTAAACAAGCAGCACTTCCGCACCCGGGAGGGCCTATAGACTCTTCAGATAGTTCATGCTCTCCACGATACTCCGGAGGGGCGCAGGGCTATGATCCTGCTCTACGTGGCAATGTGATACCTCGGCGTCTCTTGCCGCAACGATAATGGGTTCCATATCGATCATCCCTTTCCCCAGTTCCTTGAACGCCTCCTTAGGCAGGCCCCCAAAGCTGGGAAGCTTGGTTCCCTTTCTCAGATCCTTGAGGTGAAGCTGCGAGACCCGCCCCTTGAGCTTTTTGATAAGGCTAACCGGGTCGACATTTCCTACCTTGACCCAGAAAACATCAAGTTCGAACTGCATCTCGGGCGTGAACTCCTTTACGAAGATATCAAACCCGGAAACCTTCTCCTCTTTGGGCTCAAACTCAAAGGCGTGATTGTGGTATGCAAGCTGAATCCCCTGCTTCCTGGCAAGAAGCGCGGCCTTGTTACAGTTCTCCGCAGTACGCTTGTAATCGTCGAGCGTCTTACGATCCTTCCCATGGAGATAAGGAATGACAAGGTGGGAAAGGCCTACCTTGCTGGCTTTCTCGAGAATTTTGCGAAAGTCGGTAAATTCCTTATCGCCCGGATTAACTACTGACTCCCACTCGAAGTGCGATGAATGCAACTGAAGTCCAACCACCTCGGCAGCTTTGATCATGGGATCACAATTGGGGAATCCATACAATTCTCCTTGGACGTAGCCGGCCTCCTTCACAGCCTTGATCGTTCCAAGCGCGTCTTTTCTGATCTGATTACGCAGGGTGTAGAGCTGAATGCCAATCTGCCGGCGAAACCTGTTGTCCCTCTCAAGCGCGAGGAGGCTATTGGTGGGACCGGTGAACAGAGCAGTGGCGGCGGCTGTGCGCAGGAAGGAACGTCGTCTCATGGGCAGACAGGAGAGCATGAACATAGGTCTTGGGACAAGAAAGAGTGTGTTCCCGGCCCCCTGTGGAATTCCCAGGGAGTGCAAAAAAACCTTCTTCTGATCAACAAACCCCTGGAAACATGGATTGAAAATCTTTCAAATGAGAGATTAACAAAGGGTTATGATTTGATACGTCCCTAAAAAAGATTTTGTAGGGCAGCAGTCTCCACCGATCCCAGCACCGCAAAAAGTTCCTGATCAATTGTTGGGCGGGATGGACTCCGGCTCCCTCTGCTCCTCTTCCCCATCGGCTTCAAGAGGCTCCGTTCCCGGAACAGGAACTGTCTCAGGTGGAACAAGAGACTGCACCTCAGGTTCTGGCGCTTCCGCGGGTTCGCCTCTCCTGCTCTCAATAGCCTCGATCGCTCGCTCCAGCAGCAGGACCACATCCGAATCCCTGTCTGAGCTTTCAAGCGATCGCTGAAGCAAGGGGAGACTTGCCTCGGTCCCAACTCGCCGCAGGATCAGCAGGGCCGACCGCTGGCAGGCCCGGTTACTGGAATCAATCGATGGCACGATCACAGACTCCATTTCGCTCCCCATCGCAATCACCTCACCTTCCCAGTTCAAAGGGGCTTGAATCCATAGTTGCTTGAGCAGGGGAACCAGCCCGGCAGACCGCCGGTCCACGAGAAACTCGATCATGCTCTTGGAAACGCTCTCCTCGCTGGCGAGAAGATCCGAGACCAGAAGCACCACCGCCTTCTCAGCCCCGTCCCCCGGTGAAGACCAGACCATGATTGCCTTGCAGATCGTCGAACGGAAATCGGTATCGCTGTCCTCGTCGAGCAATTCGACGAACCGCGCAGCGATCTCACTCCGGAAGCGGGTTGGCTCCACCGTTGAGAGCCGTTGAGCCGCATCCTTCACCCTGTCGATATCGATATGCTCCAGCTCTTTCCGGTTCAGAACGATAAAAGACTCACTGGCCCTGTTGTTCAATTTCGCCTCGAGCTCCGAGCTCGGCTCCACCAGATTCTCGCCCTTTACCTCAATCTTAACTACCCGGAGATCCTCATAGACCTCTTCTACATTCGCGAAGCGCTCCACGAGACTAATCAGCTCCGGCATCTTGATACTGACCCCTTCAATAACCACCAGCCCACCCTGTTCCCGGGGATAAAAGGCCGGTCGGGCAGGAGCTCCGGTTTTACGCTGCAGGTACCTTTGGATCTGATAACGGAAATGCTGGCCCATCTTCGGAGCCCAGAGGGCCCAGACAGATTCAAGACCATATACATCGATTGCCCTCTCGATGGGAGCGTAGGTCATCGCAATACGGGCCTCACCCTCGGACATCCTACCAGACGCAGGATCCTCACCACTTTTCTCCACAGGACCGAGCCGAAAGGACGCTGTTGTGCGAACAATGGGATCTCCCGCAGGCATGAAAACGCTCAATCCCAATGCAGCTACAGCCACTGCTATTCCACCCAGAATGGTCTGTTTCTGACGACGGGCACCCCCTGAAAAGATCAGGAGCAGCCCAATCGCTACCACAAATCCACTGAGCAGGATCCGCTTCGGAGTTTCCATTTCCCCGAAAAACCCCTGCCCCATCCATCCGAAAACCACGACGATGAGATAGAGCAGAAGGACACCCATCCCGGCGACCCCCGCAATGGTCCGTCCCGGGGCAGGCGGAATCACATCCGCAGCACTGGCCGTTTGGCTGTACATCGCGGTGGCAAAATCAACTTGGTTTGCAGACTCGGACGGAGCAGGAGCAACCCCGTAATGAGCAAGACCTGGCTTCTTAATATCACCCGGGAAATAGCGATCGCGCTCATTGACAATAGACTCCTCGTCGACGACGAACTGCTTTTCACAGGAACCACATTCGACGGTCCTGCCCCTAAGGTCCTCATTGACTGTAAACTGTCGCTGACAGGCTGGGCATTGGATGCGAAGACTCATCGGGGAGGTATCTGTCAGGAGCTGCCACAAGGATTGCCGCTCTGGGGCTCATTTTCAATACATTCTACGCGAACTTTCCACCGAGGCCAACACCGTCAAGGAAGCTGTGGAGACGGGATCTTGACCCCCCGATCTGGTAGGCTAGGAAAGGTCAATGCCGCCAGACATCACAGGGCTATTAAGTCTGCAGGAACGCGACCTCCGTCTCCAGGATCTCCGCAAGGAACTGGAGCGTATACCCAAGCAGCAAGATTTGGCCAAACAACGACTGGCCGCACACGAGAAGGCTGTTGCCGATGCGAAAGCCGCTGTTCAGGAAAACGAGGTGGCTATCAAGGGCGTGGAACTCGACATCGGAACACGAAAGGAATCCATTTCCCGGCTTAAAACGCAACAGTTTGAGACCAAAAAGAATGAGGAATATCAGGCCCTCGGGGTCAAGGTCGCTCATTACGGGGAGGAGATTGATGACCTTGAAACGCGTGAGCTGGAGCTCATGGAAAGGGGCGACCAGTTGAAAAGCCTGTTGGCCGAGGCCGAAACCGCCTACGGACGAACAAAAGGCGGTGTTGACGAAGAGGTGGAGACCCTGCAGGTGCGTGCGGACCAGTTCTCGCGAGAGACCGAATCCCTGGAGGAAGAGCGGAAACAACTTCTGGTGGGCATGGAAGAGGAGACGATCTCGATCTACGAGCGCCTGCTGCAAAAATTAGGAGCCCCTGTCGTTGTGCAGATAACACGCGCAAGACAATGTCTCGGGTGTCACGTCAAGGCCACCCCTGCAACCATGATCCGCGTGCAGGCGGGCAAGGAACTGGTGAATTGCGAGAATTGCGGTAGAATCCTCTACCCTCAGTAAAAGCAGCCCAGTGGATGAAAAAATAATTGCATCTCAAATGGGCATCGTGTAGCCCTCCCGCCCCCCGGAATCCTAATTGCTGGCTCTTATACACAT
>CAXEFH010000008.1:0-26961 GCA_963989605.1 uncultured Roseibacillus sp. | reverse complement strand
TTTTTAATGATACGGCGACCACCGAGATCTACACCTCTCTATTCGTCGGCAGCGTCATATGTGTATAAGAGACAGGGAAATGATCCACGACCCTATGTTCAATTTGATCGACCAAATCTTCCCAGCAAAGCTCCTTGGCGCCATGACAGCAGAAGAGCCCCGGGTATTGATGAGCTACTCTTCGGCCTTCCCGGCGAGCGGATTGTTAGATTTGATAATGAAAAGGATTACCGCGCCTTTCTCGATTGGGTTGGAGACAGCAAGATAAGGCTCCTCGGGCGTCTCGATGATCTGCGAGCAGCGCGCATAGGCTTCGATCAACGCGGAGATCTCGATGGACTTCTCGACGACGAAAGCTTCCCGAACTTCCGCGTCTCCATTCCGGACCTTCCCCAAGTTGGAGCTCAACCTGGAGCTATCGGATTTGGCAGAACAACCCTTGAATGGCTCGGGATCAGTGGTGACAATTCGGACTGGGGCGAAGGAGTAAGAATCGCCATGCTCGACACAGGTGTGGGTCAGCACGAAACCCTTGGAGACCGGATTCGGGAGATCGACCTCGTGCCCGGGAACGAATCGTTCGCAACCGAGATTCATGGTCATGGTACGGCGGTAGCCGCCCTCATGGTAGGCAGAGACGGCGTGAGCCAGGGTATCGTGCCTGCCGCTAATCTTCTCTCGATACGAATAGCCGACCAGAGTGGCAGCTCAAATTCCTTTCTTCTCGCAGAAGGAATCGTCAGGGCCGTCGATGAGGGTGCCCAGATCATTAACATCTCGATGGCCTCGTATGGAGACAGTCTTCTCGTTCAGGACGCGGTCGCCTACGCGACCGAGAAGCAGGTTCTCATTGTGGCATCAGCTGGTAACGAAGGCTATACGGTTCCTGCATACCCGGCCGCCTACGATGATGTTATCGCTGTCGGAGCCGTGGACGCCGCTGGTCAGCACTTGGCCTTCTCTAATACAGGAGAATCAATTGATGTCGTCGCTCCCGGCTTTGAAGTTCTCGCGGCCTGGCCCGGGGAGGAATATACAAGTTTTACCGGGACTTCTGCAGCCGCCCCTCTTGTTGCCGGCGCTCTCGGTGCCGCGCTGACGGAGACGGAATCCGGCCAACTCCTCCCCCTTCAGGCCCAGGCCATCCTCGAGAGCAACCTCAATGCCTCGGGCGCACCGGGGCACGACCCGCTTTATGGCGGGGGAACCCTGGACGTCGATCGGATGGTCAATGCTTATACGGAGGGCCGGTTTGACCTTGCAGTAGCCTCCAACTGGTACGAAGAGCCCGGACCAGACGAGGTGGTAGGGACTCTCCAGGTTACCGTTCAGAACCAGGGCACTGAGCCGATGTCAGGAGCAACGATAGATGTCATCATTAACGACGACATCTTCAGCATGACTCTTCCACTCCTCCGGGAAGGCGCCTCCCATGTTGTCTCTCTCCCGGTCAGCGAACCGGAGGAGGGACAGCAGATAGGGGTAAGGAGCACGATCAATCTCAATGGCAATGAGGACCGAGACCCAGGCAATAATATCCTCAATGGCAATATAGGATTGATCACTGAGCAACCGGCGGTGGTAGATGAAAATCCTGAATCAGACTAACACCGGACAACTGGTTCCGGGAGCGGGCGCGCGATTTCTCTCACCCGGTATCCAAATCCACTACCCTTGATGCTCTCCAAGGAAAGCTTTCCGCCTTTACGTCGGTAAAGACCTGGATGGACCGCCTCCTCAAAAACTGAAGCTGCCGGGTAGAATTGCATCGAGTTCGTCTCCACTCCCCTGATCGTATCCACGTGGGCTGCCAGTAGAACATGGGGAATCTGGGCAAGCATGGGATTAGTAAGATCCTGCACCATGAGCTTCATCTCGTGGGCGTCGGCCCAGCAAGAGCTGAGAATAGCACCGGTCTGCGTCTTGCATGTTTTAAGCGCGACACCACTCCAGCCCAGCTCCCGCCCTTGCCTGACCACTCTCCAGTCATGAGCGCTCTCATCAAGGAAGAGAGGTTTCCGGGACGATACCTCATTCACATCGATTGGATACTTTTCAAGATCATAGGGGAAGGGCTGCTCCACGTACAGGAGCAGCTTGAAAATCGCGGGATGCTCTCTCTCAAGTCGATCTAGCACCTCCGTCACGTATTCTGGATCAGTGACCATGCAATTGAAGTCAGCACTCAGGCTGTCCACGCCTCCTTTGATTGCCACCTTCCCTACCTTGACCATCCTGGAGTAATCCCATTCTCGATCATCACCCCGCAACTTGACTTTAAGGCATTTCAAGCCGTCTCGCAGAATCCATTCGGATAGTTCGGTAGGGTAACCATCGTTCGGTTCCTCACCAGACAGCTCTTCCGGCCCTACCGGATCCAATCCCCCCACGAGATGCCAGGCTGACAGAGAACCCGCGGCCGCCTTGAGAAAGTCGGCCGGAAAGGCACCTTCGAAAGACCTCAGCGAATCCGGCTGGGCCGTCAGGAAGGCAGAGAGGTCGCGGTTCATGAACTCAGCCCGATAGGTTTGGTATACACTTTGGCCGTGTAAATTCCCATAGGCGTCATGAACGGCAATATCGAAGAGAGAACAGCAAACCAGCGCTGCCAACCAGGGCATGGGCGCGTCCAGCCTCGAGCTATTGAATTTCCGAAGAAGAAGAGGAAGCTCTCCCTCAAGAAAGTCGTGTCCGATTTCAAGGGGATGACCTCTTCCCCGAAATCCTGTCCATGCCTGTGCCAGCAAAATGCAGAATTCCTTCATGGCACCGTGCCGATCTTCGTAGCCTAGTCCCGCAGGCCAGACCCAGGTAACGCTCAATGGTGTTTCGCCCCATCCCTCAGCGAGGTTCCCATGCCGTCCTTCCACCCGGATACAAACTCTTGCACAGGTCACCGAGGTGACGGTTTCGGCTCCAAATTTCAGGGGCACTCTTGTCTCTACCGGAAGAAAGTAAAGATCCGCCCCAACACACCGGACATCCGTGGACTTGCCCATGACTCAAGCTGCGGTGTCAGGGTTGGGTTGCGGTTCCACTTCATGGAGGAACCCTTTCCAGGAACCCGGCAGCCACCATGCGCTTCGCGCCAAAGCACTGACCAAACTTTGTCTGACTGTCCCACGCGTAATCTTGACGCCCTTCTGCAAGTCTTCCCAGGACGCTTGCTCAAGACGGTCCAAGGTCCGGAAACCGAGCACTGCCGGAAGACCTGTCGAGACACGCACGCGGGTCCCCCGGAGCGAGGCGGCGTATTTAATCCCGTCTGCGAGGAACTCCCGAGCACGTTGGTGCCACCGCGGGAGCGATGCCATAATTCCTGCTGGATCCCCGGGGTCTACCCCGGGCAGGTAACATCGTCCCCGTTCAAGATCCTCCGGGATATCCCGGAGGATGTTAACCAACTGCAAACCCTTACCATAGTTGGCACCCAGCACGCGCAGCTCCCCCTCTTCATATCGGGAAAAACGCTGGTCGCAGATCAGTCCAATTTCGGTCCAGAATTCCCCTACCGAGCCCGCGACCTGATACGCATAGGTCTCAAGCTCCTTATCCTCGCCGAGGCTCACCACGCCCTCCCCTCTGAATCTCCGAAGATCCCAAGCTTGTCCCTCGGTGATAATCCCAACCACCCTGCGAATGGCATCAGCCCGCGTCTTCTCCATGGAGTCCAGCCATGCGAAGCAATGCCCGGAGCAGCGCACCAGCTCTCTCTCTCCCTCACTGATCCCCGCATCCGCCATGCTCTTCTGCAGCGAGGATGAAAAATCCATCTGCTGCCCAGCTGGAACAGATCCACCCATGACCGAACAAAACCTCCTGAGATACTCCTCGCGATGAGCCACATCCAATGCACCAGCATCCGCAATAGTATCACTCAGTCTCGCCAGAAGATAGCCGAGGCTCAAGGGGCCTCGAAACTCACTCGGCAAGAGTCGCAGAGTAAGATAAAAGGAACGGGACACAGCCTTCAGAATATCGGTCGAGAGGTTCGCCGTGCTCATCGTCAGGTACTAGAATGCCGATTCATTCCCCCAATGACCAATCCCAAATCAACCTGAGATCTCATCCACCTTTATCTCCATATTCCATTCTGCCGGGACATCTGCCCCTACTGCTCTTTTTACAAGCATAAGCCAGGGGATGCGGACATGGCGAGGTTTGTCGAGGGACTGCTCGAGGAGGCACGATTCCGTGCATCAACCTTGCATGTTACCAAAGTCGACACCGCCTACCTGGGCGGAGGGACACCCAGCATGCTTCCCCCTCATCTGATCCGGACTCTTTTCGAGGGTCTGAGGAGCGCGTTCCCGCTACGGGCAGACACCGAAATCAATATTGAGGTCAATCCGGCAACCTTCGGCCGATCAGCTGCGAAGACGTATTTCGAATCAGGAGTTAGTCGTGTCTCCCTAGGGGCTCAGTCATTTAGTCCCGATGTCCTCAAAACCCTTGGGAGGACCCACGGCCCACGCGAAATAAGACGATCAATCGAAGTGCTGAGGAACGCGGGGATCAGGAATGTGAGTGTCGACCTGATGTTTTCCATCCCGGGACAATCGCTTACCGAATGGCAGGAGAGCTTGGAGCAGGCTGTCGCTCTCTCTCCAACCCACATTTCTGCCTACAACCTCACTTATGAAGAGGACACACCCTTCTTAAATCGACTTCAACAAGGCCTCTATGCCGAAAGTGACGATCTCAACGCTTCCATGTTTGAACTCGCCCACCAGTTTCTTACGTCGCGTGGGCTCCGGCATTATGAGACATCCAATTACGCCTACCCTGGCTTTGAGAGCAGGCACAATCAGGGCTACTGGCAAGGCAGAGACTATCTGGGACTGGGGCCGTCCGCAGTTTCAACCTCTGCGGGACGGCGTTGGAAGAACATTCCGGATACGGCTCAGTATCTCAATCAGGTAGAGGAAAGGGGCCATGCCGAACTGGAGGTGGAAAATCTTACCACTGCGCAACTTGACTTGGAGCGAATCGCGCTGATGTTGAGGACCGATGCAGGAGTACACCGCCGGCACCTTTCTGAGGTCCCGCCAGATCGAATCGATGCTATCGTGGATGAGGATCTTGCCGACTGGCGGGGAGAGAATCTCATCCTGCGTGGCCGGGGAAATATGCTGGTTGACTCGATCATCGACCACCTTGTCACCTGAGCCGGCCGCCTCCCTTCTCCCAGCCAAGCAATACTAAGGACACCATCGGATGCTCGAACGCGCTTACCCGCTTGCCCGAAAGGCTCTCTTTCAGATGGATGCCGAGCGGGCGCATAACTGGTCTCTCAGGGCTCTCAGGACCGCGGATCGGTGGGGAATTCTGCACGCCATGACGGGAAGTCTTCCCGAGTCAGAGGCAGTCACATGCATGGGCCTCACATTCCCCAATCGACTGGGCCTCGCGGCGGGACTGGATAAGGAAGGCAACTCGATCGATGCCTTCGGCCGGCTTGGATTTGGCTTCGTGGAGATTGGCACAATTACTCCACGTGCCCAGAGCGGGAATCCAAAGCCCCGCCTCTACCGGCTTCCTGATCGGGAGGCTATCATTAATCGAATGGGCTTCAACAACCCGGGGATCGAGGAGGGCGTCCGTAACGTCGAGCTGTCCTCCACCTTCAAGGGGCTCGTGGGATTTAATATAGGCAAAAACAAGGACACTCCGAACAAAGAAGCCGCCCGAGATTATCTTACCTGCCTCCGACAGGCCTGGCCCGTCGCTGACTACATTGCCGTCAACCTCTCCTCGCCCAACACCCCAGGCTTGCGGGCCCTCCAGGCCGGAGATGCTGCCGCACGACTTCTTGAACAACTCCAGGAAGAGCGTGCAACTCTGACCGCAAGGACTGGCCGACAGGTCCCTGTCGCTATCAAGGTCGCCCCAGACCTTGAAGACGATGAGATCTCAACTCTTGGCCAGATCTTCATGGACAACGCCCTGGACGCGATCATCGCTACAAATACCACAATCAGCCGGACGGGTATCCAAGATCATCCCCGGCAGAAGGAAGCGGGCGGCCTTTCCGGGGCGCCACTTGCAGCCACCTCCACAAGGGTCATCGAGGCATTTTATTCTGCCGTGGGCGGCAAGATACCCATCATTGGAGTCGGCGGCATCATGTCCCCTTCAGACGCCCAGGAAAAGCTCGCCGCCGGCGCAACTCTCCTGCAACTCTATTCGGGATTCATTTACCACGGACCACGCCTCATTCGCGAAATACTCGAGTCCATTGCCAGTGATCCCTCGAACGAGAAACGTTAGAATACTTTCCGTTGCTTCCACGGCCCAAAGTGGTTAACCTACGCTAAAGATTACTGAACACCTCTCTCAAATGAAAAACAACATTCTCCTCATTCTCGCCGCTACCCTGTCTCTCCTCTTTGCCAGTTGTGCGGCAGGGCCTAATACTCAGTCCGGCGCCCTGAGCGGGGCAGCCTTGGGCGGTCTGGCCGGTGCAATCATCGGCAACAACGTCGGAGATGGCGATGCTGGAACTGGAGCGCTGATCGGTGCAGCCGTTGGCGGCGCCGCCGGGGCAGCTGCAGGAAACGCCAAGGACAAGCAGCAGGGTCACATATACGGGCGTGGCTACTAAAGAGAGTGGGCCATCACTTACTGCACTCAGAGCAGCGGGTTTCCCCGCTGCTTTTTCTTTCTCGATTTTCGCGTCACATCACACCAATCATCTGACAGGTCATGGACACTCGTAGATACCTGCTCCTTCCTCTCCTCGCCTCGATCATGGCAGGCAGCCTGCGCGTGGCCCATGCTGATGACTTCAACCCGTTCACAGACTCGGACCTCGCAAGTCAGTCCAGCACTCTCGTATTCCTCTCAGAGGTTAGTGAAATCGCCTCCGGAGAGCCCTTTCACGTTCTGTTTAAGCTTACCCATCCCCCGAACTGGCATTCTTATTTTATCAATCCCGGATATGTCGGAGCTTCGCTGACTCCCAATTGGAATCTCCCGCCTGGCTTCGAGGTCGAGCGGGTTGGATGGCCTGTGCCCCATATCGGATCAACAGCAGGCAAAAAAACATACGGATATGAGCCGACTGTTTCACACCTTTTCAGAATAACGCCTCCTCCCTCCCTCACGGAAGGTGCCACGGTGAAGGTCACCGCTTCGCCCCGTTGGCAAATTTGTGACGAATCAACCTGCAGGCCTGAACCGGGAATCGGCGCCCCGGAAACAGCCAGCTCCCTGATTGTTAAGGTAGGACCCTCTCCAAAAGTTCTTTCCGGGAATGCCGGCGCATTCTCCGAAGCCCGGGCCATGCTGCCTGCAGAACTTCCGTCCGATCTCAAGATTCAGGCCATCGAGTCACCAGACACCATTACCCTGATCCTCTCGCCCGCCACGGCCGTCCCCGACGGCGATATTTATTTCTATGATTATGACCAGCTCCTCGACGCCCAGTCCAACCCAGTTCTTACCCGCAACGACACTGACGTTAGCTGGGAACTTGCCCGCAGTAAGGATACCGATCAGCCCCTCGGCAGCCATATCTCCGGAATCCTGACAATCGGCAAGAATGGATACCAGCTGGATGCCCTCCTCGGCGCGGAGGGTGGAGACGGAGTGAGCTTTGGAAGACTCCTTGCGATTCTCGGAGGGATGTTCCTCGGGGGGATGATTCTCAACCTGATGCCTTGTGTCTTTCCTGTCATCGGCATAAAGATCATGAGTTTCGTCCAGCAATCCGGCGAGGATCGTCGCACGATTCTGCTTCATGGCGTGATTTATGCCATCGGAGTCCTGCTCTCATTCTGGGTGCTCTCCGGGATTTTGCTCGCACTGAGAGAAGGTGCGATTGGAGAGGGCGGCCAGGACGTTACCTGGGGCTACCAGCTACAGAACCCCTGGGTCATGTGGTCCCTCATGCTTGTGATATTCGCTCTCGCCATGAACATGTACGGGGTCTTCGAAATCGGAACTTCGGCGACAAGCGTGGGAAGTAATCTGACCCATAAGCAGGGCGCCGGCGGCTCCTTTTTCTCCGGAGTTCTGGCGACCATCGTAGCCACTCCTTGTTCGGCCCCTTTTCTAGGCGTGGCGATCGGTCTCGCCTTTAGCCTCCCTCCCCTCCTCTTTCTTCTCGCCTTTACGGTCATGGCACTTGGCCTGGCATTTCCTTATGTGCTCCTATCCGCCTTCCCGGGCCTGATCAGCCGTCTCCCGCGCCCCGGCCCCTGGATGGAGTCCTTCAAGCAGGCCATGGCCTTCCTTCTCTTTGGAACCACCGGTTTTTTGCTCTGGTCCTTTCTCTCTCTGAAGGATGTTGGCCTTGAAAGGATGCTGCCGATCGTCCTCGGTCTCACCTTCGTCGGAATCGCGGGGTGGATTTACGGCCGCTGGTGCGTGGTCTCGCGGACGAAACCTACAAGGTTGACAGGCTTTATCCTCACCCTCGTGTTTGCGGGTCTTGGACTGGCCTGTTCCAAGCCCCCTGCAACCGGGCTCGAGTGGGAAGTGTGGTCCCCCGAGGCAGTTGAGAAGGCGAACGCAAGTGGTCGACCAGTCTTCGTTGATTTTACCGCAACCTGGTGCGCGACATGCCAAGTCAACAAGTCGAGGGCCTACAACGCCAAAGTGAGGGCCCTCTTCGCAAAACATGACATTCTCGCCCTGAAAGCCGACTACACGAATCAGGACCCAAGAATCGCGAGAGCGATCGCCGCCCTCAACCGACGCGCGGTGCCGGTAAACGTCCTCTACCACCCGGAGAAAGAAGAACCGAGGGTGACAAAGGAACTCTTTGGATCAAGCTACATGGCAAACTTCCTCCGGGAAGCCCTCGAACATTGATGCCTTGTCTGGTCGCAGGTTGTCAGTAATCTCGCCTCACGAAAATCAACGCAGCAAACCCTGCCAGTGCCAACTCGTAGAGGAGGCTACTACCAAGATCCTTCCAGACGTTGTGGCGCTGGTCAGCGCGGCGCTCTGCCGCGGTGTGGTGCTCCGGAACAAGATCATCAGGATCCTCGAATAATAGCGCGAGCAAACCCTTCCCTTGGAGACCTCCGTCAGTGGAATCAAGCTTGATCAGTGACCTCATCTGGGCTCCGACTGCACGAGTCTTCGGAAGAGAAAGACGGGCTAGATCGAGGACCCCGTGCAGTCGCACCATGAAGTCTTCCGAGCTCTCATTCGGTTCTACTTCTTGGTAATCCCCCTTATCCCACTCGAATTCTATTCCCATCTGCGGAACTGTGTAGGCGACCTGATAGCTAATGTCCTCGGCCCACTCAACAATCACGGAACCGCCCCATACCAAAAGGGCAAAGAAGAGCCCAAGAATTGTGGAACCGGACCACACCGCCACAAGGACGTGGGCGGCATAGACAAAGCTGAAGGAGAGCACGACCAGAGGAACCGCCCAGAAAACGGTAGGATTCCAATCTCCGAAACGAGCTCCGAGGCTCACAAAGACGATCACCGTAAACGGGAATACCTGCAACAGGACAAAAAGCAGGCTGCCCACGTATTTACCGAGAAAAAGACTCAGTCGCGAGGGAGGCTTGGAAAGGGCCAGATCAATCGAACCCTTCCGGGTAAATTCCGGAAAAATTGACGCACAGGATATCAGCGCCAGAACGATAGAAAACAACCCGAGCCAGTAGGGCACCACGACGTTGGTAAAGACAAGAAGGTAGACCTTTTTGGACTCCTCAGCCCTCATCTGAAGAAGCTCGCTTTCAAAGGAGAGCAGGCCGAAAAGCACCGACACTCCACCTTCGTCGAAACCGATGGAGGCATAAACCATGGCGATCAGGCCTGAGAGGCATAACGCTACCCAGAACAGCCTTCTGGCGCGAAGCATCCTGAAGGAATCGAGAAGAAGGATACCCATCACCCTCATGCCAGCCCTCCTCCCCCGGTAGTCTTTTGTGTTTCCATGATGGACTCCATGAAGAGGTCCTCGAGTGATTGCCTTGCTTTCCTCACCTCCAGAATGGCCACGCGTCCCGAACGGAGGATGTCAATGGCGCGCTGGAGAGGCGCTGGGTCAGATCCTTCAACCGTGACCTGTCGCTCACCGACAAAGTATCCGAACTCCCGTAATCGGGAGGCCGTTTCTTCCGGCACCGCATCCCCTGTGATCACCTCGAAAACACAACTCGCAGCAGTGAGCTCCCTCAGAGGGCCCTGTCGTATCACTTCACCCTCCTTGAGAATCGCGATGGAATCACACAAGGTTTCCAACTCCCCCAGAAGGTGGCTGTTAATGAATACCGTAACACCATCGGCGCGGAGCTCCTGCAGGATCTGCCTCATCTGGTAGCGACCCTCCGGATCAACACCGTCGGTAGGCTCATCAAGAATAACGAGTCGGGGCACATTTACCATCGCTTGCGCCAGACCGATCCTCTGGATCATCCCTTTTGAGTAGGTCCGGATCGTCCGCTTCTCCGCCCCTCCTGACATCCCTACCAATTCGAGTAGACGCTCAACCTCGGCGGGACTGACCTTCACGCCGCAAAGGCCCGCCGCATATTCAATGACCTGTCGCCCGGTGAGATACGCGGGAAACCGTGCGTGCTCCGGGAGGTAGCCAACCTTCCGCAGGGTTGCCTTGTGACCGATCGGATGTCCCAGAAGCCGACCCCTGCATCGGGAAGGCCTGATTATCGTGGTCAGAATTTTCACCAGCGTGCTTTTTCCAGCTCCGTTGGGACCCAGCAATCCAAAGATGGACCCTTCCGGCACCTCCAGCGAAACACCTCGTAATGCCCTGACGCCGCCCCGGTAGGTTTTTTCAACGCCTGCAACATCTAAGGCCGCCTCTGACATGGGACTGCAGTCTTAGGAGAAGAGAGATCCTCCGACAAGCCGGGATCTCTCCCAATGGGTCATCCTTCCTGTTTGCACTACCGGCGGAGACCCTATAAGGTTTCATATCATGAAACCAGTTGCGATTACGGCTCTTCTCAGCATCTTCTTCATCGGCGCGGCTTCGTGTCAGGATAGCAGTAGCCAGACCTCCAGCAACCTTCCGAAGACGAAGATGAAAGAATTCGCCGCAGACACCAAAGGTGACATCCCTGAAGGAGCAGAGACCATTTCACTCGGTGCCGGGTGCTTCTGGTGCGTGGAAGCAGTCTACCAGCAACTGGAGGGTGTTCATTCCGTGGTGTCGGGCTACATGGGCGGATTTGTCCCAAACCCGACCTATGAGCAGATCTGCCAGAAGAACACCGGCCATGTCGAAATTGTCCAGGTGGTGTTTGATCCCAAGAAGATCTCGACCTCGGATATTCTTGCTTGGTTCTGGGAGCTTCACGATCCAACCAGCAAGGATCAGCAGGGCGCTGACAAGGGACCCCAGTATCGGTCGGCAGTGTTTTATCATTCGGAGGAGCAGAAGAAAATCACGGAGGCCTCAATGAAGGCCGCCCAGAAAATGTTCACCAAGCCAATCGTGACCGTGATCCGCAAGGCCGAGAAATTCTGGGTCGCGGAGGACTACCACCAGAACTTCTACTTTCTTAACAAGAAAAGGAATGGCTACTGTCGCGTGGTAATCCAGCCTAAGCTCCTCAAGCTTAAGCTGAAGGACTGATAAGGAGTCCTATCTTAGGCCCAATCAGTTCGGCCTCGTTCGGAAGGACCCGGGCGATAGTCCTTGCAAGGGCCCAGCCCGATAGTTAAGATTTCTTAAATGCCTGCCGGCTATGAATACGAGATCGACCACCGCGTTATTCATGGCGCTGCGTGGGATCATGTGACCCTTGACGACCTCGAACACTACTTGTCCGAGGCCGCCCGACTGCCCGACGACCTCCGCGGCGCGATTGAATATCTTGACTTGAGCGAGGTGATTACGCTGCAAGTCAGCACCGTGGGGGCGCTTCAGCTAGCGCCATGGTATGAGGCGCTGTTTGACCGGGGGATCCGTGGATCCGTCATCTTCGCGCCAGATGAGGAAGTCCATGAAATCGCAGAGACCATTATCTCTACGTGCTCAATGGTCAGCGGAGGCCTACCAGACGGGTATTGCCTGACACGGCAACCTGTTGCCCCCGAAGAGGCACTCCAAGTTCTAGAACGAAAACGCGGCCTCCGAGGCGAAAGGCCAGCTCAGGTAGCGCTGGCAGGATAGACTCGCTCTGAGGGGTCCTTGTTACATCACAGCGACGGGGAAAATCCAACTACCGGAGGGGAGCTTCACCAGACGGGAGGGCATTCCTGCCTTACCAGTTCTTGATATCGTCTGCGGTTCCGTTCTTTCCGTCTGGGCCAAGAGACCAGAGATCAAAATCGGGATTCTGCTGGTCTGGATCTCCCCTCTGATTGCGGAATCTCCATGAATTACCCCAAGGGTCAACGACCGCCACAGGGAGAGTGCCTCTCTTTTCGATCAGACTCCTTGGATTGGTGTTAGGATCCAGATCCGCAAGATAGGGTGTCAAACCTTCATCAGGTCGCCCATCGAGAGCACCATCATCGGCCGTCCCGGCAATCCCATCCGGACCCACTCCATCACAGTAGAGCATGCGGTAGATGATAAGACCGGACTCGGCTTCAGTGTCCTCCTCGGTTGTTGCGGGAAGAAAACCGGCATCGGTCTTATAACTCTCGATACTCATGTTAAACAGGCCCATTTGGACCTTCGCCTTATCAATCGCCGACTTCCGGCTCACAAAGGACGAAACACCGATCACCATTCCAGAAAGGACGACGATAATTGTGACAACGGTCAGCAACTCGACCAAGGTAAACCCCCGGTAATCCTTGGTGTTTAGATGTTTATGATGAATTTTCATCTTCTAAGAGAGTTCCTCGATGCGGCCATTTTATTGCTGCATCTGCTGGATAATCTTAATCAGAGGTAGGAACAATGCAAATACAATAGCCCCGACAACCAGGGCCAGAAATACGATCATGATCGGCTCCAGAACCGAAGTCAGGGCCGTCACAGCGTTATCAACCTCGTCGTCATAGACGTCCGCGATCTTCAGCAGCATTTCCGGAAGTTGCCCGGTCTCTTCCCCCACATCTACCATGCTGATCACCATTGAGGGGAATACCCCGCTGGCCTGCAGAGGCTGAACGATCGACTCCCCTTCCTTGACCGACTCATGGACCTTGTGAATCGCCTCCGAGATTACAACGTTCCCGGCGGTCTCCTTGGTGATATTCAGCGCCTGAAGAATGGGCACGCCGGACGTCACGAGGGTTCCGAGGGTCCGGGAGAACCGCGAGACCGCACTCTTTCGCTGGATCTCGCCGAAGAGTGGTATCCGGAGCTTCAACTTGTCCACAATACTACGCCCTCCCTTTGTGCGGCCCCATAACTGGAACAACGCGTAGACGCCAAATAGCCCGCCCAGTATCCAAACCGCATTCGGAAGACCAAAAGGGTTACTCATCATGAATTCCGAGAATCCAAAGACGACCTGAGAGATCTTGGGGAGTTCGGCATTGGCCATGTCCGCAAACATCTCCTTGAACTTCGGCACAATGAACAGCATCAGGAATGTCACGATCGCCACCGCGATAAACATCACAATCACTGGATAGACCATCGCTGCCACGATCTTGTTTTTCAGCTTGTGGGCTTTCTCCTGATATTCCGCCAAGCGAGTCAGGACGACCTCGAGCACACCGCCAAGTTCACCGGCCTTCACCATGTTAACGTAGAGCTTATCGAAGATCCTGGGGTGCTGGGCGAGACTCTCGGAGAAGGTGGAGCCACCTTGCACCGAGTCAGCCAAAGAGTTGATCGTGCCGCGAAGAACCGGATTCGGCTCCTGCTTTCCAAGCACCGTCAAGCCCCGCAACAGCGGTAGACCAGAGTCGATCAGGGTGGCCAGTTGACGGGTGAAAATCATAAGGATCTTAGGCTTGATCCGAGCTCCCGTTCTCCCTCTCGCCTTCTTCCTCCCTCGGGCCTTGGCTGCTGCTTTCTTGCCTGCCGAACCGAGCGTTCCCTTTCCCTGCTCGACGATTCCTGTTGGATAGACGCCCAACTGATTCCGAAGCTGGCTCGTCGCCTCTGCTTCAGATGCAGCCTGAACTGTTCCGGTGGTCTGTTGTCCCTGCTGGTCGATTGCAGTGTACTGAAAATTAGGCATGGGTCTGGTTTTGGTCTTACGTTTGAGAAATTGGTGTCAAAAGGCGGATACTGGAATGTATCAGGGATCTAGGTGTATTTAAGGACCTCCTCAATGGTGGTCACTCCCTCATAAATGTTGCGAAGACCATCCTCTCGAAGAGTCGACATCCCCAGCTCGATGGCCTTCTGCTTGAGCGCAACGGTCGGAGCCCGGTCGGTAATCATTTCACGGATTGGGTCAGAAACGCTCAAGAGCTCAAAGAGCCCCCTCCGTCCCCGGAGACCGGTTTCTCCGCAGGTTTCGCAGCCTCTTCCCGTATAGAAATGTTTATCCCCCAGTTCGTGTGGTGAAAGCCCCAACTGGTTAAGGACAGCCTCGTTAGGCTCATAACTATCGCGACAGTCCTTGCAGATGGTCCTTACAAGACGCTGGGCAAGAACACCCTCAAGCGAGGCCGCCACCAGGAACGGCTCGGTCCCCATGTCGACCAGTCTCGTAACTGATCCTGCTGCATCGTTGGTGTGCAGGGTCGAGAGCACAAGGTGTCCGGTCAGTGACGCCTGAATGGCGATCTGGGCCGTTTCGAGGTCACGTATCTCCCCAACGAGGATCTTATCCGGATCCTGCCGGAGGAATGCGCGAAGAATTCGCGCAAAATTCAGGTCGATGGCTTCGTTGACCGGCACCTGAATGATCCCATCAATATCGTATTCCACCGGGTCTTCGGCTGTCAGCAGCTTGGTATCAATCGTGTTGATCTCCTTGAGGGCGGCATAAAGCGTAGTCGTCTTTCCTGCGCCCGTCGGGCCAGTCACCACGAATATCCCATTAGGCTTCTTGATCGTGTTGTTAACGTAGTCTTCGACGTGCCTTGGCAGACCCAGGACGCTGAGAGACATGTTGACATTCGACCGGTCTAGGACCCGCAGAACCACACTTTCTCCGTAGGAAGTGGGGAGCGAGGAGACACGCAGGTCAACCTGCTGGTCACCGATCTGCTTTACGATCCTGCCATCCTGAGGCACACGGCGCTCAGCGATGTTCATGTTCGACATAACCTTTACCCGGGACAGGATTGGTAATGCCAGATGGATGGGTGGCGGAGCCATCTCATAGAGTGCTCCATCCACCCGGTAGCGGATCTTGAAGTCTTTCTCGAATGGCTCGAAGTGGATATCTGAAGCCCGCTCCTTGATTGCCTGATAAATGACCAGGTCCACATAACGTACGATCGGAGCCGAATTAGCCTCGTCAGCCAGTTCCTGCTCCGAGAGCTCCTTACCGTCATTATCAAGCTCCCCGAGCAACTCGGCCATCGCTGCTCCTTCATCTGCGCCTCCCCCATAGGCCTCATTGATCTTTTTCTCAATGATATGGTCCGGAGCCACCACGACCTTGATTTCCTTCCCAAGCGCAAACCGGAGATCTTCAGGCGTCTGAGGATTCATCGGGTCAAGCAGGGCTACCGTAATCCCATCCGCGTCGAAATTGATCGGAAGGGCTCCGTGAAGGCGAGCCATCGGCGCAGGGATGACTGCCAGAAGCTCCTCCGGAGGCACGAATTCAGAGAGGTCTA
Organism: uncultured Roseibacillus sp.; assembly: GCA_963989605.1. GTDB lineage: Bacteria > Verrucomicrobiota > Verrucomicrobiia > Verrucomicrobiales > Akkermansiaceae > Roseibacillus_B. The sequence goes on along the minus strand of CAXEFH010000008.1, from coordinate 11,316 downwards.
CAAGGTCTGCTCCTAGCTCCTGTGCAATGATCCCCCACATGTCTTCCCTCGATTGCACCACCTGGAAGTCGGTGAGGATATCCGCAACATCCTTTCCACTGGCTTCGATCTCATGAAGCATGTCTTCGGCAAGGGAATTGTCGATCATTCCCCGTGAGACGAAAATGTCCAAGACGTTACGATTTTCCATTAGTGTCAGGTGAGATAGGTTCTATTCAATCCGCGTCGGACATTGTCACTGAGATGACCTCGGAAGCCGACGTGACACCCGCAAGCACCTTCCTGATGCCGTCCTCGCGCAGTGTTCGCATACCCAGCTCACGGGCTCGGCGCCTTAACTGGGGTGTACTCAGGTTTTCGTTGATGAGGTGCCGCACTTCATCATCTACCTTGAAGATCTCAAAGATCCCCTGACGTCCCCGGTATCCCCCCTGCCTGCAGGTATCGCATGCACCCGGGCCCATGATGGTGCTTTCCGTCAGTTGCGCAGCATCCAATCGAAGCATCCGCATCTCTCCCTCCGAGAGCTCGGCCGAACCCTTGCAATCCTTGCAAAGTGCCCGGACGAGGCGCTGGGCCATGATTGCCCGCACTGCGGAAGCGATCAGGAAGCGCTGGACTCCGATATCTGCCAGGCGGGCTACCGCGCTCGGCGCATCATTGGTGTGAAGAGTTGAGAACACAAGGTGCCCTGTGAGCGATGCATTGATTGCAATATTGGCCGTTTCGACATCACGAATCTCACCAACCATGATGATGTTTGGGGCCTGTCTCAACATTGCCCGCAGGGCGGCCGCGAAGGTCATCCCAATGTCCGATTTCACCATCACCTGATTAATACCAGGAAGCTGATATTCGATGGGGTCCTCGACCGTGATGATCTTTCGGTCCGGCTTGTTAATGTAATTCAAACAGGCGTAGAGCGTAGTTGTCTTTCCAGACCCGGTCGGCCCGGTTACAAGAATGATTCCATCCGGCAGGCCCATCATTTCCCGCATGATAGCCTCGTCGTCCGTAAAGAATCCAAGCTCGGGTAACCCGAGCAGCAGAGAGGACTTATCGAGAATCCGCATCACGATGCTCTCGCCGTGGTTACTCGGAACCGTAGAGACCCGGAGGTCCACTTCCTTGCCGCCGATCCTCATTTGTATTCGGCCGTCCTGAGGGACCCGCTTTTCTGCGATACTCATGGTCCCGCTCATCACCTTGACCCGGGCCACGATTGCTGGCAGCAGGCGCTTCGGATGACTGTCGACCTCCACCAGTCGTCCGTCGACGCGGAATCGAATACGCAGAGTGGTCTCCAGCGGCTCTACATGAATATCAGAGGCACGCATCCGGAAGGCTTCGAGAAGCATGTTTGAAACCATCTTGATGATCGGGGCATCATTGGCATCGGCCTCCTCGGATTCGCCTTCGGTGATAACCGTAAACGAAGTCCCACTATCGGCCTCTTCTGATTCTACTCCGTAGTTATCGTGAAGCACTTTTGCAATTGCCGAGGGGGTGGAAGAGACGAAGGTGACCACACGCCCCACCACGTGTGGGAGACTATCGAGCGTTTCAAAATCCAAGGCGTCTGCAACCGCTACCGTCATGTCGGCCCCATCATCCTGAAGCGGAACAGCGTTAAATCGCTGGGCGATCTCCACGTCCATGGCCTGAAAGAGATGCTCCGTGAAATGGTGCCCACCCAGGTCCATGTAATCAATCGCTGCTTCTTCCGCGATTGTCCGGGCAACCTTCTCTTCGGTCAGGTCACCCACCGCCACAAGCAGGTCGACAACTCCCTGATTAGGACTCACTCCATCACGCGCCTTCTCGATCTCTTCCGGGGTTACAACCCCGCCTTGGACCAGCAACTCGCTGAGATAGTCTTGATTTGAATACACGATGGGCAACAGGTAGGTATCGCCCCGGGAAGCCCGAGAGGGGGTCGCGGGGCGCGAGAAAGATGCTCAAGCAGGCAACAATTGGCAATCCTCTATTTGGCCTCTGCATCACCCAATCGGCACGCCTCGGGCAGCCCTGCGAGAAGGCCATCCTGGAGAGCTTCCATTTCTTCCCTCGAGCCGGGTGTATCATCCTCATATCCTGCGAGATGGAGTATCCCGTGCACCAGATATAAGGAGATTTCACGCTCAAGCACCGAATCGAACTCTCTCGCCTGCCGTTGTGCAGTCTCAACGCTGATCAGTATTTCTCCCTGACGACCGTAGGGAAACGTGATCACATCAGTCGGCTCCGGATTGTCCATGAATTGTGCATGCACACCAGAAATAGCCTCATCGTTTATCAGCGAAACCTCGACTGATTCCGGAAGATTCACCCTTGCCAGATTCCTCGCCGCCAGCTCGTCAAGGGCTGTCTCTCCCGCAAGTCGCAGGCTTCCAAGGAATTCAACCGAAAATTGGAAGCCAGATTGCCGGTCATGGATTCGAACCCGGCCGTCAGCACTACTCACACCTCATCATGCTCAGGATTCTCCAGACACCTTGCGCCGGTGCTTCTCCAGTTCTTCTACAGGCACCACATTCTTCACCTTTCCTCCTGATGTCGCATCATCTGCAACCTCTGCAACCGCGGACTTCTCCCGCTTCGGGTAGTCGATCCGACTGTGCATCATACTCTGAAGCGTCTTCGTGAAACTTTCCCGGGTCTTTTTCAGATCCCTCACGGTCAGGCCGCAGTTGTCAAGTTGACCCTCCTTGATTCGGCCGAAGACAATTTCGTCCACGAGACTTTTGATTTTACCGGGCGTAGGCTTCTTCAGGGTGCGCGCCGCACTTTCAACCGCATCGGCGAGCGATATTACGCCGCTCTCCCTTGTCTGAGGAGTTGGACCCGGATAACGGAAATTTTTCGCATCCACCACCGGAAGATCCTCAGGATTCTCCAGACCCTCCTCGACCTTCTCCTGCTCGAGCCTTCTCTGCTCCTCCGCTTTCTTGTAGAAGTAGTAGACAAGTGAATCCCCATGGTGCTCCCGAATCACATCAACTATTCTGGGATTCAGCTTGTTCTTTATCGCCATATCAACGCCGTCCTTTACATGAGCTATGATGACGAGAGCGCTCATGGTCGGAGTCAACGCATCGTGAGGATTACTCTCTCCCTGATTCTCAATGAAGTATGCCGGCTTCTTGAGCTTTCCGATATCATGAAAATACGAGCAAACTCTGCACATCATTGGATTAGCGCCGATTTTTTCAGCCGCGGTCTCCGACAACGAGGCCACCACCATGCTATGATGAAAGGTACCCGGGGCCTCAAGTTGCATGCGACGTAGAAGCTTGTGGTTCAAATCACTCAGCTCGAGCCAACTGATATCCGTTGTGAGGCTGAAGGCCGACTCCAGCAATGGAAGAAGGCCGCTCACGATCATCCCGGTTACAAGACCGATACCGAAGGCGCTGACAACTTCGACAGCGAGAAGCTGCCATTCAAGAAGGCCCCCACCCGAGAGCGAACCCAGGCTGATCATCCCGAAAGAGGAGGCGGCCAGCACCGCAGCTCCACCAATGTAGAATCCTGCCCTGAGAAGTCGTCCCCGCTTGCGAACCTGAAGTGTTACAAGGACAGCGACGAGACCACAAACGGCACTCATGACCACATAAGACAGCACCGATTGCTGCGGCATGAGGAAGGCTCCGAGAAGCGAAGCGGTTCCCACTGCGTAAAGTCCTACGCCCGTCCCCAGAAGTACCGCCAGGATCATGGGCGCAAACGCATAGGGAACGAGGAGCAGCTTGAAGGATTCGCCAAGAGCTGGATTTGCCTCGGCCATGACGGTGACAAGCCAGGTCAGCAAGAGCTGAAACGCGAGACCAAGAAGAACAAGAAAAACGTGGCTATTACGCCCGGTTACCTTCCTGCAAAGGATCTCAAATAAGGCGAGGGATATTCCACATGCGACCAGAAAGGAGAACAAGGTACCGACACCCTCCTCCCCCTGGCCAGTTGCTCCGGAGTCATTAAAGGCAAGAGATGCCGCAAAAAGGGTGAACAACAGGTAGAGCCCGTAGCGGACGCCGCTGCTACCATCCAAGCGTAGGATCAACGCCCGATCGGCATAAGTACGGCGCTTTTTTCCGGAGGAAAGGCCCTGCTGGGTGAGGCGGCGGCGCCTGATGGAATCGAAGAGTTCCATGAATAGGGTGGGACGTTCGGGACGGGGTTTTGTGTCGAGACCCCCGCACGGCGGGGTGATTTATATGGCTCCGAGTTGGAAATTTCAATGCGATTAAAGATCCCGCTGCGTCAGAATGTCTCGCCGCCAGTCTTGCGAGCCCCATTTTTATTGGTATTTCTGTAAGTTTCGTAAGCGTCAATTATTTCACTCACGACCTCGTGCCGGACCACATCACCTCTCGAGAATCGAACGAATTGTACCCCGGGAACGTCTGCCATGGCTGCTTCAGCCTCGATAAGGCCCGAAGGAATGCCGTCCCCGAGGTCAACCTGACTGCCATCACCCGTCACCACGCAGGATGAGCCTTCGCCAAGTCGAGTCAGCAGCATGAACATTTGTTCCCGTGTCGTGTTCTGAGCCTCGTCAAGGATTACGCATGAATTAGCCAGAGTTCGTCCGCGCATGTATGCCAGGGGAGCAATTTCAATCGTTCCATCCTCGAGGTAACGTGTCCCCTGCTCAGGTTCGAGGAGATCGTGGATGGCATCGTAAAGGGGACGAAGATAGGGTGCCACCTTCTCCTGAAGATCCCCCGGTAGAAACCCGAGAGCCTCCCCCGCCTCGACTGCCGGTCGAGTAAGGACCACCCTGGTGATGTCCCCCGTCTTAAGGCGATACAAAGCCATCGCCATCGCCAGATAAGTTTTCCCGGTTCCTGCCGGTCCAATGCCAAAAACCACAGGATGCGATTCCATTGCCCTTAGGTATTCAAGTTGGCGCGCACTTCGAGGACTGACCGCCCTGCGCGTCCGTGAACCGAGCAACCGGGTTGCGGTCAGCTCCGTGAGGCCTGTCGACTGCCTTCCAGCCACCATGTCGACTGCCTGTCGGAAATCTCTTCTCTCAATCGTCACACCTGAACGACGAGCCTGCTCAAGATCGGCAAATAATGTTTTAGCCATGCCAAGACCTGTCCTTGGACCACTGAAGAGAATCCACCCATCCCGAGTCACTACCCTCAGTCCAAGCGCCTTTTCAATATAGCTGACTTCCCTGGGGTCGTTTGCAAACAGCGAGTGAAGGAAGTGCGGGGTTTCAAATTCCAGTTTCAACTGATCGTCTGGAACAATGGGGGAGCTCATAAAATTCTCTCGGGGTTCTGGCCTTATGGTTCTCAATACACAAGTCCTCAGTCACATCCGATGCCCAACGCTGCCTGAGACAGGACGGATGCTTCTTCACATCCGCTACTACAGAAGCGCCCCCTATCTCCCTCGCAGGAATCACAACAGAAAAACTGACTATTACAGCGACTCCATTCACAATTGACATAGCGATCCGAAGGTTCTCCGCAAACCTGGCAGCGGGAGATCACCCTGGAACCGTCGGTGTGATTGACCTCCACTGCTACTCGTTCATCAAAGACATAACACTTACCCACGAACCCTTCCCCCCTTACCTTGGCTTCTTTGCCGTATGAAACAATACCGCCATCGAGCTGATACACCTCAGAAAAACCCTCCCGCAGCAGGAAGCCACTAAATTTTTCACACCGAATTCCTCCCGTGCAGTAGGTCATTATTTTTTTCCCCTCAAGACTCTCCCTGTTTTCCCTCACCCAGTCCGGCAAGTCGCGAAAATTGTCCACCGGGGGCAGAAGGGCTCCCTCAAAATGTCCCAGCTCCCACTCGTACTGATTACGCGCATCTACCATCACGGTGTCCTTGCTGTTCATCAAATCCCGCCACTGCGACGGCGAGAGATACTCGCCCGTGGTTTCGCAGGGTGAGAAATCTCCTTCGCGCAAACCGAGGGTCACCACCTCTTCCCTCAATTTGATACTCAGCCTTGGAAATGCATGTCCCGTTGCAGGATCTACCTTGAACTCTATTCCTTTGGTCCTGGGGTCCTCGCTTAAAATCTCCATATAGCTGTCTATCTTCTCCCGCCGACCTGACACCGTTCCATTGAGCCCCTCTGCTGCTACAAGAATACGACCTCGCAATCCCAGATCCTCACACAATGCACGATGTTCTGCCGCATACGCTGCCGCATCCTCAAGCGGGCGGTAGAGGTAATAGAGCAGTATCTGGTGGGATTCGGTGCCGATACCTGATTTCAGTGTGGAGCTCCTCGCCTTGCCAGTTCCAAATTGTATTGCGAGAAACATTACCACCTCCAAACGACCCACATCCTGCTCAGCGGTCCCTCGCGAGCGGCCCCCAACACATCGGACATCCGGTCAAATCAGCCCTTTCCAAACCCGGAAATTAAGATTTCTCGCCAAATTCCAGATTCTACCCTCGATTCTCGACAAGCGATTCAAGGGCTCTATCCTCCCCGCCCGCTGACCAGCCAATGGCTACCAACAATCAACCGCTGCCCGGATTTCGGGACTTCCCTCCGAGGGAGCGCCTTCAGTCCCGCTACCTCTTTGAGATGTGGACCCGGGTAGCCCGGCGCTATGGCTTTTCCGAGTATGAAGGTCCAATCCTCGAAACTGCGGAGCTTTATCTCAAGAAATCTGGTGGCGAACTTGGGGAGCAGCTTTTCCGCTTTGAGGACAAGGGCGGCAGGGATGTCGTTCTTCGTCCCGAGTTAACGGCATCCCTGGCGCGAATTGCAGCCGCCCAGCAGAGAGACTATCCCAAGCCCCTCAAGTGGTTTGAGATTGGAAGATGCTTTCGTTACGAAAAACCGCAACGAGGACGCCTTCGGGAATTCTATCAGTTCAATGCTGACATCCTTGGTGAGCCGTCACCTGCTGCAGATGCGGAGCTTGTGGCCCTGTCGATCGACGTGATGCTTGAACTAGGTTTCGAGGAAGGCGACTTCTCGATCCGGCTGTCAGACCGGCAAGCATGGATCAATTTCGCCGCGCGGAACAATATCGGTCCTGCCCAACTCGACTCCTTCCTGCAGGTAGTAGACAAGATCGAGCGGGATACCCCGGAAAGAATGAAGGAGAAACTAGAACCCTTCGCCGTAGATCTCGAGACCCTCCGCTCCTTTATCGATTCCGCAGGATCCTCCTCTTCCGAGAACCTGGCCACAATTCTCGATGACCTGAGAACGCGAAACCTCGAACGCTTCGTCGAGATTGACCTCTCGATTGTACGGGGGCTTGCGTATTACACCGGTGTGGTTTTTGAGGTATTCGATGCCGGCAAGAATCTCCGGTCCGTAGCAGGTGGAGGACGCTACGATACCCTCGTATCCATTGTAACAGATGGCTCTACTGATCTCAGTGCGACGGGCTACGCCATGGGGGACTGTGTCATTTCTGAACTTATCAAAGAAGTCCCCTCAGCTCTCCTTCAGTATCAGGCATGGCTACAGAGACAGGCAAGCTGCGACGTATACATCGTGATTGCTGATGAGTCACAGCGCCCGGCGGCCCTCCGCATCGGGCACTCCATCCGGGAGGGTGGACTTTCAGCTGATTGGCCGCTGTCTCCTGTTAAGATCAATAAGCAGTTCAAGGCGGCAGATCATACTCTTGCACGCTTTGCCATCGTGATCGGAAGCGAATATCCAGAGCTGAAACTGAAAAACCTCAATAGCAGGACCGAGGAGACAATCCCCGCCAATTCCAATATCCTCGACGTGATCAAGGCACGTCTGGAAAGACCCGATGGCCCCCTGCTTGCGTAGCAACAACAACGTGAGAGCCTTAGGCCGTGTAAGATCAATCCAATTTCCATGAGAACACACCACTGCAACGAATTACGCTCCAAGCACCAGGGAGAAACGGTTACGCTCACCGGATGGGTCAATTCAGCACGCGATCATGGTGGCGTCATTTTTATCGACCTCCGCGACCGCGAGGGACTTACCCAGTGCGTGTTTCGACCCGAGGAGTCTTCTGAATCAGCGAAAGTCTCGCACTCGCTGCGCGTGGAGGATGTGATAGAGGTCACTGGTCGAGTCGAAGCAAGGCCCGAGATTGATGGCAAAAGCACTGTAAATTCTGATCTCCCCACAGGTGAGATCGAGGTGACCGCCACAAGCCTGACCATTATCAACAGAGCCAAGGTCCTTCCCTTTCAGCTCGATAAGGAGCTCTCCAATGAGGACCTTCGACTTAGCCACAGATTCCTCGATCTCCGCCGTCCGCGGATGACCCGGAACCTTCGTATTCGGCACAGGGTCACAAAGGCAGCCCGGGATTATCTCGACGCCCGGGGTTATATTGAGGTCGAAACGCCAATACTGTCAAAATCCACTCCAGAGGGTGCGCGGGACTTTCTCGTTCCCTCCCGGATGCATCCGGGAGCCTTCTACGCTCTTCCTCAGGCTCCGCAGCAGTACAAGCAACTCCTGATGGTCGCGGGCATTGAGCGCTACTTCCAGGTGGCCCGCTGCTTCAGGGATGAGGACCTGAGGGCAGACCGACAGCCTGAATTCACACAAGTTGATGTCGAGGGATCCTTCACGGACCAGGAAGAAATTATCGACCTCATCGAGGGATGCCTTTCCGCCATGTTCAAAGCGGGTCGTGACGTGGAAATCCCCACACCCTTCGAGCGCATGACGTGGCATGATGCGATGAACACCTTTGGATCCGATAAGCCGGATCGCAGATTTGGCATGGAAATCGAGGACCTCAGCGACCTCTTTGCAGAGAGCGGATTCAAGGTCTTTTCAGAAGCCGTGAAAAAAGGGGGCGCGGTCAAGGCCATCAACGCGAAGGGCTTCTCAGGAATTTCTACCGGGCAGGTGGACAAGTTGACAGAAATCGCGGTAAACCATGGAGCGAAGGGACTGGCGTATATTCAGGTGCGCGGCGAGGACCCTTCGACCTGGCGATCGCCTATTACCAAGTTCTTTAGTGAGGCTGAACTCAATGGCCTTCGAGAGCGGCTCGGAATCGAGGAGGGTGATCTGGTGCTGTTTGCGGCCGACAAGTGGGCAGCTGCCTGCGAGATTCTCGGACGCATACGACTCGAATGTGCATCCATGCAGGACCTGCTAAAAGGACACGATGAAGAACTTGATTTTCTATGGGTCACTGAATTCCCCCTTCTGACCTATGATGAAGAAGCGGGACATTGGTCAGCCGTCCACCATCCATTCACGCGACCTGTTGACTGTGACCGCGAGAAACTTCACAAAGGAGAATACGCCGGCCTTCGTGCACAGGCCTACGATGTTGTGTTGAATGGACACGAACTTGGAGGTGGGTCTATCCGAATTCATGAAAAGGAAATGCAGGCAGCCATGTTCGCAGCCCTGGGAATCAATGAGGAACAATCCATGAAGGAATTTGGTCATATCCTCGAGGCCTTCGAATTCGGCGCGCCGCCTCATGGCGGAATTGCCCTTGGTCTTGACCGGATCGTCATGCTGATCGCCGGGGAGCAATCCATTCGAGAGGTTATTGCGTTTCCAAAAAACAACAAGGGCAGCGACCTCATGTCAGCGAGCCCAGCTCCGGCAGAGCCGAACCAGTTGAGGGATCTTCGCATAAAAACCATCGTCCCAGACCCGGACTCCTGAGAGAGGGAGTCATGCATCACAGCTTGCAATCAATCAATTGAGTCGGCACTGTCATCCCCGCCGATTCTCTCCCCGCACATGAAGCATCTAACCACCTTCCTCATCGCCGCGGGAACATTCGCCTCCCTCCTCAGAGCTGAGATTGAGGAGGACATCCCATACGGTATTGAGGCAGTGACGGGCCTGCGCTCGGCCTACACCTACCGCGGCTTGGAACTCGCATCCTCCACTCTGGATTTTCAATTGGCGGCCGAGGTCGCCGTGGACAACCAACTTTCGGTAGGCGCGGGCGCCTGGATTGCAACCGAGTCAGATGGCGATTTTTATGAACACGCCGGCTTCCTCGAGCTTCACACCACCCTTGGAGATGCATTTACGGCAAGTGCAGGGCTCACCTACCACCGCTACGGCGGTAGCGCTATTCGCAGTGGATTCGATCTCTCAGGATCCCTAAGATGGCATGCCTACAAGGACTGGAGCTTCTCGACATCCATTGCCCACGATTACGGATCCGGAGGATGGTATTCCGAACTTACCAGCGACTGGTTTCGCCGCCTGTCGGACGACGCCTTCCTTTCCGGCAGGATTGGCATATCAGCCACGAAGGATTACTACGGAATCTCCGGCCTCAGTGATCTTTCCGGCCGTGTTGCCCTCACCTACAATATCAACAGCATGCTGTCGGTGAGTCCTTTTATCGGATGGTCATATGAACTTCAGCACCGTGATGGTGACGAGATGTATGGAGGAGTCTGGTTCGAGGCCTCCTTTTAATTGAGGCACCTCTTCCCCACCAGCCAGCGAGACACGTTCTCCGTTTAACGCCCTGCTACTCCTTTGGTGCGAGCGGTCGCTTCCTTTCGCTCTTATCACGGCCCCGCACACCCTCCCTGTCTCCGGGCTCAATAGTTCCGTTCCGATTCCGGTCCATTTTGAGAAATCGCTTCTTCAACTCCTCAACAGGGAAGCCCTGCCACCGGGACCCCGAACGCCACTCCTCAAACGACAACACCCCGTCCTTGTTCAGGTCAAGCTTCGTGAATTCAGCCACGTTCGGCACCGGGCCAACTGGACGCCGCCCGAAATCCGCCGCGGTCAGGACATTGTCTCCATTGCGGTCGATCTTGGAAAACATCGCCCTGATTCGATCGACACTCGAACCCTCGACCCTCGAGTTCCTGCGGAATTCTTCAAAGGTGATTCTTCCATCCTTATCCAGATCATGCCCTCTCATCGGACGGGGTATGGATCGTGGAAGTTCCCCCTCGGTAATCTTACCATCCCCGTTCTTGTCCAGATGATTAAAAAGGCGGCGTCGCCCCGACTCCTCCAGGGAAGCGGCTCGCCCGACCGATCCGAACTCCTCGAATGATACCCGCCTGTCCCCGTTCTTGTCATATTTCGCCATGAAGCCCTTGCTCGAAGGACGGCGGTGATCCGGGTCCACTTTGCCCTCTCGAGACGGTCCCTTGCGGAGGCCATTACTCTCCGGAACACCTTTCTCCTGAGCCCCCGCTGACACCACGCAGACAAGCAAAACCAAGAGTGACTTGCGGACTAGGATCATGAAACTATATTCTTGGGAGCGAGGGGAGAACCGGTAGGGTTTGACGTATCAACAGATTTAACCCCACGGCGGGCCGGAGGTTTCTCGGGAAAATGAAAATACTTTGGGCGGGCGGCCC
>CAXEFH010000007.1:0-27699 GCA_963989605.1 uncultured Roseibacillus sp. | reverse complement strand
TCAAGAGGCCGGGCATCAAGGTGATGGTGGTAGATACGGATGCTCATCAGGGAAACGGGACAAACAGTCTGCTTGATAACGATCCCAACGTTTTCACCTATTCAATCCACGTCGGCCGTAATGATCCCAGACGTAAGGTCAAGGGGTCCATGGACGTTGAGACCGTTCGTTACGTGGAGGGCGACATGTATCTGAAACAGCTGTTTTCCACTCTGGCTGCGGCAATGGATGTCTTTTCTCCGGATCTCGTCATCTGGATCGCGGGGGCGGATAACCATCGTAATGACCAGTTCGGACAGATGATGCTTACAGTCAGGGATATCCAGAGAAGGGATGAGGTCATTCTTGGCGCCATGCTCCGGAACCGTATACCGATAGCGTTACTCTATGGAGGCGGCTATAATCGCCAGCCTGAATATACCGCAAAATTACACCGTAATACCGTGGTGACCGCCAAACGAATCCTCGGCGAAGTGCAAGGGCTTGTGTCCTGAGATTGTGCAACGGATTGCAATTGTTGGAGCAGGGGCGATCGGTTGCTACTACGGCGCGCGGCTCTCAGCCGCAGGCTGCGATGTGACGTTTCTCGCGCGTTCTGGGGTTTCCACCCTGCGGGAAAATGGACTTTCGGTGAAAAGTCCCGACGGTGACATAAACCTGAGGTCGGTTCAGGCCTATTCGTCTCCAGATGATATCGGCCCGGTTGATCTGGTGATCCTCGCTTGGAAAACAACTTCGAATGGATCCTGCCGCGATGCGATCACCCCGCTGTTGCATGATGAAACGGCGATCCTGACTCTTCAGAACGGGCTGGGAAACACAGAGTATCTTGCGGGAATCTTTGGAGCGGACCGCATTTATGGGGGACTCTGTTTCGTCTGCATCAACCGTCTCGCTCCCGGTCTGATCAATCATATCGCCCAGGGCTTGATTACCATTGGAGAATTCAATGGAGCTGCCGACGGCCGTCTTGAGCAACTGATCGCACTTTTCCGAGGTGCGGATATTCCCTGCAGACCGGTGGAAGACCTGCCAACGGCCCAGTGGATCAAGCTGGTTTGGAATGTTGCGTTCAATGGACTGTGTATTACCGACGGGGGAATCGACACTGAGCGTTTACTGGCGAGGCAGGAGGGAGAGTCCCGAGTCCGACGAGTCATGGGAGATGTCATCGCAGGAGCAGATGCGCTTGGTATGCAGATACCATCCAGTCTCATTGATGAACAGATTGCATCCACGAGAAAGATGGGCGCCTACCGCCCCTCAAGTCTGCTCGATTACCTTGAGGGCAGAGAGGTCGAAGTGCAGGCCATCTGGGTGGAGCCGCTCGGCCGAGCGGAGCGGGCTGGAGCCCGTCTTCCTCACTGGGCCCAACTTCTATCCGAGCTCAGGATGCGTCTCGAGGAGCGGGGTTGAGTGTCGAACCACGTTCACCTCCAGCTCCGGATTCGTCCGCGGCACGCTCGTCCACCGGAGTACCCCTTGGTAAAAAAGGGCTGAGGAACGCCTCTGAGAATTCGTAGTGGTTTGCGAAATCCTCACGAGTGTCGGAATCCTGCTTGCCGAACATCCCCTCCTCAATCAGCTCGAAAACCATGTCCCCTACATCGGAGCATTTTACAACACCCCACTCCTGCAGCAGGGTCAGGGCCATGGGTCCGAATTCCTGCAGCGCGTGATCGCGGAAACCCTCTATCAGTTCAGCTCCGCTGACATGACGATCTTCACCATGTTCCTCGCGCGTACGTTTCAGGGTAAAGTCGAGGGCGTCTTTCAGTAGAAAGTATGCTCCTGCCTCAAACCGTGTCTCACGCTTGAGGATATTTTCAACGGCAGTGTCAAAACGCAAAGCCTGCATAATATTAAATTAGGGTGTTCATCGGGCGGCAGTTGAAGTCTGCGCTGGGTCGGTGATCCCCAGACGCAGGATGGCTGTTTTTGCTGCCGAGAGAAGTATATCTGGTGAGTCAAGGCGGGTCGGCGTGTCATGGCCAATCCAGAGACAGGTGGTGTGCTTCAATCCAAGTGAGACGGCCCAGATGTCAGTTTTTGAGGGGTTCGTCCCGATAAGACAGCGGGGTCCGTCATCAGGAAAATACGTTTTCAGAGAGGCGTTCGTCGAAGCGGGTGAGAACGCCGATCTCGCCGAAGGATTAATCGCGAGGATTTGATTTCCGTCTGCATCCAGTAACTGACGAAGGAAGTAGGTGCGAGGTTTCTGACCCTCGGCTGTCAGGGTGGCAGCCGCGGCAGCCAGTTCGAGAGGGGTGGCGCTTACTCCTCCGCGGAACAAATCATCTCCCTCGAGGAAAGGCCCCTTGAAGCCCAGTCTCTCGGTCAACCGGATAAGATCCTCTGTTCCAAGTTCCCGGCCCAATGTCACTGGTTGCCCTTTTCTGGGTTCGATTCCTCGCTCAGCTGCTGCCGCGTAGATAAAGGGGGTAAAGATCTCTCCAAGGTCGCGGCGAGCATCCAAGGCCCGGTTGAAGGAGGTGTTCCCGGTGTCCCGGCCTCCCACGATGCCCCGGATCCCCCCTGACCTGGTATCGATACAGACAGCCGCAACCTCGGGTGTCCCGGGTATTCTTCCAAGGAGGGATGTGGCTTCTACCTCGAGAGCCTTCTGCACATCCGCGCTTATAGTACTTTGGAGTCGCAGACCTCCATTCCTGATGTCTCTGGCGTCAATGAGTTCCTCAAAGTGACGGCGGACTGCCTGCAGGGCCCGGTTGCCGGCCGATGGCCCGCCTCCACCATGAAGGCCGAGATCGCTGGACTGGATTTTTAAGGCCTCTTCCGGGTTGAGAACTTTCTCCACTACCATTCGGTCAAGGACCTCGTCCTGTTGCAGGATTGCTTTTTCCGGTGACCTCAGAGGGGAGCAGGCATGCGGTGCCCGGATGATGCCAACAAGGAGTGCACACTGGCGGCGAGTGAGTTCGCTTGCACTCACGCCAAAATAGCGTCGCGCAGCCTCCTCCAATCCGTGACAACCAGAACCGAAATAGATTCGATTCACATAAGCAGAGAGGATCTCATCCTTGGAGTAGGAAACTTCGATTCTCAGCGCGATTGCGATTTCAATGAGTTTTCGGTGGAGGCTTTTCTCGCGGAGATTAAAGCTGTTACGGGCGAGTTGCATCGTGAGAGTGGAGGCCCCCTGAGTAAATGACATGTCTGAGGCATTGCGCAGGGTCGCCCGGATGATGCCCGGGAAATCCACTCCCTTGTGGGAGAAGAAGCGCTTGTCCTCTCGTGCTTGAAGAGCACTCACAAAGAAATCCGGTATTTCACTGCGGGAAATGAGGCGCCGTTTCTCTCCGTGCAAGGTAGCCAGTTCGCTGCCATCCATATCGAAGATGACAGACCGCTCAGGCATCTTTTGTATTTCGCCGATATCGTAACTGAGGGAAGCGCTGAAGTAGAAGATACAAACACCAATAAGCACCAACGTTGAGCCAATCGCGATACGGAAACCGAAGCGTAGGGGCCGCCTTACCCAGGCTGGCAGACGATTCAGAAGGCCTGATGTTCGCTCGGCAGGCTTCCAGTCGGATTCGAATTCCTCGTTGTGGTTCTCAAGCGGCTCTCCGATGGGATTCAATGCGTGTTCAGGCTGTTCCCTGGCATTGGAATTCGCGGGTAGCTTTTCGCTGGGGCCCTGTAGAGGTCGACTGGCATGTGTGTTTTCTGGCACTGGATAGCGAGATGGTAAACGAGAGTGATCTGGGCCTGGTGATCGGGAAGCTTTTTTATTTGACGGGGATCGCTCTCAGGGGGTGCCTGGGGCAAAAATCGGTGGCACGGGGCTCCAGATCAATGGGGATTGTATCATCGTAAGCGGTCTGGGCATGTTCGCATCCCGGGGTCGCGTGTTTGCCCGAAGATCGACAGAGGCGGACCGTTTTCATCTCCACGGGGGCTTTCATGCTTTCGAATTCGTATCGCCCCAACCGGTCTGCGGTTTTCATTACCTTGACCCATATAGGAAGCGCCAGATCTGCTCCATAGCCTCCCTCCATGATAGATCTTGGTTGATCTAGCCCGACCCAGACTGCGCAGGTCATACCTGATGAGTATCCAACAAACCATGCATCCTGATACCCATCGGTTGTGCCGGTCTTTCCCCCCGCCGGACGTTGAAAGCCGAGTTGGCGCCGCATGCTGGCGGCCGTACCTGAACGCGTGGTGTCCTCCAGGATGCATGAGGTAGTCCATGCAGCTCCTTTTCTATCGACGGCCTCATAACCGAGAGGTTTGTGGGCCCAGAGTTCCTTTCCGTCAGAATCGAGAATTTTGCTGACAAAGTGCGGACCGTATCTTGTTCCTGCATTGGGAAAGATGGTGTAGGCGCTCGCAACCTGTTCAGGAGTGGCCTCCCAGGAACCGAGGTATGAGGAGGCCTTGCTGGGTACAGTAATGGCGAAGGACCGGTGAGCGAGTGAGCAAACGTTTTCCATGCCTGCGTAGTCCCCGATCCGAACAGAGGAGGTATTGCGGGACTCCATCAGCGCTTGTCTTGCTGTCACAGTCGGCAGATACTTGCCGCTTGAGTTCCTTGGGTCCCAGTCCCGAGGAGCATACCTTATTTCTCCGGGCTTGATTCTTGAATCATCTACGTAGGAATCAGGGCGCATTCCCTGATCGAAAGCAGCAAGATAGACGAAGGGCTTGAAGACGGAACCGATCTGGCGCCGGGCATGAATGGCACGATTGAATTTTGATTCATCGGCATCACGGCCTCCCACGACACAGCGTATCGCGCCAGTCCGGTTCTCGACGGCTACGATGGCCCCCTGAAGATAGTCTGGATCCTCACGCTGGCCCGAGGGTGTGGACTGCCAGTTACTGCGGGTGTTATGACGGTAGCCTGGCCGGCGTTCGATTTCGCTCAGCTTTGAGTTCAGGTGACGTTCTGCGGCTTCCTGGAGATCCTTATCTATCGTGGTGATGATCTTCAGCCCTCCCTGCTTGATGTATTTCTTATCGAGATGCCGCTCAATATCGCGCCTGATCGCATCCATTGCGTAGCTCCCTTCAATGATGCGGCGATTTTCCGGCCGAATATGGAGTGGTTCATCCTTGGCCGATTTGGCCTCAAGGTCGGTGATGAAGCCATGGTCGACCATCGAGTCCAGGGTCGAGTTTCTCTCCTTCTTGGTATTTTCGACATCGTCGAAGGGAGAGAACGCGTTCGGCCCACGAATAATTCCCGCCAACATCGCTGCCTCTGAAAGCGTCAGGTCACCGGCAGATTTTTCGAGGTAAGCCCGAGAGGCCGCCTCTACTCCGTGAATCGATCCTCCCCAGAAGATGAGATTCATGTAGTGCTGCATGATCTCGTCCTTGCCGTATGCTCTTTCAATACGCAAGGCGAGTGCAAGCTCCAGAAACTTCCGGTCGAGTTGTTTCCATTTGGGTCCTCGGGTTGGCAAGCGGAATGCGTTGCGTGCCAGTTGCATCGTGAGGGTTGAGGCACCTTGGGCGAATGCTCTCCGCTTGATGTTCTGCACGATGGAGCGGGCAACACCCCGGGGGTCCACCCCGTGATGGTCGTAAAAGTTCTTGTCCTCACGGGCAAGGAGAGCCCTGCGGAAGTGCGGAGAGACCTCCGCGAGGTCAACGACATAGCGATGAGCCCCGTGCAGACGCCCCAACTCCTTCATGTTTCTGTCGTAAATGATCGAACGTTGCGGCATCACCGCCACCTGACCCATGTCGTAGCTGAGGGACCTTAGGAAGTAGAGCAATGCAGCAAGAATAAATATCGATGAGGCGCCGCATGCGAGGTAGCAAATTCCCTTGGTGGGAATCCGAACGACGCCGGGCCATTTGGCCAGCAATCGATTGATGATTAGGAAAGGCCAGAATATGAATGCGAAGAGGGGGCTATGTCGTCTTCCTGCCTTTCTCCTTCCTCTTGCGCCGGCCCTCCGGGTTTTTCCCTTGGAGCGAGCTCTTTTTCCTGCCCGCTTGCGGGCCGGCTTACGCCGCGCCGACTGAGGTCTCTGGCGAGGAGGAGCTTTCTTTCGTGGTCTGCGACTGAACATCCCGGAAAAGAAGAGACAACAGGGCTTGCTAGTGCCTATTCTACCCTTTTTCGAGGAGCTTTAGTCCCGCGCTGAGCAGATTAGACGAAAACCACCGCCATTGACGCTTGCTGGATTAGCATCATATTTCACAGCGATGAAACTAGCAAGTTCCGGGGCCGCGATAGCCATAATTGTAGCAATGGCGGGAATCTCCCCTGCGCTAGCAGAGGCTGAGAACTCGATTACCAGCTTTCAGCAGCTGCGAGGGCTTCAGGGCAAAGTGCACGGAGTGGCAAGGATGGGTTTGGCTGCAACCGTTTCGCTCTTTTCAGAAGCCAGCGAATCTTCCGGTAGCGGCGTAATAATTTCAAGGGATGGACTTATCCTCACAGCAGGACACGTCGTGGAAGGCCTCGAAGAAATCACGGTGGTGTTTCCCGATGGAAAACAGGCCCGGGGCAAGGTTCTGGGATCCAATCTTTCAAAGGATGCAGCCATGGTGAAGCTGGCAGATGGCAGGGACTGGCCGTTCGTTGAGCTTGGAGATTCCAGAGGCGTGGAGGTTGGTGATTTCGTGGTCTCCTTGGGGCATGCGGGCGGATTTGACGCTCTTCGCACCCCGCCAGTAAGGTTTGGAAGAGTGGTTGCGCTGAATCCGCTCGGATTCATCGTAAGCGACTGCTCTCTCATCGGAGGAGATTCGGGAGGGCCCCTGTTTAATCTGAAGGGGGAGGTGATCGCTATTCACTCTTCCATCGGGGCAAGTCTGACCGCTAATAATCATACCGGGGTGCAGAATTTCAAGGCAGACTGGGAGAGGCTGGAGAATGGAGAGACTTGGGGCAGGCTGACGATGAACCCGCTTATGAATCCCGATCGACCGGTGATTGGATTCAATGTTGCAGGAGCTGCCGATGAAGGAGTGCTTCTGGGTGAGGTCTACCGTGACTCGCCGGCTGATATTGCAGGAATGCGCCGTGGTGATATCGTGACCAGGGTCGATGAAAAGCCCGTCAAAACCTTGCGGGAGTTGCAGGGGATCCTGTCGGAGCATGAGCCGGGGAATGAGGTGAAGCTGGACTTCCGACGGGAAGGGGAAAGCAGGTCCTGTAAGGTCAAGTTGGCTCGCTTGGCAGATGTGATGCCGGAACAGAAATGACCCAACCAGTGATTCGATCGGTTATGAAAAAATTTCCTCTTCTGGTGTCTCTTTGTCTGTTCTTTTCAGGGCAGACGTTTTCACAGGAATCTGAGTCTTCTCCGGAAGAAAGCGCTCTCCTTGAAGGGCAGGCCGCAGATCTCTTCAGGGCTCTGGTCCCGGTTGTGAGGGAGGCTTCATCAGGCACTGTGGAGGTCAGAGTCTGGCGCAAAAGGGTAAGTTACGGGACAGTGGTAGGCCCCGAAACAGTCCTGACAAAGTGGAGCGAAGTGAGCCGGGACCTTCGGAGCCTGAGTTGCAGGACCGGTGCAGGAGACTGGGTGCCTGCTGTTGTCAGTGGAGTCTATCCTGATGCAGACCTTGCAATCATGAAGGTCGAGGGGCTGAAAGCTGAACCCGTGAAATTCGTCGATGAGGCGAAGCTGCAGCTGGGTAGCTTTCTTTCCCTAGCGCGCCCCGATGGCCAGGCTGCCGGAATGGGCGTGGTGAGTGTTATGCCGCGAAGCCTTCGAAGTTCCGACCGAGCTTTTCTGGGTATCGTCATGGATCTGGAATTTGAGGGCCCCGGGGTTCTTGTGCGTCGCGTTGAACCCGAAACGGGTGCTGATCGCGCGGGCCTGAGAGCTGGAGATGTGGTTCTGGAGGTTACAGGCAAGAGGGTGAATGGAAGTTTCGAGCTCGGCACGCTTCTGCAAAGGCTTGAGCCCGGTCAGAAGGTGACAATTGTTTACCTTCGTGATGAGCAACAGAGTGAGATGGAAGTAGAGCTGGGAGGTCGGCCCCGAGCTCCTCGAATACCCTACAGCCGCATGGAGCAGATGAATAACATGGGGGGGCACAGATACAGTGAAGTGAGGGACGGATTCGCGAGGGTAGTACAGTCGGACATGCAGATAGAACCTGAAGACTGTGGCGCTCCGGTCGTTGACCTGGAGGGGAGAGCTGTTGGGGTCGCCATTGCACGGGCGGGCAGAATCAAGACCTTTATTATCCCAGCCTTGGCGATTGAGGAGCTCATGGAGTCGGAGCCACTCGCTCCAGAGGTTGAGCTTGGGAATTCCGCGAAAATTCCGCCTCCAGAGGCTCGCCGCCCCACCGTTGATCCCTTTGAGGAGATGCGCCGGAGACTGGAGGAGATGCGCCGGTTGATGGAGGACATCGAGGAAGAAGGCGAGTAGAAGCTTCCACCTTGCCCTTTGAAATGAGGGCAGCAACTGAATGTGGGTGCAATGCTGCGAGGAAAGACTTTCTTACGTTCGCTATTCGCTCGCTTCCGAGGGCTCCGCGGATTTAAGCCGGGAGATCATGGCTCGCAGTTGGTCACGTTCCTCGAGCAGAGCTTCCATTTGTTCCCTGGTAGGCGATCCAAGAGACTCCTGCTGCATATTCCGTAGCTGGGTCTCTGCTCCAGCTGCCCTTGAGAGCGCTACTTCGAGTTTTCTGCGAAGATCGTCGTTATCGATAGTCGTGCTGGTCGCGTTCGCAAGCTGACTACTCAGGGAGCGAACAGTGGTCTGCGAAATCTGGAGTTCGCCACGAAGAGTTTCCACCGATGCCTGGAGTTGGTTTACCATGGTCGCCAGTTGGGAGGATTCGGTTGAAAGCCGGGTGGCCAATTGGGCGGGAGATTCCCTGGTGGGTTGGGACGTGCCCTCGAGAGATTCCATGCTCTGCCGTTTTGCATCGAGCTGCTCACGGAGTTTCTCAATCTCGGACTTTTTCCCTCCAAAGCCCTTGTCAGTGACCTGGAGGACCAGAAGCGAAAGGATAATGACGATCGCGCCAAGCACGAGTCCCACGACCAGATTCTGATTAGTCCGGGTAGCGGTTACGTTTTCGGTTTCCGTTTCTGGTGACTGGGCAGTGGAAGTGCCGGAAGATTCGTTCTTCATTTGAAAAGGGCAATGGTCTCGTGCTCATGCCGACCATTTCCGGAAGGTTTCAATGGTCCTATCCTCAAACAGCGGCAAGTGCAAGGGTGCCTTGGTTTGCGGATGGAGTCGTCAGATGACCTTGAGGAGTTCACAAGGTTTCTCGACGAGAAAGGTGGGTCTTTCTCTTGATAAGGATGCGTGAGAATTCAAACCCCAGGTGACAGCAATAACATCAACCCCAGCCTTACGGGCTGCGCGGAGGTCCCGGATCTCATCGCCGACATAGATGATTTCATCAGGTTTCAGGGAGAAGGTACGGGCAATAGCACGGAGGTGCCTTGCCTTGCCGGTCAGTCTGCCAATGCTGCTTATAAACGTGAATTGATCCCGCATTCCGTGAACTTCAAGGAAGGCCTCGATGTTTTCCTGAATATTAGAACTGAGGATACCCATGTGCTCTGAGCGCTGTTTGAGGAGTGGAAGAACATCATGCATGCCCTCAATGAGAGACAAATTTTCGATCTGGCTCCTGAGACGTCGCATGGCGGTGGCGAGATGAAACGGAAGCCTGCGTTTCGGGACGCCGAGATGTTTGAGGAGGCCGTCAGTGTCAAGGCCTCGCAGCTCATCTACCTGCCCTGGATCAATGCGCGTATAGCCGTTCTGTTCAGCAAGGTCATTATAGATTTTCAGGCCTTCACCAAGGGTATCGGCGATGGTTCCATCGAAATCAAATATGAGGCAGCGTTTCAATGGAAGGATCTCTTCATGAAGTTGATTCCTGTGAACACAGAGAAAGGTGCGGGGAAATGTCTTCTTCCGTGGCGCCGGTAGCGCCAGTCCGAAGCCTGATGAGTGCGGCAAACGCGATCATTGCCGCATTGTCCGTGGATAAAGAGGGGGGAGAGGCAAGAAGCCTCAGTCCCATGTCAGAACATTTTCCATGGAGTCTGGAGCGAAGGGCTTTATTGCAGCTCACTCCTCCGGACAGGGTAATGATGCCACATCCTCGTTCCGTGGCAGCCTGCAAGGATTTCGAAACGAGGACGTCAATGACGGCTTCCTGAAAGGAAGCGCAAATGTCAGGGATCCTCATGTTTATATCTTCGATCTTTGGAAGGGCATATCGGACTGCGGTCTTAAGTCCGGAAAAGGAAAAGTTGAGTTCTCCTGGCATGGAGCGTGGAAATTTATACGCATCCGGGTTCCCTGATCTAGCCTGTTCTTCGATTTCCGGGCCTCCTGGGTAGGGGAGTCCAAGCATTCGCGCGACTTTGTCGAAAGCCTCGCCAGCAGCGTCATCGAGTGTGCGCCCGACCAGATGGTAGTCGCCAGCGTTCCTCGCATGAACCAGCATTGTGTGCCCTCCGGACACAATGAGGGCCAGATGTGGCGGGATGGTAATGCTGGAGTCACTCCAGGATGTCTCGTGGTCCGAAAGAAAGGGGGAGAGAAGGTGCCCTTCCAGATGATTCACCGAGACAAAGCTCCCCCCAGAGGCAGTAGCGAGGGCCTTGGCCATGGTATGACCAACAAGAAGCGAGGACGACAAACCGGGGCCCCTCGTGGCACCAAATGCATCTATGTTGCTGGCTTCGAGGTTCGCTTCATCGAGAGCTTGTTCAACAAGGGCGCGTAGAACGAGAGAGTGATTTCGTGAGGCTACCTCCGGGACAACTCCACCATAGCTGCGATGGAGCTCCACCTGAGAGGAAACGAGGGAGCAGAGTATTTGTGCCGGGGCGGTTCCCGCCTGCTGGAGAATCGCTACTGCGCTCTCATCGCACGAAGTTTCGATCGCGAGGACCGTCAGGGATCCCGGCTCTCTCTCGAGAGCTGTCTGCTCGGCAAAAGGTGTCATTCGAGTATCTTATCGTCCTGAAAGTTCCTCAAGGGCTGCGGTAATCACGGGGTCTACCCAAAACTCGAGACCTTTTTTCTCCCCTGCAGTGAGTGAGTCATGGCGCCGTTGCTTCTCCAGGTTCGCTTGATCCTCCACAGAAAAGTCTACCTCGATGTCAGGGATGACTCCCTTGTCCTGCGGACTGCGTCCGGAAGGAGTGTGGTAGGTTGCAATTGTGAGGCGCAAGGCCGTATTGCCCATAGGCATGATGCGTTGGACGGATCCCTTCCCGTAGCTCTTCTCACCGACAATGATCGCTCTCTCAAGGTCCTGCAGGGCGCCCGCGACAAGCTCTGACGCACTGGCTGAATGGCGATCAAGAAGAACAGCTATAGGATATCCCCGCTCTCTCCGCCGCCGTTCCGGCGTCTTCATGGGCGGAGAATTATGCTGCGGATTTCGTCCCCGGGTAAAGACCACCTCTGTCGATGGAGGCAGAAATTCCCCAAGCAGGGAAACTGCTGCGGTCAGGAGGCCCCCAGGGTTGCCCCGCAGATCAAGGAGGAGAGATTTCATGCCCCGGTCCTCAAGATCGTCCAGAGCTGCTTCTACTTCTCCGTGGGATGCCGCAGTGAATTCGGAGAGGTAGAGGTAACCTGCCTTCAAACCAAGAGCCTGCTGGCTGTGGAGGAGTTGTGCCGTCGGCACGGACGATTCTCTGATTGCTCTGCGAAGAACGGTAACTTCAAACTCCTTCTGCATTTTTTTTCGATAGAGGGTTAGGGAAACGCGTTCGCCTGCGCGTCCTTCCATTTTCTTCAGAACGTTGCTCAGAGTCAGCATGGAGACGGTTTGGCCGTTGATTGCCAGAATGCGATCACCAGGAGCTATGCCGGCCTCCATGGCCGCGGAGCCGGAGTGGACGGCCGTCAACGTAATATGATCCTCACTCTTTCCGAGGGTGAGTCCCAGCCCGGGCAGGGAAGGTTCGCGTTTTTCCTCGCTGAGAAAAGAGTAGGTCTCTGGATGATAGAACCCCGAGAATTTATCGAGGGAGTCCAGCATGCCCTCAAGAGCATGGTTTACGAGGCGCTCGTAGCTGAGCCTCTCCCCGTCGGGGTGGTGGGAGCGAACCTGCTCCAGGACGTTGATGAATCTCTCGACTTGCTCGTAGCCCATGCCCTCATCGGGCAGTGGTTTGGGAACAGGACCGGCCTTTTGCTGTGAGTAGCACAGCTGGGGGAGCAGAACGGTCGCAACAGCAAGGGTCAAACGCGAAGACATGGCCCGAATCTAGAGAACCGGTTCCGAAAGTGAAGAGTCTTCCTGAAAGGCACAGTCTAAGCTGCATCTGCTCGCTTCTTGCGGATCATGGGAGACTTCTTTCCTTCCACAACTCCCCGACTGATTGATACAGACTCAATATCCTTCCGGGAGGGAATATCATACATGATGTCGAGAGTGATAGCCTCGAAAATGGAGCGGAGAGCTCGGGCACCGGTTCCTCGTTTGACGGCTTCTTCTGCCATTGCCCTCAGGGCGTCCCGTGAAATCTTGAGCTTCACGTCATTCAGAGCCAGCTGCTTCTGATATTGCTTCACCAGGGCGTTTCGGGGCTCGGTCAGGATCCTGATCAGTTCGTCCTCGTCGAGTCGCAGCAGGGAGGAGTGAACGGGGAGCCTCCCAATGAATTCAGGGATAAGGCCGAAGTGAAGCAGATCCTCGGGTTGAACCTTGTTCATCAGGTCTTCATCAGATCGTTCTGCAAGGGCTGTCTTCTCGGCCGCCGCAAAACCGAGCGCGTTGCGGCCCAGACGCCTCCGGACGATATCTTCCATTCCGACAAACGCTCCACCGCACACGAAGAGAATGCGCTCGGTGTTCACCTGAATGTATTCCTGTTGTGGATGCTTTCTCCCTCCTTGGGGAGGCACGTTGCACACGGTGCCTTCGAGAATCTTGAGGAGAGCCTGCTGAACGCCTTCCCCGGAAACGTCCCGGGTGATGCTGACATTCTCAGTCTTGCGCCCGATCTTATCGATCTCGTCTACATAGATGATTCCCTGCTCCGCTTTTTCCACATCAAAGTCGGCGGCTTGGAGAAGTCGTAGGATAATATTTTCGACGTCTTCCCCTACGTATCCCGCCTCTGTCAGAGTTGTGGCATCGACGATGCAGAAGGGGACGTCCAATACGCGTGCCAGTGTACGGGCAAGCAGGGTTTTTCCCGATCCTGTCGGGCCCAGAAGCAGAATGTTGGACTTTTCGATTTCGACGTCCGCGAGTTCTTCGGGTGTGCGGGCATCATCCTGATGTATTCGCTGGTAGTGATTGTAAACAGCAACCGCCAATACTTTCTTGGCTTGCTCCTGGCCGATGACGTATTCGTCAAGTCTCTGACAGATCTCGCTCGGAGTTGGGGTAGCGACAGACTCCTCAAAGCTCACTCCTTCCTCTGCCTGCTTCTCGTCGGAGAACTCCTTTTCCAAGATCGTTGAGCAGACTTCGATGCACTCGTTGCAGATATAAACCCCAGGACCAGCAATCAGCTTTTTAACTTCCGAGTGGCTTTTGCCACAGAAGGAGCACATGGTGAGATTGCTTGCACGCGCCATAGTGTATGCGGGAAATGAGGAAGCCGCAGAACCTGTGAATTCCACACCCAAGAAGAAGGTAGCAGAGGACCGGGGCTTCTGCCTGCTCTTTTTTCAGGAATGTCAGAGCTCTCAGGCCTCTTCCGCTTCTCCGAGATCCTTCCGGTTTTCAAGAACACGGTCAACGAGTCCGTAGTCTGCAGCCTCCTGAGCCGACATGTAGTTGTCCCGGTCAGCATCCCGGTCGACGGTGTCGAGGTCCTTGCCGGTATGTTTGGAGAGAATCCCATTAAGCCGCTTTTTCAGTTCAAACATGAATTCTACAGTTCGTTCTACGTCTGAAGCCGTTCCCTGGGCTCCACCGGAGACCTGGTGAATCATCACATGAGAGTTGGGGAGGCAGAATCGCTTTCCCTCCGTGCCCGCAGTGAGGAGAACGGCACCCATGGATGCGGCAATTCCGATACAGTAGGTATTCACGTCGCAGGTCACAAACTGCATGGTGTCGTAGATTGCGAGGCCTGCCGTAACACTTCCCCCGGGCGAATTGATATAGATGTGGATGTCCTTCTTGGGATCGGCCATCTGGAGGAACAGCATCTGAGCAATCGCTGAATTGGCTACAAAGTCATCGATGGGTGTCCCGATGAAAATAATACGGTCTTTCAGGAGCCGGGAGTAAATGTCAAAGGCGCGCTCTCCCCGTCCATCCTGCTCTATGACCGTAGGCACGAGGTAGGAATTCCGTGGCGACCCCGGATTCGCGGATGCAGGCTCAAATTTACTCATCGTTTTTTTCAGATTGGTCTTTTGCGTTGCTGGGCGGCTCGTTGGTCCCGCCCTCTGTTTCGGTGCCGTCGGAATCGGCTTGGCTGTCTTCTTCGCCGGCGATGCTCTCCAGTTGCTCGCCGGCCTGAGTGACCTTCGCGTGCTCCAACAGGAAGTCAATGGTCTTACTCAGGAGCATCGAGTGCTGGATTCCTCTGAGGCGTCCGCTCTTCTGAAGTTCCGAGGCGAAGGATTGGATTGGTTTTTTCGCCTGATTCGCTAGTGCGGCAACCCTGTTTGCCACCTCCTCCTGGGTGAGCTGGATATTCTCTTCCTCAGCGATCCGCTGGAGGAGAAAATCCGTTTTCAAATTCGTCTGCGCCCTCTGCGAGGCTGCGGCAAAGATCTCATCCTGACGTCCTTC
Source organism: uncultured Roseibacillus sp. (assembly GCA_963989605.1). Lineage (GTDB taxonomy): Bacteria > Verrucomicrobiota > Verrucomicrobiia > Verrucomicrobiales > Akkermansiaceae > Roseibacillus_B. The sequence continues at coordinate 13,005 of CAXEFH010000007.1, read as the reverse complement.
AATCTCGTCCTCCGACATCCCCGAGCCCAGACCGCGCTCCACCATTTCGTCCGCCTGACCCTGCGTCTCTGCAGTTACCAGCTCTGGTGGCAGTTCGAAGTGAATCATCGAGGTCAGCTTTTCCAGCAATTGGCTGACCTTGAATTCCTCTATCTGCTGGTTGAGTTGGCGTTCAAGATTCCCCTGGATCATATCCCGAAGTCCCTTGACGTCAGATCCGGGGAGAATCTCAGAAGCGAGCTCATCGGTAAGTTCGGGAAGCTCCTGGACCTTGATGGCTTTGATGGTGACCTGGAAATCGAGTGTGAAATTGCGCAGCTCCTCAACTGGAAAATCCTCAGGAACGACACATGAGAAATTCCGCTCCTCTGCAAGGCCCGCTCCCTCGAGGGAATTGGAAAATCCGGGAAGGATGGAGTCATCTTCCATCTTGAGCCAATAGTCCTCTCCGCCTCCAAGGTAGCCGACAGATTGACCAACCGCTTCCTCTGTGGGCTTGCCATCCAGCTCTGAGCGGTAGTCAATTACCGCGAAATCCCCGGCCTGCAGGGGACGGTCCGTGATGTCGGAATAGTCGGCGTAGCGGGCTCTGACATTCTGAATTTCATTCTCGATGTCCTCTTCTCCAATGGCGCGATCAGGAATTTCCAGCTGGATCGCCTTGTAATCAGGGAGCTCGAATTCTGGCGCGATGGTCAGGGCGGAGGCAAAGGTCAAAGCTCCATCAGGGTGATGTAGCATTTCCTCCGGGCCTTTGGCGTCAATAATGCGCAGCTTTTCCTTCTCTGCGGCATCATTGAGTGCGTTCTGCATCATTCTTTGCTCCAACTCGCTGGTGATCTGGTCGCCATAGCGCTTCTCAATGACGGTCCGCGGAACCTTGCCGGGACGGAATCCGGGGATCCGAGCCTGGTTGCTGAAGGCCCGGATGATTTTGAGGCGCTCCTCCTTCAGGTGGGCAGGGGGAATTTCGACGGTGAGCCGGGCCGCACAGTCCGATTGTCTTTCGACGGTAATTTTCATGGTTTCAGCCGGATTACGTCCGGTCGCGGGGGCGGAACGCTAGAGGGGGAAAGGAGGGTGGTCAAGGACGCTGGCCGAGACGGCAACAGCGGATTTCAGGCCGCCATCTCGGCGAGACATATGGGATAGATGAGGGGAAAGACTCTGAAATTAACGTAAAAAATGGCAATATTGTTTTATGTTCATTGACCTTGGCTGAGAGACAGGTAAATGGTCTGGGTCTCCGGTGCAGGAAAGGCCCTCTCCGCTCGTTAGTCATGATAATTTTTATGCTTAGGATATGCCGTGTGATGAGCTGCGTCGCAGCTTCGCTGATATCTGCAATCCTACTTTTTTCCGGGGGTTTGCTGGCTCAGGAAGAGCGTCCCGCAGCCGGCCCTCTGGACCTTGAGGGGCGCACCATCTCCGCGGTTAAAATTCGTTACCAGGGCGCTAAGACGGTGGATGAGTCCCGCCTTCGGGATTACATGTCGGTGCGGGTGGGCCAGAAATTCAATCCTGAGGTCCTCGATAAGGATGCTGCAAGCCTCTATGAGAGCGGCCTGGTGGATGATGTCAGCTTTCTGGGTGATCCGGTCGGGGATGAGCAGATTGTTCTGATCGTCGAGGTCGCAACCCGAGGGCAGATCGTTGAGATTGGGTTCTCCGGGAACACCATTTTTAGTGATCGCAAGTTAGCGGGAGAGGCGACCGTAAAGGCGGGGATCGTCAGTGACGCCGCGATCCTGGAGGCCCGGAGAAAAATTGAGGAGCAGTATACCGGTTATGGCTACCCGGATGTGCTTGTTTCACATCGACTCAAGGAGACTGATCGTCCAGGGCAGTATCAACTTGTTTTTGTCATTGAAGAGGGCGGGAAGAGTGAGGTTCGCAAGATTTTATTCGAGGGAAACACGGCCTTTTCAAGAAGCGAACTCAGGAGGCAGATGGATACGAAGCAAAAGGGTTTGCTGTCTTTCCTTAGTAAAAGTGGCCGTATTGATCCGGAAAAACTACAACTGGACCTTCTCAAGTTGGAGGATTTTTATCGGAACAGGGGATATCGAATGGTCCGCATTGACACGGTTCGTCGGGAACCAGCGACCAAGGGCCGGGTCGACCTTGTGATTCCTGTTTACGAGGGGCCACGGTATAAGGTCGGGAGTGTTGCGTTCGGCAAGATGACCGTTTTTAAGCCCGAGGAGCTGGCCCCCGCAATGAGCGTCGCAGAGGGACAGGACTTTTCCGGCAAGAGGGTGAACGATGACATCCGGATGATTCGTAGTTATTACGGGTCACGGGGGTATGCTGATGCGCGGGTCACCCCGGAGATGCGGGACGTCTCTCCTGGCGTGGTGTCCATTCGCTATGAAGTCGACGAGGGAACCCTTTACCGTGTCGGGAAGGTTAATATCCAGGGTAATACCATCACGAAGGACAAGGTAATCCGCCGGGAAGTGCCTATGCGCCCGGGAGAATATTACAGCTCTGTAGATGAGGAGACGACAAAATCCCGTCTGCAGAACCTTCGCTACTTCAGGCAGGTTCAGGTCACGGGCTCTCGAAGTAGTCAGCCGGGATACCGCGACGTCAACATACTTGTTAATGAAGCCAAGACAGGGCAGGTAAGTTTTGGTGCTGGGTTCAGCTCTGTCGACAGTGTGGTGGGATATCTTCTCCTCGAGCAGACAAACTTCGATATTGGCAATCCAAAGAATTTCTTCAGGGGAGGTGGTCAGCGTTTCAGCATGCGGTTGCAGCTCGGTAACGAACGTCGTGACCTGCGTCTTTCGCTGGTTGAGCCCTGGTTCCTTGGAAGAAAACTGTCGCTGGGAGGCGAGTTGTTTTATCGTGATCTCCTCTGGCTGAGTGACGAGTATGACCAGAGCAATGCCGGCGGAGCGGTGTTTGTCCGCCGTCCGATGGGAGACAAGGGGTATCTCAAGGCGGAGTATCGTATAGAACAGGTGGGAATCGACGTGGAGTCTGTGCCCGCAGGTTCTGAGTTTCTGGCTGAGGATGGAGACTACATTCGAAGTGCAGTGTCACTGAACTATGTCTACGATAGCAGAGACAGTAACATGGTTCCACGACGGGGCCACCGTCTGAATCTTGGAGCGACCCTGACCGGTGGCATTCTTGGTGGTGACGTAGACACCTACACCCTCAGTGCAACGGGTTCGAAGCACTGGAATCTTCCATGGGATCTGATCCTCAACATGAGTGGAGCTGTTAATGTCGTCGACGCCCTCAGTGGCGAGGTCCCGATTTTCGAGCGTCAAATGCTGGGAGGTGCTCGTAACCTGCGTGGTTTTGATACCAGAGATGTGGGGCCGAGGGATGCGGCGACGGGTTCGGTTCTAGGAGGAAAAACCTCCGCCTATGGAACGGTGGAAATGACCTTCCCGATCGTAGGGGAAGTGAGAGGAGCCGTCTTTGGGGACATCGGTTTCGTGAATCCTGATTCGTATGACTTCAGTCCGGAACAGATCCACAGTGACGTGGGTATTGGGGTGAGGGCGAGTATCCCGTTCTTTGGTCCGATGGCGCTTGATTACGCCTTCCCGATGCAGAGTGAAGCTCTTGCTGATGACGGACCCCGCCTCCAGATCTACGTTAACCTCCAGTATTAGGAAGTTCGCACCGTGACTCTGTCGTCTTCCGGAGAATCCTGATCGTGCAGGAGGCTGAAGCTGTCGATCTCCATGAACCTGCGGCGGCGGTAGCCGAGGGCGAGACGACCTGAATCCCCGCGGAGAAAATCTGTCACGGTCGTAATTTCTCCTGCCTCTACACCGGCGGAATAAATGGAGCAGGGCGGACTGACGCCGGGCGGAACAAAGAATTTCGTTAGATAACGTGACACCTTTCCTGCCCGCTTCATCCGGGAAATGACTTCCTGTCCGATGTAACACCCCTTGGCGTATGAGATTGTATCATCTTCAAGGCCTGCCTCCTGAGGCATCTGGCCGAAATGGAGCTCGGGTCCCCATCTAGGAATTCCGTGAAGGGTCCGGAGTCCTTCATAGTGACTCACCGAGGAAGCTTCAATTCCCTCGAGCGAGGTTCCGGCATGCGAAAAGATATCAATACCCTGTTCACTCAGGCGTTTTGTCCGCCATCCGAGCGTTCCGGTGGGAACGTCCGGTAAGTTTATCAGATGGGTAACCGCCCACGCATCAGATTCATCAGAGAGCTCAACGTCATCGGCTATAATGTAACGGTCGAGACGCTCCATCAGATGTCCTCGTAATTCAAGGGCGGCATCGATGAGGTAGCTGCCCTCGTGGACGCGGATGTGGCACACTGCATCGAGCTGTCCTCTGGCGTTAAGGATACAGGTATATGCAGCCTCTGTCTCGGTAGCGAGTGATACGTCTTGAGTTACCTGCCCGCTGAGAAAGCGGAAGCGGTCCGGTCCGCTCAGACGCAGGACTGTTCGTGGAGAGAGTGGAACTTGCAACGGTGAGGTTTCGTCCTCAAGAAAAGGCTTGTTCATTCCTTGCTGAATTGTCTGAAGAGAATGGAAAAGTCACTTTCACCCTCGCCGAGATCGTTACGTTTCTGCATCTGGGAAGCTGTATTTTCGATTCCCGGTGTTTCGAGACCAGCCCTTTCGGCTAGATCTATCATATAGCGGGCGTCTTTGAGCATGTTGGAGAGAGAGAAGTGAGGATCGTAATCTCCCTGCGCCATGGCTGGTCCCTTCATTTCAATAAGCGGGGATGCACAGGCATTCGGATCGATTGCCGCGAGGTAAGTTTCGGCTGAAATCCCATGGGCAATGTTGATGCTAAGTCCTTCAGCCAGGGCTTGTACGGTTGAGGCCGTGATAAGGTTGGTTGTCAGTTTCAGGATTGTCGCAGCGAGAGGAGATGACACCCTCATAATCTGGTTTGAGGTAGCCTCAAGGAAAGGATGCAGGCGGTTGATCAGTTCCTCCTCGCCGCCCGCGTAATAGACAAGAGAAGCATTGCCCGCAGCTATCTTGCTGCCCGTGAAGGGAGCATTCAGGAAGGCGCAATTTATCTGCGCGCACTCGTTCACAAGGTAATCGGTAGTCTCATAATCAACCGTTGCGTGGTTGATGAAGGTTTTTCCCGGTCCAAGGAAGGGCTTGATGCTTTCGAAGGTCCCCCTGACCGCCTTTACGTCTTTGAGGTAACAGACGATAATTTCAGCTTTATCCGCAGCCACCCCGGCGTCAGGCTCGAAGTCAGGCCTCTCTCTCCGACTGCGGCTCCATGTCACTGATGGGTAGCCTGCAGCAGCGATGTGGCTCGCGGCCTGCGATCCTATAATTCCGAGGCCAAGGATGGCGACGGTCGGCAGGGGTGGGTGATGGTTCATATGTTTCGTTTAGGGAGGACATCGCCCGGGTGCAAGATTCACTATGGTCGTAGGTAGGGCGCGCTACCCTAGAGGCCTCAGGCAAGGAATTCATAAACACGCCAAGCCAGTGAATAAAGGCTAAGAACTTGACTTCTCAGGCTCTATTGGGCATGAGCCGTCGTGACGTTCAACCGGGTCCTGCGGTCTTGAACGCATTGCCAGCCTTTCACAAGCAGCATGGAATTTCTCAAATGGAGCTGGTACGTCGCTTACGTTCTGGTCCTTCTGGGCCTCTCAGGCTACGGGTGTCACCGGTTATGTATTGTGTATCTTTACCTGAGGCACTCGTGGAGGCGCCCGAAGATCAAGACCAGATTTGCTGAGCTACCTCTGGTTACGGTCCAGCTCCCGGTCTTCAATGAAATGCACGTGGTGAAGCGGTTGCTTACCTCAGTGGCACAGCTCGATTACCCTAAAGACAAGCTCCAGATTCAGCTTCTGGATGATTCTACTGACGAAACAACTTCCATTGCTGAGAAAGAGATCCTGAAGCTTCAGCACGAAGGATTTGATGCAGAACTCATTCACCGGGAAGACCGGACGGGTTTCAAGGCGGGGGCTCTCGAAAACGGTCTTGAAACGGCGAAAGGGGAGTATGTTTTTATTCTTGATGCGGATTTCGTGCCGAATCCCGATGTGCTGCGGAAAACCGTCCACTACTTTACCGACGACAGGATTGGTCTGATTCAGACCCGGTGGGGACACCTTAACCGCAACTATAACCTCCTTACTCGGGTCCAGGCCATGTTTCTTGATGGGCATCTTGAGCTGGAGCAGACAGCCCGTAACCGGAGCGGTAGATTTTTCACCTTTAACGGAACTGGAGGAATCTGGCGCAAGGAGTGCATCAGCGATGCCGGAGGGTGGGAGCACGACACTCTCACCGAGGATATGGATCTCAGTTATCGCGCTCAGTTAAGGCATTGGCGGTTTATCTTTCTGAATGAAGTAGAGACTCCAGCGGAGCTTCCAGTCGACATGGACGGCTTCAAGAGTCAGCAGCACCGTTGGACCAAAGGGTCGATCCAGTGCTGTAAGAAAGTGCTGCCGGCTATATGGAGGAGCAAGTTTCCATTGCATGTAAAACTGGAGGCTACAGCGCACCTGACTTCAAACTTTGCGTGGCTGCTTCTCATGGTCCTGTGTTTCCTGATATTCCCAAACACCAAATATCAGCCGGAGATGAGCGTATGGGTTAAAGCGCTAATTCATATTCCCATCTTTATTTTTGCCTCTGGTTCCGTTGTCTTCTTCTACCTGATGTCCCAGAAGGCCCTCCACCCCAAAAGTTGGTGGAAAGAGATCGTCTATCTTCCCTGCCTTCTTGCGCTTGGAATCGGCATGTCGATAAATAACGCACGCGCCGTAATGGAGGCCCTGCTTAATATGCAGTCGGGTTTTGTTCGAACTCCTAAATATGGAGTGGAGAAACCCAAGAAGGAAAAATCGGCCTCCCCCCGTAAAAGTCGCTACCAGGCAATTAAGTCGGCGACTCCAGTGGTGGAGTTTCTCTTTGGGGTATTTTTTCTTTTCGTGCTGATAGATGCGCTCCTCAGTGGCAACTTAGTATCCTTTATATTCCTTCTTCCCTTTCCTCTTGGGTTCTTTTACACTTCCTTATCTTCGTTCGTCATATCTTGGAATGCTGCCACCGGGGACCGACAGGTGGAATAGCCGCCAATTTCAGGTCCCATTCTGCCGTTTAATGATACGAAAACTACTTCCTCTCCGGGGATACCTGTTTCCCCTTGGGTGTTTGTCGTCTCTTCTTTTCAGCAGCTGTGCTCAGATCGACTCGGCGAATGAGGTTCTGGTAAGTGTGAGAGACCAGCGAATGATGGTCGTGAAAGAGGGGGTTCCAGTCAAAAGTTACCGTATTTCGACCTCCAAGTTTGGCTTGGGAGACAAGCCCGGGAGTATGAATACCCCGCTGGGTACGATGCGGATTGCCCGGAAAATCGGGGGCGGAGCACCCGCTGGCACGGTTTTCAAGAGTCGGCGACCAACGGGAGAGGTTCTCCGGCCCAATTCTCCCGGAAGGGATCCTATCGTCTCCCGTATCATATGGCTGAAGGGAACCGAACGGAGAAATCAAAATGCGTTCCGTCGCTATATATACATTCATGGGACCCCCGAGGAGCGGACGATTGGCAGGCCTGCCAGCTATGGGTGTATCCGAATGAAGTCCCGGGATGTCATCGACTTATATCGACGTGTTGGTGTTGGAGCTGAGGTGCGGGTGATCAGGGGAACACTTTTTGGTCTTTCCCTGTTCTCGGGTGGGGGCGGAGTTGCGGGATTGCCCTCCGAGGCAAAAACGGGACGAGCCTATGTTTTCAGGGGTGGGCCCTCGATTTAGCCAAGCTGGGATTGCCGAGGATTCCTTGATTTTCAGCTGAGCGTGCTTGACAGCGGAATCCTCTCGCCTAGGTTCGTCGCCCGCCCCGGGGAATATATTCATATGGCTAATTCAAAATCAGCGCTGAAGCGGGTTCGTCAGGCAGAACGCCGGACAGACCGCAACAAGACACTCAGAACGAGGGTCAAGTCCCTCCGGAAGAAGGCGCTTGAGGCAGCGGAGGAGGGGAATGCAGATGAGGCGCAAAGCAGCATGAGACTTCTTGCATCAGCTGTAGACAGGGCAACGCTCAAAGGTCTTTATCACAAGAACAAAGGGGCCAATATCAAGAGTAAGACTGTCAAAGCGATCAAAGCTGCAGCCAGTTCCTGACTCCCCTCCCTTTCCTCTGGATTTCGGGCTTGATCCTGAAAACACGCGAGGACTGACCAAAATCTCTTCAGCACTGTGGAATCCGCTTCAAGTGAACGACTCGCCAAGGCGAAGGAAATCGCCTCAAATCCCGACGAGTATCAAGTCTGCGAGGGTTGCGAATCTATCGTGGGCTTGGCGACCGTCGTCTGCCCAAATTGCCATAGCTATCGTTTCGACGGGAGTTCAGCCCGTGTCGTTGATCAGGCGCTACTCCTTGGCTCACGTGAAAAGCGCTCAGTGACCGCCGAAGATCTAGCCTGAGTCCGGGGCAGGCCACTGTTAGCGAAAGCTCACCGGAAGCATTTCTGTGAGATGATCCAGAGTCTTCTGGTGTGCATCATCGACCTCGTCACTCGTCAGGGTTCGGTCTTCTGAGCGATAATGAAATGTGTATGCGAGGGATTTCCTTTCTGCATCTAATTTGTTCCCCGAAGGATCCCGAAATACATCAAAGCAACCAAAGGACACGAGAAGTGGTTCATTAAGTTTCTGGATCGCCTTTTCGATTTTGGAATTTGGAAGATCTGAGGGGACCTCCATGGCGGCATCACGGGAAGAGCCAGGGAACTGGGGAAGCTCCGTAACCTGGGATTTACCCTGTCGAAGAGCGCAGACTCGATTCAAATCGAGCTCTGCGAGGTAGACAGGAAAATTCAGATCAAGTTCGCGGCCGCGAGAGGGCGAGAGCTGGGCAAAAGATCCGATTGTTTTTCCGTTGCAAAGAATCTGTGAGTTGAGGAGAAAGTTTCCAGGATCCACCGGCGAAAGCTGAACCTCCACACCCGGAAGAATTGAGGACAGGACCCCTTTCAGGTCGAACGAATCTACGAGCTCATCGCCGGAGTTCTGCCACGAATCCGGAATTCGCTGCCCTCCAAGGATGATTCCGATTACATCAGTCTCCAGGTCACGAGCTTTTCCACCACCCGCGTTGCGAAAGCATCTTCCTGTCTCGAAAAAGCGTATTTGTCTGGCACCCTGCCTGACATTCCGGCTTGCAGCGGAGAGTAGTGCAGGGCTCAGACTTGGCCGCATCATGCAGTGATCTTCACTAAGAGGAAGCCGGACTTTGATCAGGTCTCCCTCCTGAAGCGGTCGGAGGGGTAAGGCATCGCGGAGCTGGCTCTCGGAAATCAGCTTTATACAGTTGGCTTCAAAAAAACCCAGAGCGGCCAGCTGCTTTTTCAGATCAAGCTCGAGATCATACCTTGCATCCTCTTTCCCGGAAGGCACCGCGATAGAGAGATTTCGAGAGGGAATGGCTTCAAGTCCCTGTACCCGGACAATTTCCTCTACAAGATCCACATGGCGCTGGAGATCCTGGCGGTAGCTGGGAATCAGCCACTCGTTGTCCTGCTGTTTTACGAGGCCAAGACGTCCAAGAGCCTCTTCGGCGGCCTCGAGCGGGATAGCTCCACCGACCATCTGCTCCAGGCGCTCAGGTTCCAGGCGGACCCTTTCTTTCAGTTTCGGGGCTGATCCAGCAAAGATGGTCGCGCCTTCAACCGTGCCATTTGCCAGCTCAGTGATGAGTTTGACGGCAAGAGCCGAGGCCTTAGCGACCCCCCCGGGGTCGACACCCCTTTCAAACCTGTAGGATGAGTCGGAGTGCAGGTTAAGGCGGCGCGCAGTTCTCCGGATGCTGGGCGGATCAAACCAAGCCGACTCAAGGATCACCTCGGTAGTGGAGCTCGTGACGCCCGAGGTCTCTCCTCCCATCACCCCACCGAGGGCGAGGGCCTTCCCGGACTCGTCTGAGATCACACAATCGGAACTCTCGAGATCATAGCTTTGCTCATCAAGGGCGGCGAATGTCTCGTTGTCCGTCGCGTAGCGAACCCTGATACCTCTCCCTACCTTCGCTGCATCGAAAGCATGGAGAGGCTGTCCCATCTCGTGGAGCACGAAGTTGGTGATGTCGACGATGTTATTGATCGGCCGTAGTCCAATGGCTTCTAGCTTTTCTTTCAGCCACTCCGGACTCTCAGTAACCTCTACGTTGCTGATTCGTGTCGCTGTGTAGAAGGGGCATGTGTCCTGTCCTTCGATAGAGAGGGTGTCATCGGCCTCTTCAAGCTGGAGAAAGGGAATATCAACACCCCTGATCTCGATTTGAGTGAGTGCCGAAACCTCCCGGGCCATACCGTGATGACTCAGCAGATCGGGGCGGTTTGGAGTGACCTCGATTTCGAAGATTGTATCAGTGTCTACGAATTTCCGGAGTGGCTTTCCAGTCTCCCACTCATCTGGAAGGATCATCAGGCCGCTGTGATCGGAGCCGAGGCCTACCTCAACAGCCGAGCAGAGCATTCCTTTTGATTCCACTTTGCGCATGATCGTTTCCTTGATCTCAAAGCCTCCGGGAAGTGAGGCGCCCGGAAGAGCGCAGGGAACCTTGTCGCCTACCTTATAGTTTTTTGCTCCGCAGACGATCTGGCGAAGCTCGGCTTCGCCCGTATCTACTTTTGTGACGCTCAATCGGTCGGCGTTGGGATGCTGTTCACTTTCGACCACCTGGGCGACGATGACTCGATCCGAAGATACGCCTTTTTCTGTGATGCCCTCTACCTCTACCCCTGCAAAGGTGAGGACATCATCGAAATCACTGTTGCTGAGATCCGTGACATCAAGGTGGTCATTGAGCCATTTTTTGGAGATGAGCATTGTTTCAGTTCTGGAGGTTTGTCGGCAGGAAGAGAGGTGGTCTTTCTCGGCAGCGAAGGAATTGGGTCAGGCGAATTGAGAAAGGAACCGTGCATCGTTTTCAATCAGGAGACGAATGTCCTTGATGCCCCACTGAATCATGGCGAGGCGATCGAGTCCCATGCCGAATGCGTATCCAGTTACCTTTGCGGGATCATAGAGATCATCGCCCCGGGCCGTGCAGATTTTCTCAAAGACCGCAGGATCGACCATTCCACAGCCAGCAACTTCGATCCATTGTGGCTTTTCTCCCTTGAGTTGAAGCAGGGCATCGATTTCAAAGCTGGGTTCCGTAAAGGGGAAGAAATGAGGACGAAAACGGACCTTGGTTTCTTCGCCAAACATTGACCGGTAAAAAAATTCCAGTGCACCCTTGAGATCGCCGATCTGGACATCACGATCGACGTAAAGACCCTCAAGCTGGTTAAAGGCAGGGAGGTGTGTCTTGTCCACCTCATCGCGGCGGTAACATGATCCGGGTGCGATAACACGGACTGGAGGCGCTTGATTCTCCATGGTGCGCACTTGAACTGTGGAGGTGTGGGTACGCAGTAACTTTCCGCTGTCGAAGTAGAAGGTATCCTTTTCGTTCCGCGCTGGATGCTCCGGGGGAGTATTGAGCGCATCAAAGCAGTGAAACTCCGTTTCAATCTCCGGGCCCTCGGCCAGAGAAAAACCAAGGCGTCTCAGAACCTTGATCGCCTGATCCTTTATCTGCGTAAGAGGATGAAGATTGCCCTGATGCAGCGGTATTCCGGGGAGAGAAAGGTCGAGTCCCTCTACAGAGGCTGCATCAGCCTTTTCCTGCAGCAGGCGGTCCTTGGTTTCAAGGGACTTGGTGATCACGGCCCGGGCGCTGTTTAGTAATTGTCCCATCGCGGGCTTTTCTTCCTTGGAGAGTTCCTTCATTCCTGCAGACGCTGCCGTTAAGCGTCCTTTTTTACCCAGAAACGCGATGCGGACTTCCTCGAGTTGCTGCTCGCCTGCGGCGGTCTCAATAGCCGTCAGGGCATCAGATTGAATGTTGGCGATCTCTTCTTTCATTGGGATGACTAAAGGCAAGTGTTTGCTCTCCGACGGGATTCATCAACTCTCTTCCCGTGGGTAGTCGAATGCGGGAGACATGGGCACGGCTCTGATGGAGGGGTCATCGGGATTTGCAGGGGAAGAGTGGGCTCCTGCCATAAACAGGAAAGGGTCGCGCGCGGCGACCCTGTAGGAAACTGCAGCTTCAGATTGGACTCAGGCTGCCTTGCCTTCCAGGGCCTTCTTGGCCTTGTCAAAAATGGCATCAAACGCAGCCGGGTCATTCACCGAGAGATCAGCAAGGATCTTGCGGTCAACCTCTACGCCGGCAGCGTTGAGGCCCTCCATAAATCGTGAATAGGTCAGGCCTCGCTCGCGCACAGCAGCGCTGATACGCTGGATCCAGAGACGCCGGAACTGGCCTTTCTTCTTCTTGCGGTCATAGTACTCGTGTTGCTGAGCCTTATAAACCGCGTCTTTGGCATAGCGGTAGAGTTTCGACCGGAAACCCCTGAATCCTTTGGCACGAAGCAGCACTCTTTTACGTCGTTTCCGACTTGCTGGACCATTTGTTGCGCGTGGCATGTCTTTTTCTTTCTGAAGCGAACTGTTTTAGTAGCCCTCTCACAGTCTCATTCGCTCATATCCCGCGGGAGCGGGAAGGCTGTGTAAGAGGCGACGCCGGATGGCGTCTGTTGTTCCGTGGCGGCGAGCGAGAAATGCTTCTCAGGAGAAGGGAAGATTTTCCTTCACGTTTTTGATATCTGCTTCGGAGACAAGTGCAGCTTTACCGAGGTTTCGCTTACGCTTGCGATTCTTCTTCTGGAGAATGTGTCGCTTGCCTTGTTTCCGCCGCAATATTTTACCTGAACCGGTCACTTTAAAGCGTTTAGCGACCGCTTTCCGGGTTTTGGCTTTTCCTGCAGCGCGAGCCATGGGGCGCGGAGGCTATCCGCCAACCGTCGGATTTCAAGGGATTTTACTATTTTTTGCAGATTTCAGGGGGATTGAGGCCCTCGGCGGGGCTGTCTCTTATACACATCTCCGAGCCCACGAGACAGGCAGAAAGGGCGGAGGGGGGCGTGGGGGTGGGGGGGGGGGGGGGGGGG
>CAXEFH010000006.1:0-30594 GCA_963989605.1 uncultured Roseibacillus sp. | reverse complement strand
TTTCAAGCAGAAGACGGCATACGAGATTTCTGCCTGTCTCGTGGGCTCGGAGATGTGTATAAGAGACAGTGCTTCATTTCCCCTTCTCCGGCATCTTTTGTGATCTCGTAAAGCGGCTTAGCGCCCTCAACCGCGGTTCCTCCGATATTCTGCTTGGGCGCGTTTTTCCCATCCCTCTCCAGCTTTACCTGCGAAAAGAATGCAGCAATTTCGTAATACTGATCCTGGGTCCATCGCTCAAAGGGATGGTCGTGGCACTTGTTGCAGTTAAAGCGGGTAGCCAGAAACAGGTGTGTCGTATTCTCCATCAGCATATCAGGAGTGCGGTGAATCTTGAAGTAGGATGCCGGAGGGTTCTCCTTGTTGGATCCGGTAGCGGTAAGAATTTTCCGCACAAAGATATCGTACGGCGTATTGGCCTCCACTTCCTTTCGAATCCATTCCCGATAGATCTTTGCACCCTCACCCCCGAGGAACTTGCTATTAACCATCAGCATGTCAGCCCACTTGTTGGTCCAGTGCTGAACAAATTCCGGTGAACCGATAAGATCGTCAATTACCTCCTCGCGCTTTACCCTCGAATCGGTTGGATCCGCGACGAACAGCTTCAACTGCAGAGGTTTAGGGGGCAGGCCGGTCAGATCGAGGTATACGCGACGTAGAAACTCCTCGTCAGTACATACATCGCTGGGAAGGATCTTCATTCGCTGCCACTTTTCCGCCACCAGGCTGTCAATCTGTCCCCAGGCCGGCGGCTCCACCCATTCGAATCCGCTGCGATCCCCCATCACCGTCAGGGTGGTCGCCGCATACGCCCCCTCGTAGCGAGCGAGAACGGGAGCCTCGCCCCTTCGCAGGGTTGTCATCAACCCATAGTCATCATGAATAGCCACATCCTGATTTGCGCTTTCAACAAAAGCTTCGCGGGTCACATCCCGTTTTGACCCATCAGTGTAGGTCGCCACCACTCTTATCTGCTGCTGCCCCCCGACCTCTTGAATCACTGGATTCTTCGGGGTTACCACGATCGACTTCACAACCGGCTTGGGATCCGCAAGATTAGATCCATTCGAAATCCAGTCCCGGATGATCTGATAGTATTCTGAACCTGGTTCCGTAACCTGCTGGCCCTCGTGGGGAACCGCTCCCGTTGCCTTCAGCAGCATGAGGCTGTCATCTGGCGAGGCGTAATTGACCCGTCGTCCTGATATGTCATCGCTGAAACCCCTCACATCGAAGATAGGATCATATCCCCGGAGAGACAATTTGAATCCATTCTTGCCGTCCTTGGCACCGTGACAGGTTCCGGCATCGCACCCCATCCTGCTGATAACTGGTTTCACATCGCGTACGTAATCCGGTGCAAAGGCACTGTGAACATTGGTCACTTTCAATCTGGCTTCTACCTTGATTCCGCCAATCCTCGCAGCGAGAACTCCTTCCCCATCTCTCAGCGGCTTCACCTGTCCGCGTTCCGTGATCGCCGCCAGACCGCCTGACACTTCCGTGAAGACCTGGCGTGTAACATCGACTCTTCCTCCGGTCTTGAGCCTCGCAGTGACGAGAATCTGGGCATAATGGTTCGGCTTGGTCAGCACGATCTCAGCGGGATCCAGGACAAGTGCGGAAATCTCATTGGGAGATATTGTCCGCTCACTGATCTCTGCACGCTTTCCTCGTTTTCGATTCAGCCTTCTCTTCTCTCCTTCCGATACAGAATCAGCAATCACATCCCCCTCGATCTTCACCGCGACCGCCTCGCGAGTCACTTTCCCGCTCGCCACTTCGATGAACCGCACTGTTCCATCTGCACCAGCAACCGCGAGGATTCTTCCATCGGGCGAGAAAGCCAGACAGAAAATTTCTACTCCGGGCATCTCGATCGAGTGGAGCTCCGATACTTCCCGGGCCCAGTAGCCCTCGAGTTTTTGCTTTTCCCCACCGTTCGGAGTCTTGTTGAAGATCTTCTTTATGTCATCGGGAATCCCGCTGTCATAATCTGAACTATAGATGGTTACCATTCCATCTCCGTTGAGGCTACTGACAGCCGCAGCTCGCTTCCCTGCCGGATCAAACGAAACATCCCAGATCCGACCCGGCATCCGCGGAAATTTGCGCACGAGGTTGGCATTATCACCAATCTTCCGGGCCGTCTGTCGTTTGAGTCGAAAGACCTGAGGTTGTCCATCAGATCCTCCCACAAGAACTTCATCCTTTGTTGGGTGCCCGGCTACTGCCGCTATCCCTCCTTTCAAGGCTCCAGGCGTAATGGAGGTGAGGTTATCGATAAGCCTCTCACTCTCTACCTCGGTGTGCTTTGCGGTCATATCCCGCCCGACGCTGATCACCTGTTTGCCGTCACGTGAAAACACGGAGTCGAGAACCCAGTCATTGTGCCCGCCCATGAGAAGAACCTGCTTCCCGTCCCTGACTCGGATCGCCCTGAGGGTATTGTCACTGCAACCAAATGAAATCAGCGTATTATCAGGAGACCAAGCAGCACCATAGAGAGTGTCATAGGTCACTGGCACTGAAATTTTCAAGGACCGCTTCGCAACATCCCAAACCTGGACTTCCCCCATCCTCCCGGGCAAGCCGCCTGTGACAGCCAACATGCTTCCATCCGGAGAAAAGGCCACACTCTCAATCCTCTCGGAGAGCCCCACAAGACGTGCAACCATGGACCCCTTGCTTGCGTCCTGAAGAATCACTTCATGAAAGCCCGCAATGGCCAGCAAAGAGCCATCCGGCGAATAGTCCATGGACGTTACGATCGGAGCGTCCGCGTAAACCGGAGGGTTTTCCATGTCATATTTCTGGAAGGCGTTCTCCGGCGTGTCATCAACCGCTCCTTCCACAATCCAACGCCTGATCAGAGCGATCTCAGTTTCGTGCAGGGCCTTGTCTCGCGGAGGCATCTCTGCTTTTCCATTCGCGCCGGGCGTTATCTGCTCCAGAAGATAACTCTGCTCCGGGCTCCCGGGAGCAATTGCAGATTCCCCGCTCTCTCCCCCAAGGATCAACCTTTTTACATCAGTGAGAATGTAATCTCCCTTTGCCTTCGCTGGCTGGTGACACCCTTGGCAGCTAGCCTGCATCAAGGGACGAATATCATTCCAATAACTGACGGGACGAAGCCCAGCCTCGCCACTGGCCTCTTCACCGTGGATTGCAGCACACTGCGCGAGCAAGCTGACTACCAGAATCTTTGACCGGGAAAGGCCGCGGAGCTGTCTCATGAACATAACCTTGAAGTCAAAATGTGACACTCCAGAGCGAGGCTGACAAGCCAACCATCCTGAATTACTCTCTTCGGGCGACGAGAGCACCAGACAGCCCCGAGAAGGCCCTCTGCTACCCGCCAGGAACCTTGCAAACTACGGAACCCCAATCGCTCCCCCGCGGGGACCCTCGGAGCCTCCCAAAGGAAGAATTTGCCGGGAAAAAGGCCCTATACCATTGATAAAGGATACTCTGCCGGCGATCTTGATCCACCCCCCGCGACACCTTACAATTACCGCAGGCAGCATCTTCTCCGAGGAAATGGTCATCATCAGACAAGTCTTCCTCCTGACTCTTCTTACCCAACTAGCGGTCATAGCTTCCGGAGGGGCAAAGCAGAAAGGAGCGCTCCTCGGCGATGCGCCCTCGGATCCAGCACCGATTTCAGGCGCGCTTTATCTGGATCCCTGGCAAATTGAAAAGGAATTCCTCCTTACCCCAATGGCGCTCCAAGGCTGGTATGACCTCGGGCTCACATCCGATGTAGCTCTCTCTCCCGAACGGCGGAGCCTACTCAAGCCAGTCATCGGCAAGTTCCTTGCCTCAAGGTGCCCCGTCTCAATAAGAGATGAACCCGTGGCTTTCACTCTCGACAGAATTCACTTCATCCAACCAGACGCTTCTGAATTCAGACCGGTCTCCGGCGACGAAACCGTGCCCGCCGGAGACATGTGGATCAGCGTGGTATTTTCCGCACCGCAAACTGATCCCCGCCAGGCACTCCAACTCATGTGGGATCTCATCCCAGAGGGTCCTGAGCCTGTTACGATCAAAGTAGCAGATCCCGAGGGAACAAGGAATTTTGAACTCAACCGCCTGAGCCCCTCCCTGAATGTCCGGGGTCGCTTCGATCCAAACGCGCGCACTCCCCCCCCGCCAGCTCCAATCATTAAACCGAATCCGTCGAGGCCCCTCGCCCTGCCATGGATAAGCATTCTTATCCTCCTCACGGCTCTTCCTGGATTCCTTGCCCTCCGACGCGATCCCAGAAGGCGTATCCTTGGAATGTGCATTATTGCTTCAGCCGCCCTCGCTGCAACTCTGACCCGGGGTATTTCGATTGAATTCTCTCCTAAGAAGCCCTTGACCGTCACCAGCAACCCCGAGGCCATCGAAATTCTGAATCCTCTGCTACGTCGAATCTATCACGCTTTTAACTATAGAAGCCAGGATCAGCAGTATGATGAACTCAGCCTCGTCGCATCTGGAGAGGCTGCGCTCACTCCGATATTTCTCGAACTGCAGCGCACCCTGCGCAGCAGGGAAAGGGAAGGATCCCGCGTAAGGGTGGATACCGTCCAGATCACAGCGTGCAGTGTGACCGCCCTAGATAAACGCTCGGGGTTTCAGGCACTTTGCAGCTGGCAGGCCGCGGGCAGGGTTGGCCATTGGGGGCACTTCCATGATCGAACGAACGCCTACGATGCCAGCTTTGACGTCGAACCAATCGACGGAACATGGAAGATAACCAGACTTGATCTTCACGGCCGAGAGAGAAAGCCTGACACCCCGCAACCGACATTGCGCCGACAAGAGTGACTAACCTGCTCACAATAAGCGCTCTGGAATTTTCATATTCTCGAGATGGATACCGAATGCTCATCCCTGAATTCATATGTGGAGAGGGTCAGACCATAGCGCTGGTAGGACCGAGCGGCTGCGGCAAATCCACCTTTCTTAATCTCATCGCCGGAATCCTCACCCCTTCGAAGGGAAGCATCCGACTGGACACCACAGAGGTCAGTTCACTCCGTCGCAAGGACTCATCGGCATTTCGCCTTTCCAGCATCGGACTGATCTTCCAGGAATTTGAGCTGGTTGAACACCTGTCCGTTGGTGACAACATACTGCTTCCATCTCATCTTGGCCTGAGACAAGGGCGATCCGCGATCGAGCAGCGAGCGAAGGAACTGGCTCACAAGTTCGACATTCTTCAGCACTGGAATACCCTCCCCGGGATACTCTCTCACGGCGAAAGGCAACGCGCAGCAATCTGCAGGGCGCTCAGCGTGCGCCCCAGACTTCTCCTCGCCGATGAGCCCACTGGCAATCTCGACCCGGACAACAAACAAAAAGCCCTTGAATGCATGCTTGCCGGAGCCAAGGAGCACCGGGGAGGCCTGATGGTTGTCACGCATGATCTCGAGCTCGTCGATTCCTTTGATAGCGTCATCCAATTCGAACAACTCAACCAAATAGAACCGGAATAGAACGCATGCGGTTTGTAAGCATTGGATATCTTAGCTGGAAAGCTCTCCGCCATCGACCATTTCGATCGATTCTTCTGGTCGGCACGATCGCCTTGACACTCTACTTTCCGCGTGCTCTCCAAGAGTTCATCAGCAGGAGCGAGGAAGTTCTCAGCGCTCGGGCAAGATCCACCCCTCTTCTTGTAGGGCCCCGGGGAAGCTCGATTGATCTCACCCTGAACACCCTCTATTTCACACCTCAGGAACTTCCATCCCTCGACTATTCCTCCTACCAAAGTCTCTCCCAAAGAAAGCTGGGGACCGCAGTTCCGATTCACTCTCGCTTCCGATCAGGAGAATCTCCAATTATTGGAACCTCTTTGGAGTACTTCAAGCTCCGCGGACTTTCTGTCGATGCCGGGCGGTCGATTACCCGCCTCGGAGATTGCGTTGTAGGCGCACGACTTGCACAGAACCAAAAGCTGAAACCCGGAGACACAATCACATCGTCGCCTGAGAATATCTTTGATCTCGCGGGAGTGTATCCACTCCGGATGCGAATCACGGGTATTCTCGCGCCCACAAGAACACCCGATGATGACGCGATATTCGTAGACCTCAAGACCACATGGATTATCGAGGGACTCGCCCACGGCCACGAGAAACTCTCCCAATCCGAAACCATGAGTTCACTCCGCGACTCGAGCGGAAGCCTCCTTCGCGCTAATGCTGCAGTTGTTGAATTCAATGAAGTAACCGAGACAAACATCGGAGATTTCCACTTCCATGGAGATTTAGGAAAGTATCCGATTTCCTCGGTCATTCTTGTGCCGGATGACCCAAAGCAAAGGGCCCTCGCCCTCGCTTTCTACGAGGATCCCAAAATCCTGGAGCAGATCGTGGTTCCATCTCTTGCGGTAGACCATCTTGCCGGCACCCTATTTGCAACCCAGCGTCTTGCGTATGTGGCGTTCACCCTTCTGGGGATTGCCGCCCTGGCACTCGCCATGATGGTCTTCCTGCTCTCCTTTCGACTTCGGGAACGGGAAATGCGGACCTATGCCCGTATCGGCGCAACAAAGTTCGCAATCCTGTGTCTTCAGGGAGCAGAGGTAGCGGTCATCGCAGTTGCAGCTGCCATTCTTGCCCAGACAGGCATTATTCTTACCAGGTCAGTAGCGCCAGAACTACTCAGCCGATTAATCAGTTAGCCAAGCGATTTCCTGCATGAAGCCTGTCCCCTCTCTCCATACTCTAATGGCGGCCACCGCTATCCTAATGATCTCCTGTGGGCCTCCTGATCAGGAGAAGAGCGCAGCATCCTCGACAGGGACCAGACCCATAATCGCAGCGGTCAATTATCCTCTGGCCTACTTTGCCACACGGATCGCAGGAGACTTCGCCGACATCCTGTTTGAAGTTCCCGCTGGCACAGACCCGGCCTTCTGGAATCCAACTGACGATCAAGTAAGCGCGATCCAGAAAGCAGACCTCATCCTGCTGAACGGAGCAGGGTATGCCGGATGGACTTCCAGTCGCATCATTCCATACGAGGCAACTGTCATGACATCATCCGCATTTGAGAATAAATTCATAAAGCTGAAGAAAGGTATCAGGCACACCCACAAAAGCGGCACGGAAAGTCACACCCATCAAGGATTTGCGTCGACGACGTGGCTGGATCTTGAGCAGGCCCGCGAGCAGGCTTCTACCACCGCCAGCGCCCTCATCGAACAATTCCCCGAGCACACGGAAATAATCTCCGCCAAGCTGGAGGGGCTTCTCGGAGAACTTCTGGAGCTCGATCGCCAGATGAAGGCTGCCACCGCCCTATTCCAGAATACTCCCCTCGTCGTGTCCCACCCAGTCTATCAGTATTGGGCCCGGGCCTACGGTCTCTCAATCAAATCACTGCATTGGGAGCCCTCTCAGGATCTTGGCGCGCAGGAAATGAGTGAACTCGCCGCAATACGAAAATCCAACCCTTCGGTTAAACATCTCATCTGGGAGGCTCGTCCTTCTCCTCCGAATATCACTCGAACGGAAATGGCCGGATTTACAAGTATCGTAGTCATTCCCTGTGGCATGAAACCGAGCAAAGGCGATTTCATGAGCGTCATGAGGGAGAATATAGCCTCCTTGAAGGAAGGTCTTGGGCGGGAATCCGCTCCCTCCCCAGGGAGCCCCTGATCATCTCGGGGATCCTATGATTGAAATCTTGCTACCTGAGAGCGGGTGTGCAGCCTGTTGCAAATTGAAATAACGTCTATCCATGAACTTACTCTCACGCATTTTTGTCTTCGCTGCCGCAATGGCATTGAGCCTGTCCTCGGTTCACGCTGAACACCACCTTTCCGTCCACTACAAGGGCAAGGCCGGTCCTGGCAAAGGGAAACACGTGGTCCTCGTCAGCGGGGACGAGGAGTATCGGTCAGAAGAATGTCTACCCATGCTCGGACGCATCCTTGCAGACCATCATGGATTTGACTGCACGGTTCTGTTCTCTGTCAACGACAAGGGTGAAATTGATCCCAACAATCAGAAGAGTGTCACGAACGCCAAGGC
Organism: uncultured Roseibacillus sp.; assembly: GCA_963989605.1. Classification (GTDB taxonomy): domain Bacteria; phylum Verrucomicrobiota; class Verrucomicrobiia; order Verrucomicrobiales; family Akkermansiaceae; genus Roseibacillus_B. The sequence continues at coordinate 22,558 of CAXEFH010000006.1, read as the reverse complement.
CATGGCATCAGCGGACCTGATCATCATTGCACTTCGCTTCCGAAACTGGCCCGATGAGGACATGAAGCATTTTGCTGAAGCTTATCACAAGGGAGTCCCTATCATCGGGCTTCGCACAAGCACTCACGCTTTTCAACTGCGCCAGGGCTCCTACCGGGACTTCAACAGCTTCGGCAAAAAAGTCCTTGGAGAAGGATGGGTCAGCCATTGGGGTGCACATAAGCGCGAAGGTTGCCGTGGCGTCGTAGAAGAGAGCAACAAGGACCATCCTATTCTAAAAGGCGCTACTGACGTCTTCGCTGACAGCGACACCTACGAGGCGGCTCCGCCTGCCGACGCCACTATTCTCATGCGAGGGCTCGTAACAGAGTCCCTCAAGCCGGATTCCAAGCCGGTTACCGGCAAGCGAAAGAAAAACCGTGCGACCGGCAAGGTTCAGGATGTTAACGAACCAGCTATGCCGGTAGCGTGGACCCGGGAGTTGAAGAATCCCAAGGGGAAGACCAACCGCCTTTTCTGCACAACCATGGGAGCGGCAACCGACTTCAAGAGCGAGGGCCTTCGGAGAATGGTCGTTAACGGTGTCTTCTGGGGACTAGGCATGGAAGACCAGATCGACGGAAAAGCTGATGTCAGCCCGGTGGGTGATTATGACCCGACATTTTACAGCTTTAATGGATTCAAGAAGGGCATAAAGCCCTCCAGTCATCAGTAAGCAATAACCTCTCAAATTTCCTGCCTGCGAGCCGCAGTTCCACTGCGGCTCGTTCTTATCTACATGGGAAGTACTGACTCAGCTTCCCCCACAACACTCTTGCGCATTACTGAGGTAAGTCCATCGTCGTCGCTCTTATGAACACACGAACTCTCGGCAAGAATGGCCCCATCGTCGGCGAGATCGGACTCGGATGCTGGCAACTGGGCGGAACCGATTTTGGGCCTCTCGAAGAAAAAACCGGGCACCAGATCCTCGCTGCAGCAAAAAAGAGTGGGACAAACTTTTTTGATACCGCGAACGTATACGGCTCCGGGCGGAGCGAGACCATCATCGGAGAATTCCTGAAAAGCCACGGCGAGGGCACGATTGTCGCGTCCAAGACCGGAAGAGAAGTCTACCCTGATGGCTACAGCAAGGAGAACCTTCGGAAGTCTACTCTGGAGAGCATGGACAGACTGGGAGTAGCCTCGCTGGACCTGCTTCAACTGCATTGCGTCCCTCACGCCATCCTTATTGATGGCGCGATCTTTGACTGGCTGCGGGAACTCAAGGATGAAGGCCTAATCAGGAGCTTCGGAGCCAGCGTGGAAAGCGTCGAAGAAGCTCTCACTTGCCTTGAGCATGAGGATCTCCTCTCGCTTCAGGTTATTTTCAATCCTTTTAGGCAAAAAATCATAGATGAGCTTTTCCCGCGCGCGGAGGAAATTGGCGTCGGCATTATTGCCCGGCTTCCTCTGGCAAGTGGTTTACTGAGTGGCAAGTTCGCGGCTGACAGTACCTTCGGAGAAAGTGACCACCGGAATTTCAATCGCGATGGAGCGCATTTCAATGTCGGCGAAACATTTGCGGGGATCCCTTTTCAGGAAGGCGTGAAACTTGCAGAGCATCTCCGAAGCCTCTTGCCGGATGGAATGACAATGGCACAGATGAGCCAGCGATGGATTTTGGACTTTGCTGCCGTGTCGGCAATCATTCCCGGCGCCAGCTCCCCCGCTCAGGCCATCGAGAATGCAGCTGTCACTGACATCCCTCCCCTTTCCGCGGATCTCCACCAGAACCTCCAAGCTTTTTATACCGAGGAAGTTCATCATCATATCCGCGGAGCATACTGAACTGCCGGTTGTAAATCGTAATCCTCTCCTGAGAAAAGGAATGCCAATGAGCATCATTCGAACGATTTCAGTCTCGCTCGCTGTGCTTGTGGGCTGTCATCCGGATGAGGCCCTCGCAGACTCCCGAAAGGCTCTCAGCCTGGAGGTTAATCCCGAAAAGTTCAATGCCTCTCGAGCCGACATAGCGGCGGTATGCCGGTCGGCCGGATATCAGTTGCTGGTCAACATGACCGAGGTGCCCGATTTTACCGTGAATATCAGCCGGGGGCAGCATGGCCCCATTGCTCTTTTTCAGCGCGGGGCCAATGGTGAATACCTCGTACAGCTGGCGACCGAGAAAACCTTCTGGGCGCAATACGCTTATCAGTTTTCTCACGAAATCTGCCACATTCTCTGTGGATATGAGAACGACTACCGGGGCAATTTGTGGTTTGAAGAAACCCTCTGCGAGACCGCCTCCCTCTACTGTCTCAAGGCCATGTCCCATGAATGGAGAACCAGTCCGCCCTACGGTAACTGGAGGAGCTATTCCCCCGCTCTTTCAGACTATGCAGATAACATTCGGAAAGGAAGAGATGACTACTTGCAGATCCTGCGGACTGGCTTACCTGCATACTATCGGAAGCACGCGGATCATCTGGCAAGAAACCCCACGGACCGAAAAAAAAATGGAGCCATGGCTCTGGTCATTCTGTCACTTCTCGAACGAAATCCTGATCATTGGAACTCCATTCGCTGGTTAAACTCGTCACCCTCTCCGGAGGGAGAAACCTTTCTGGATTATCTAACAAAATGGCACGGTGCCGTACCGGAGCAACACACCTCCTTTGTGGATTCAGTCGCTTCCCTCTTCGGTCTCGCATTGCCCAAATCTTCCAGAGGTCAGCCGGCCCTCAGGGAATAACCTGCCTCTCAGCACCTTTTTTGGAGACCGACGGGGCATGGATAATCCGAACCTGACCCGACCCCGCAAAGGGCGGTGTTCCGGCCACCAGAAAAGTGCCATCGGGAGAAAACGCGAGATGCGCAAGACCAGAGCCACCCTCCTCCAGAGACATCAACTCCCGCGCTGATGCCACGTTCCAAAGCCTGAGACTGCCATCTGCACTGGATGACGCGAGGGTGCGCCCATCGGGCGAGAATGCCACTGACCAGATCGCCTGCTTGTGCCCTTGCAGCGTTCCCAGATGCTTACCGGTCGTGGTGTCCCAGAGACTCACTGCATTCTCAAAATCATCAATCCCGTAGGTGAGGGCTAGAACGGTTCCGCTCGGCGATATCGCAACGCTGGATCCAAAGGATTGTCCTCCGTGCTCAATCCTCAGACGCTCTGTCCTCGTCGCCGTATCCCAAATCACACTACTGCCACCCCTTTCCACGGTGGCCAGCGTCCTGCCGTCAGCTGAGAATACCGCCTGACGACCCTCAATTCTCGTAATCGGCTCTGACACGTCCTCCAGATCCCACCAAGCGAGGTCATCTCGCCAGCCGACTGTGACCAAGGTTCGCGCATCTGGAGCCATTGCGATCTGGTCAATACGTGAACTCCCACTCTCGAATTCTGCAGTGACCTCACCTTTCTCCAGCTCCCTGATTCTCACTTTCCCCTTGGGCAGTGCCTCCGCCAGAGAGGTCAGGTCATTCGCCAAGGCAGCTACAAAACGGCCATACCGTTCGTTAGAAGAGCGCACCTCCATCTGATGAACCACTGCTCTGTTCTCCAGATTAATAATGGAAACTCCACCTTTGCGATTGAGTGCTCCAACATACCGACTGTCACGGGAAAAGCTCAATGGTTTCCACTGCCCAACAAGATCTTCAGGTTCAGCAGGACCCGCCACTGGCCAGATTTTCACCTCTCCATCCTTACTTCCACTCGCCACCATGGTTCCCTCCGGTGATAGCGCCGTAATCCAGACTTCACCCCGGTGGCCATGCAGAGAGCGGAGAAGGCGCTTTCCCTGAAGATCCCAGAGGCGTACGGAGTGATCCCAACTGCTGGACGCTATAACCTGCGCACCCCAATCGGCCGAGAGTGAAGTTATCATTCCTGAATGCCCTTCGTCCGCCGGACTGCTTGGAAGCAAATCCACTTCCTCTCCGGTATCAACATCCCAGATTCCAATATAAAATATACCGAGTTCTGATTTTTCCACATGGGGCGCTACCACTAATTTTCCATCCGGTGAAAAAAGCATCCTGTTGCCTCCAGGAAACAAACCTCGCAGAGGAACCGCTGAGTCCTGCAGGATAGTCCTCCGGTCATGCTCCATGTGCCACAACACAATCCCCTCTGATGACCCGGTGGCCAGCACTTCTCCGTTGGTGGAGAAGGCGAGCGGACCGCTCACATCGGGCAGCCTTCTAACAGACTGCCAGCTTTCGGTATCCCATATTGTAACCCCACCCCCTCCGCTCGTAGCCAGCAGGCGTCGGCTCGGGGAAAGGGAGACAGCTCCCCCTCCAACCTGCCCAATCAATTCGCGCCGAACGTTGCCATTCTCAACATCGTGCACCACCACTCCGCTGCGGTTTGCGACCACAAATTCGTGACTGCCTTCGAGAAAGGCAACTGAAGAGGCAGGGCCTGCTACCGAGAGCTGAGGTTCTTCTGATCCCAGGTCCCAAACCTGCACTGATTCACGAGTACCAACAGCGAGCAGGCCTCCATCATCAGAGAATGCCAGACTATGGACGGGGCTGGATTGACGCGCCAAGGTACGATGGGGAGCACCGAGACAGCGCGAGGCAAGGTAACGCCACTCGAATCCGCGCAATTCCCCGTCCGGGTCTGATTCAAGCTGTCTTTCAAGGAGTCTCATAGCCTTCGCCATATGGCCATCCACCACGGCATGATACCCAACATTAATATCGGCTACATACTCATGGAGCCTGGCAGTGGACTCACTTCTCAGGGCCTCTTCCCGGTCACGGAGAGCACTTTCATACGCAACCGAGGTCTCCCTCTGGGCTTGTCGCGCATCCTGCTCGGCCAGGGTGGCACGCAAGGCCTGACGGGCACTGATGATTACTCCTCCCATCAGCATCAGAACCAGCGCCACCGATGCTGCTACCGCCGTCCTGTGCCGACTGACAAACTTTGCAATCCGATCGATAGTTCGGGGCGGACTCGCCAGCACAGGCAATCGCTGGATGTAGCGCTCAAGATCAGCAGCAAGTTCACTCGCTCCCCCGTATCGCCTCGATCGATCTCTTTCCAGAGACTTCATTACTATCCAATCGAGGTCTCCCCGAATCTCTGCTTCCAATTTTCCCATTGAGGACGAGCGCTCAGTCTCAATTCGTTCACGATCCTCAACGCGGGAATGCCTCAAGCGGAGAGAAGGTCGATAAGGCTCGATATTCCTCAGAGCCTGACGCACCTCATCGATGCCAGCCTTCCGCATCCGTTCACGGTGAAGCGGCGTATACCCTGTAAGTAACTCATATAACAAAACCCCAAGCGAGTAGACGTCACTCCGTGTATCAATATCTACCTTGTCACCGAATGCCTGCTCGGGACTCATGTATACTGGGGTTCCAACAACCGTATCGTGAACCGTAAGGGATATATCAGACCCCATCGAATCAATTGCTTTCGCCACTCCAAAGTCAATGACCTTCGGCACCGGGTCATTATCGCCCTCGACAATCAGGATATTAGAAGGCTTGAGGTCCCGGTGGATAATGCCCTTCTGGTGAGCGTGCTCAACTGCCCGGCACACCTTCAACATGATTCCAACCCGGGCTCGCAGGGAAAGCTCTCCGGTGTTGCAGTATTTAGTGATACTGATCCCTTCCACGAAATCCATGACGAAGTACGGTCTGCCATCGGAACTCGCACCCGCATCCAGAACTCTCGCGATGTGCGGGTGATCCATCACGGCAAGAGCCTGACGTTCCACTTCAAAGCGCCGGATAACACTACGGGTATCCATTCCCAGCTTGAGGATCTTCAATGCTACAACTCTCCGAACAGGTTCCAACTGCTCTGCCCGGTAAACTCTTCCGCATCCTCCCTCACCGACCTGCTCATGCAGAAGGTATGGTCCGACCTGGTCTCCGGGACCCTCCCCGGCCTCCACGTCATCCTCGGCCTTCAAACCTCGGGTAGGATCTTCAAGTGCGGGTGACTCAAGGAAATCAACCGCCTCGGTTGCTTCTGCCAGCAATGATTCGACCGCATTCTGCAGGCTCTCATCTCCATCGCACTCACGTCGGATAAGAGCCATACGCGAACTGGAGTTATCGCAGGACATCGCAGATACGAATATCTCCCGCACCCTGTTGACAGGAACAGTTTCCTCACCCGAGTGCTGGATCACCTTACAGAACGATGGATTGCTGCCAGAGGCCTCAGCGTTCCTTCTCGAACCCCGGCTTCTGGCGTTGGCGAGTCTACCACTTTCTCCGCTCTTAGGAATGCTTCAATTTCCTGAATTTTCTGCTGAGCGAACCATGCAGGTGTCTCGTTGACAGACTCCTTAGGATTTTGGAACCTTTCAGGACCTTGGACGACGTCACTCGTATCCTTTGCAGCCTCGAAGAGGGAACTTGCACCGCAGGAGATCTGCTGCCTGCCGTCTACGAGGAGCTCCGTCGGCTGGCCAGAAGCAAAATGGCCGGGGAACGCGCGGACCATACTCTGCAGGCTACTGCCCTCGTCCACGAGGCATGGATCCGCCTGGAGGGATCCTCGGCTGGGTCGTGGCAGAATCGAAATCATTTCTTCGGAGCCGCCGCAGAGGCGATGCGACGAATTCTCGTTGACCATGCACGCAAACACCTCAGTCAGAAGCGCGGATCTGGAGCTAAGAAAGTCGAATTGGACCCTGCCTTATCCTCAATTGTCGTAAAGGCTCCGAGCACAGAGCTCATTGCTATTCACGAGGCCCTCGACAAGCTAGAAGCAGAGGATCCTCAGGTTTCGCAACTCGTAAAGCTCCGCTACTTTGTCGGAATGACCATGAGCGAGGCGGCCGATGCAATGAGCCTGAAAAAGCGTACCGCTGAAGCACTCTGGACCTACGGCAAAGCGTGGCTCCATCAGGAGATAAAAAAAACCACCTAGTTCCTCTCATTACGAAAAATTCATGCGGACTCACCATCCTGAACGCGCATGTAAAACCGACCGTCTGGGTCCCATAAAACCATGAAAAAATATATTCTTATCAACGCAGCCTGGCTCATCTTGGCACTTGGGGCATTCCTTCTGGGCCGTTCCAACCCGCGGGATACGGCGGAATCGAAGGAACCGATCATACGCAAAAGCTCAGGTAAGAATTCAAGTTCCCGGAGTGCATATCAGGCGACTGCATCCAGTAGACTAGTGAACTCCTCCCAACCCAACTTCGCCTCCGGGAGACAAGGATCCACCGTGACTGTTTCCCAATTTCTCAGCGAACGTGACCCGTTGCTCGCGAACCGAATGTTCGCTGAGCTTATCCTCTCGATGGACGCCTCCTCTGCTGGAAGAATTTTTGAAGAACTCAAGAGCAGGAGAACCCAAGGCTCGGATGAGCAAATGGGTCTTTTCCTGCGGGCCTGGGGACAACTTGATGGCACCGCTGCGATGCAGGCAGTTGATGAGTTTGAAGGCGATCCAAGACGGCAGGCCGGAGCTGGAATAGCTGCCATATCCGGGTGGGCGAGCAAGGATCCTGAAGGAGCAAAAGCCTATCTCGACACGGTGGATAGTGAAATTGCCCGGGGAGTTCTTACTCAGGGAATCGTCAGCGGAATGGCGAGCACCGACCCCGACGGAGCGACAGATTATGTGCTGGAACTCGACCAGCTACAGCGGGAGAGGGTCGCAGGAGCGGATACCCGGGAAGAGCGAAGAGAGTGGCTTGACCGGGGACGTGCCTATGCGTTCGACCGGCAGCTCGACACCATTGCGACGGCGCAGATTAACCTCGGGATGTCCAACGCGACAGCCTGGGCGGAGAACCTTCCTGAAGGAACAATCAAAGCCTCCGCATTCGACCGGGTTGCCGATCGATTCGCCAGCGAAGATCCTACCGCCGCAGCCGAATGGGTCAGAAGTCACGCTGATCAGGACTACGCAGAGCGCGCAGTCCGCGAGGTCGCAGAGGAGCTCGGCAGAGAAAATCCAGAAGCCGCCGTCCGGTGGGTCACCGATCTCCCCGAATCCAACCAGTCCCGTGCTATAAACCAGTCCATGGAACGCTGGACCCGGGAGGACCCGGTCGCGGCGGGCAATTTTCTTCAGGATATGGCTCCCTCTCGGTCCCGCGATGCTGCAGTAAAGAGCTACGCCAATGAACTTGACGGCTCGGATCCTCAGATGGCAGCTGAGTGGGCCGGATCTATTGCAGACGATCAGATGCGGTCCGAGACCCTTAATGGGGTTGCCCGCTCCTGGATTAGAAGAGACCCGGAGGGAGCGCGCGCGTGGTTACCGGCGAGCGGCCTTTCCTCTGAGCAGCAGGAACGGATCGTCAGGGATTCTGAACGACGACAGCAGTTCCGGGACCGTTTCCGAGGTGGTGATCAGGAAGAGTAGAAGTAGCCCTTGGTTCTTCTATTCCACCTTGATGCCCATGTTCACGTCACAATCAGTAACGGCTTTCCTGAATTCGCTGACCGCAGCGGGCGTGACCTTGGTCTGCCAGAGATAGAGCTTCTTGAGTTTTTTCAATCCGGCCAGCTTCCTTAGACCTGCATCCGTTACCTCTGTCCCATAGAGGTTCAGGTACTCTAGATTTTCCAACGATTGCAGGGCATCAAGTCCGGCATCTGTGATACCTGTCCCATTCAGCCACAATTTCCTGAGCCGGGGCATCTTGCCAAGAGTCGCAGTTCCCGCATCCGTGATTGAAGTCGCTCCCAGATTTAGGTCCACCAGCCCCGAGCTCACAGCGGTAAGTTTCGCGAGATGTTCATCATTGAAGTCCTGTCGCATACTCACCGCGGTGAATGTAAGATCACTATCCTGCTGCGAGACAAACCCAATTGAGTTCGGGAAATGACCGGACACCTCCGCAATGGGACCTTCCAAGGCACCCCTGGCCGCTGCCAGACGCTCTGCACTCTCCCCCATTTCGGCATAAATTTTCGCGAGCGCTTTTATCACCTCGTCGTCAGTAGGAATTTTTTCTACTGCTGCGAGAATGTCGTCTGGCGCTCCGGCATCCTTCATTGATTTGCCTACCGGTAATTCAGCCTTGATCCACCACTCCAGCACCTTGAGTTCGTCCTCCTCAATCTGCGGCTTTCCCTCTGGCGGCATGTGCTCCTCATCATCGTGGGGTAACTTAATCCGCATGAGAAGAATGCTCTCCTCCAGGTCACCTGCGACTACAGCCGGCGCCTCGTCGCCTCCTTTCTTCATTAGTTCAAGAGAAGTCAGTTCCAACTGCCCCTTGATTTTCTTTTTCCCGCTCGGGTTGTCCGATACGTCAGCATGACACTGATAGCACTTAGCCCTGAGAATTGGGACCACCACGTCCTCATACACTCCTCGCTCAGCAGCAGATTTTGCTACTGCGCTTCCTGAAATGACGCACCATACCGCCAGTGCGGCGAAAAGCATTGGACTAGGACCTCTCTCAATCATGACGTTTTTTGATGGGATTTGGCGGCTACAGAAACAGGGAATTGCTGTCCATAGCCAACCTCCCTCTAAACGGAGCACTTCTTGCGCCATCAAACAACGGAAAACTTAAAGGCCTGTATCGCCTCTTTAAGGGAGATTCTGTCCGGAAGGCCTTCTGTCCGCTCAAAATCGCCCCTTAACTAGCCCGAATCGCCGCCCTTTCGGCGAACACCCGGTAGCAAAAGGCGACAGGCTCACGCCTCCGGCTCTGGTTCGCCATCCAGTTCTCCTCCATGGCTGAGGATAAACTGCAGGTCTTCAAGACCAAGATTGCTTGCAAATCCCTCATCACCAAGGACATTGGTAACCAAGGCGGTCTTCTGGTGCTGCAATACCCTGATCTTCTCCTCCACCGAATCCCGGGTAAGAAGCCGGTAGGCGATCACCTTGTTCTTTTGACCGATCCGGTGAGTTCGATCGATGGCTTGGTTTTCCACCGCCGGGTTCCACCATGGATCGTAGAGAATCACATATGACGCGGACGTCAGGTTCAGGCCGGAACCGCCTGCCTTCAGAGACAGGAGAAATACTGAAGGATCCTTGCTGGTCTGGAACTTTTCGATCTCTCCTTTCCGGTCCTTGGTCTGACCGGTGAGATAATTGAAGGGCCGACTATCCACCTCTAACTGAGTGCGGATAATCTCAAGCATGGAGACAAACTGGGAGAAGACGAGAACCTTATGTCCCTCCTCGCGCAACTGATCGAGGAGATAAAAGAGCGCCGTGAGCTTCGCACTCTCTTCCTTGAGGTACTTGGGATCGATCAACCCCGGATGGCAGCAGATCTGCCTCAGGCGCATCAGCCCCTGCAGAATGGCGAAGCTGTTCTTTTTCACCGCCTCGTCAGAATCAAGGCCAAGGAGAGCCTTCTGAATTCGTTTCAATTCTGCCTTGTAGAGCTCCATCTGGATTCCATCCATGTTGGCGTAAACTTCCTCCTCGGTCCGAGGAGGCAAGTCCTTGGCTACCTGCCCCTTGGTTCTTCTTAGCAGAAAAGGCCTCAGCCTCGCGGCAAGCCTGTTTTGAGAATTCGGGTCCTTCCGTTTATCGAAACGCTTCTTAAAATACGCTCGGGAACCGAGAACACCAGGCATGGCAAATGCCATCAGGGACCACATGTCCATCAACCTGTTCTCAATCGGTGTTCCGGTAAGAACCAGACGATTCTCGGCGTGCAATTCCCTCGCAGATTTAGCCGCTTTGGAGTCCGGGTTCTTGATTTGCTGCCCTTCATCCAGAATGACGACCAGCCATTTGATCTTGTTGAGCTCTTCTCCTCCAACCCGTAATTGAGCGTAGTTAAGAACAAGGACATCGAGTTCACTCTCCAATGCCTCGAGGTCCAATTGATCGCGACTTCTCAGAACCTGCACCTTCAGTTCCGGCGCAAAGCGCTCCGCCTCCATCGCCCAGACGTCGAGGACAGACTTGGGGCAGACAACCAGAGCCGGCATGTGCTTCCCTTGATCCTTAGCGAGCTGCCGGAGCCATAGGATGTATGCCAGACTCTGCACTGTCTTACCCAGACCCATGTCATCCGCCAGAATTCCTCCAAAGCGGTTTGTTGCCAGGTATGCAAGGAAGTTGAAGCCATCAACCTGGTAAGGACGCAGCTGAGCATTCAATCCGGGCGGAAGTTCAGGCTCTACCTCGATGTTGATGTCCTTCGCACTGTCCTTGATCCGCTTCCATGCCTTCGGGTCGAAAACCTCGGCTGCCTTCGGGTCCGCCAACTGCATTGCGTGCATTCGGTGAGTATCACCAGACAGGTCAAACGGATCGAGGCCCAGACGCGTCACTGCATCTCGCTGATCCGGGTCCAGTTTGATTTCAAGGCGCATCCATGACCCATCATCCATCCTAACGTAGCCTCCTCGGGCGGCGACCAGTTGACGAATCTGAGCCTTGCTCAGGTTCACTCCCTGAACATCGATCACCACCCTAAGATCGAACCAATCGATCTCCTGATTGACCACTTCGAATCTCACCGCAGCAGATACCGGGTCGGCGAGGATGGTACGGAGCTTGCCATCCATCTCAATTTCGACGGAATCGGGCATCCTCTCGTTCCACTCCGCGAATTTTTCAGGGAACTGTTTGGTAATGCGGGTTTTGAAAGCATCCAGCTTCTCGTCGTAGGAGAGACCCAGTTCCGAGAGGATTTCTGGAATCGGATAAAGCTTTTCTCGCGCAAACCGAAGGAGCTGCTTTCCTCTGACAGGCTTCTGCTCCACGAGTTCCCAGCCTCCCTTGATCAGCTTTTCACTCCTGCGCTCTTTCTTCTCAAGAGCTGCCACGTCAATGACAAGGTGCTCTGTCTCAGCGGCCGTCAAGCCCTGGACGATCTTCATTTCAAACCTTGGGTAAAGGTCGAGATCGACAACCCTGCGCCTCATCGACTCAGGCAGCCTGGCCCCGATTTTCCTGAGAAATTCAACACCCTCAAGACTGTCAATTACCGTCTTGGGGATTAGATACCGTGGCATCACCTCGGTTTCTTCGAGCCAGCGAGGAGGCCCCGGGAACACGGTTTCGTCAGACTGGTAAAGTTCCTCCCGCCCCGGCAGAAGCCGTACCGAGTGGGAAACATCCTCTCCGCCTTTGGTTACCAGCTGAAGTGCAAAGCAATTTGGATTGGCCGGATCATCATCGCATACCCACTTGAGAGAGTCCTTGACCACCTTGAATTCCCGCACATCAAGGTTTACCAGTCGTCCTCTCACGGCTTCCTGACAGAACATGCGATTCAGAAATCGACAGGATTCCTCGTCGTCTAGATCGAGACCGGTTTCTCCATGCTCAGTGTAGAAACTGAGAAAATGTTCCCACAGGATCTGGCTGGCAGCGTCAATCCTCAAGGCCGAATCCCGGTAGAATTCCAAAAGTCGCTCAATCTCCTGTTTCTCCCGTAAGGCATACCATTCCCCGTCCCCTTCCCGCGCCTCTATGCGCGCCTCGTTTATTGTCGAAACGAGCCGGAACTCCGCTTCGATGGGATTTCTCTGAGGAGGACGATCATTCACCCGCTCAATGCGGTCATACCATGCGGCGATTTCCCTCTCCTGCTCCCAGTCGCTCATCTTGCGCTGCACCGCTCCAAGATCGGTGATCGCGTTCATGAACTCTGGGTAGTTCAACTTCCGCTTGTAAAAAGCGTAGGCGATATAATTCCAGAACTCGATAATGTCACCCGGGGGAACAGGCCACAACTCAAGGGGCTCATAACTGTTGATTTCCCAACGCGGACTCAGCCGCACCATGTCATGGTCATGGATTTCCCCTTCGATGACATACCGCCGATACCGCTTTTCGACCTTGCTCACAAAGTCCGCTTCCTTGTCGTCAACCTCTCTCTCCAACTTATCCTCGATCAGGTCTATTACCGGGGTGTCATCAAACTCGTTGGGAGACTCCGGCAAGTCCTCTCCCCGGTGCATACGTTCCAGCATCGTGGCATACATTGCCGCACCAGCAATATCCTCCTTTTCCTCGGTGCAGTTACCAAACCATCTGTTGCCCTGGAGGCGCAGAGTTGTCCGATGAACTCCGTCCTTATCCTCCACGCGCCCTTGGATAAAAAGGTGATTACCGAAAATCTGGGTCACCGCACCATCCTGCTGCAGCTTCTCTCCTCTTTTACGTACCTTCTCCGGGAAACCATTCAGAAAATTCAAGGTTGCTCGGTCCGGATTCAACGCGGACATCGTTGATTCTGTCATGATGTGTGGTAGCTAGCGCCCCGGGTTTCAGTCGTTACAGACCACCCGGCAGAATGCCATGGTATCACACCCTCCAGACTTCGCGCAACTATTGTTGCAAACTATTGGGGGCCACCCCGACGGCCCCTTCTCGAGAAAATGTTAGGCCTCGTCTCCTGTCGATGCGGGGACTTTCGTTCCGCGCCTGGATCCCTTCACTGCGATCCGAGTCGATGGATCCTGAAACTGAGAATAGACCCAGGCACAAAAGAACAGTAGTCCCGCAGCAACTGCTACCATTCCAGAGGTAACCGTCCCCTGAAAACCAAATACCTGTGGGATCGCCAAGGCCCCAAAGTGCCCAAGAAACGCAGAAAGCAATCCAATTACGGCGCTCAACAGAAGCATATGAGACAGGCGGTTCGTAAGAAGAAGGGCCGTTGAGGGGGGCACCACCAACATGGCGATCACGATAATACTGCCCAGAGCCTCAAAGGAGGCAACGGTGGTCAACGCCACCACCACCATGAGCAAATAATGCATCAGGCCGGAACTTATTCCAAGTGTGGACGCGAGGGATGGATCGAACGAGGATATCGACAATTCTTTAAACAAGAGCGCAATGAAGAGAATATTAAAGCACATGACGGAGCCAATACTGAGGACCGCCCGGGGGATCTCGATGGAACCAATCTGAACCACGTCGATGACGGTGAATTCCAGTGATCCATAGAGCACACAGCCGGCATCCAGTTCCACATATCCTGCCGACTGCCGGATGAGAATGAGGCCCAACGCAAAGAGGCTGGTAAAAACAATTCCCATTGCTGCACCCCGGTCCACCTTTCCATATTTACTGATACACTGGGTAAATGCCGCTGTGAGAAGACCAGCGCACGCAGCCCCGATGAACATGACAGGAGTAATCCGACTATTCGTCAGCAAAAACCCCACCGCGAGCCCTGGAAGAATCGCATGGCTGATAGCGTCGCCCATCATGCTCATTCGGCGAAGGACCAGAAAACAACCGGGAATGGCGGTGGCTACCGCGCAGAGGCCTCCGATCACAACCGTCCAGGTGTCCAAGCTATCCCAATCCAACTCCATTGATCATTCTACTCAACCTGCTGACTGGTCGATAAGGTGAGGACTAGGCGGCACGTCCATCCTGATTGGTCGCCCTTGAAGTTCCATCTCAAGCTGTTGCACAACGTCAGCATCAAGGACATGCTCAACGAGATCGGCATCACGGTCTACATGAGATGGGGCAATGTCCGCATGCCGGATGAGATAGAGCTCCCAGAGCCGGTGATTCCTCGTGACCCGGGACGCCTCACCGAATCCTGCCTCAGAAAGGCGTATTCTTCCGGCCTTTTCCTTCTCGAGGTGATCCTCTGCTCGTGCAGTTCGCAGGAGACGATTCAGCGCGGCATAGGACCAGGAGCGGTGGCTCGCCAGCAAATCAAGATCTATGGAAAGATTGCTGACAGGCTCCAGATTATCCAACTGCCGACTTTCGAGAATCTCGTAGATGGCCCGGAGGAGATGCTGCCTTCCGACCTTCCGCTTGAGACGCGTCTGACGCACAAAGCGGGGAAAGATGCCACGAGCGGAACCACACACCAGACTGAACGTGAATATTGCCGCCCCAACCAGAACGATGACAGCTCCCGTGGGAAGATCCTGAAAGAGTGCACTGAGACTGGATCCAAGCCAGCCACTCGTCCCACCGATCAAGGCGGAGAGCACGAGCATCGACCGCAACTTATCCGTCCAGAACCGAGTTGCGGCGGCGGGTATGATCAGGAACGCGATGATCAATACCAGTCCCACGGCCTGAAGCCCCACTACGGTCACTGCTGTAACAAGCCCGAGCATGGCCAGATCCAACCGGCGCGCCGGCCAGCCCTGACTTGTAGCAAATGACTCGTCAAAGCAAACGAGGGTGAATTCCTTTGAAAGAAGCATTACCGCCCCACAAACAATACCGGTCACAAGCAAAATCAGAATAAAGTCATTGAAGACCAGGGATGCCGCTGTCCCGTAAACGAAGCTATCGAGCCCGGCCGCATCTGCCCCCGGAAGATTACTGACTACTTTCATAATCGCGGCGCCACCGCCAAAAAAGACCCCGAGAACGATCCCCATGGCTGCGTCATCCTTCAGGGGAGTAGTTTTGGTTATTGTCAGAACCAGCACTACCCCGATCACACCAGTTACCGCCGCTCCAAGCAGAAGGCCGGGCAACCACTTCCCTTCTCCCCCAAGGGAAATCATCACTAGAAACGCCAACCCGATCCCCGGGTAAGTCGCGTGAGATAGAGCGTCACCCATCAGGGAGCGCTTCCGAAGAAGCAGGAAGACTCCTACCAGACCAGAGGTTACTCCGAGAAGTACTGTCGATATAATGACAAGGCGGGAGTTATAGGATTGCAGAGTGAGGAGCTTCCAGACATCTCCTTTACCTGCAGCATCCGACAATGCGGCTTCCACACCGCTTCCGGAAAGAAGCCACACCACGAAGGCGGATAGGACGGTAAGCGCCCTGATTTGCTTATCTCCCAACATTGCGCAATCGGTCCGCCACATCATCGAGAAGACTGAGCTTTCCTCCGTAGGTCTTCTGCAGGTTCTCTCGGGTGAAAACCTCATCGGTAGGTCCAGACGCCACTACCCTCATGTTCAGGAGAACCAACCAGTCAAAATACTGCGTGACAGTCGCCAGATCATGATGAACGACGAGACAGGTTTTCCCGGTATCATTTAGATTCCTCAGGAGACTTACAATGGCCTGCTCGGTTGCTGCATCAACCGCAGCAAAAGGCTCATCCATGAAATAAAGCCTCGCATCCTGAGCAAGCGCACGCGCCAGGAAAACTCGTTGCTGCTGCCCTCCGGAAAGCTGACTGATCTGACGGTCCGCAAGGTGGGAAATGCCGACCCTTTCCAGGCATTCCATCGAGAGTGTTCTCTGCTTTTTCCGAACTCGCCGGAACCATCCCAGTTTCCCGTAGGTACCCATGGCAACAACATCCAGGGCACTGACAGGGAAATCCCAATCCACACTCTCGCGCTGGGGAACATACCCGACCACCTTCCGCTGCTCCCTGTAGGGTCGCCCATAAATCTGGACCTCCCCAGAGGTTTTGGGCACGAGGTCCTGGCAGGCCCGAAGCAAAGTACTTTTTCCTGCTCCATTGGGGCCAATCACTCCAGCCAGCTTGCCTTCCGGGATATTTAACTCCACGTCCCAGATCACCGGTTTCCGGTGATAGGCAACCGTCAGGTCATGAATTGCCAGCGGGATCGTATCTGGATGCTCCGGGCGTCCATCCGTGGGCGCCCGGCGATCGTCAACAAACGATTTCATGGCTTCCTCTCTGACCACTCCCTGAATCCTCCACGCGGGACGACTCCTCCCAAGGCTAGGGCAATGGTATTCACATTATGGTCAATCATTCCAACATAGGTGCCCTCATACGTTCCAGCCGCTCCCATTGAATCCGAGAATAGTTGTCCTCCTACCACCACCTTGTGCCCCCGGGCCCCGGCGCCTTCGATCAGAGCTTCCACACTCTTGCGTGATACCGAGCTTTCCACAAACACGGCAGGAATTTTCCGCGCCACGAGAAAATCGACAAGCATTTCAATGTCCCGCAGACTGGGCTTTGCCTCCGTACTTAACCCCTGGACGCCGTGAACCTCTAGTCCATAAGCTCGAGCCATGTAGCCAAAGGCATCATGAGCAGTCACGAGAACTCGCTGATCGGCCGGAATGGAAAGTAGGACTTCTCTGACGTAGTCATCCAGCCTTCTCAGCGTTCCCAGATAGGAATCCGCCCTCTCCCGGTAGTAAGAACCAAACGAGGGGTCATAGTCCTCGAGGGTGTTTGAGACAACCTCCAATGCTCTCATCCAGCCAGCCACATCCATCCAGATATGGGGGTCTACCTCATTTCCCGATGCCTTGATCGAGTATTCCCCGACCCCGTCAATCACCTCCGCAAGGGCGCAGACCGGTTTACGAACTGCCATCTTCGCGAGAACTCCGGCCATTTTTCCCTCCAAGTTCAATCCATTATAGAAAATCACATCACCGTTGCGAAGGGCCTTCACGTCATTAGTAGTGGCCGCATACAGGTGCGGGTCCACACCCTCCGGAATGATACCGTCTACACGGGCGCGGTCGCCAGCTACCTGCCGCACAAGGTCGGCAACCATTCCCGTGGTCGCCGTAATCACATACGGCTTGGAATCTGCAGGCCTTCCCGCGCTCTCGAGAGCCTCCTCACAATTCCCGAGGAGAAGACAAAACAAAACAGCGAAAGTGATGCAACGCCATGGTTTCATGTGACGCAAGGGTGCCATCGGAGCTGACTCAGGGCAATGATATTTTAGGTTAGGCTAATTTTTGTATTAGAGACTAACATAGAGCCGAGGACCGGATTGAAGAGAGCGCGGGCAACCACCTCACGCATGGAAAACCGAAGAAGCACCTCGATAATATCGGCTCTTTTACTTCTATACCTTTTCTTTCCGTTAATCTGAAGTAGACCCATTCAGGAAAACATCGATTCGAATCCCGAACAGACCAGTCAGGCCGTGTCAGCTCTTAAATTCAGTCCAGTTGAGGAAATTATCACCGACCTCGCCAGCGGGAGACTTGTCATCGTCGCAGATGACCCCGGAAGGGAGAATGAGGCCGATCTTATCGGAGCAGCATCACTTTCTACTTCCGAAACCATCGCTTTCATGGCCACCCATGGTCGAGGGCTGATTTGTGCTCCCCTCACCCGCGCGCGGGTCGAGGCCCTCGCGCTCCCGCCCATGTCTCGAAGAAACCGGGAAGAACATCGGACTGCATTCACGGTGTCGGTCGACGCTGCAGAGGGAATTACCACTGGGATCTCAGCAGCGGATCGCTCCAAGACTATCTGCCTCCTCGCCGATGAAAACGCTCCCTCGGAGAGCCTCGTGCAACCAGGTCACGTTTTTCCGCTTCAGGCAGCAGACGATGGTGTCCTACGCCGAGCTGGTCATACGGAGGCTGCAGTGGATCTTGCCCGGATGGCGAATCTTCCTCCTGCTGGGGTGCTCTGCGAAATCATGTATGAGGATGGTACCATGGCACGAGTCGGGGACCTTGGAGAATATCAGAAGCAACACTGTTTGAAAGCGTGTACGATCGCACAGATTATCGAGTATCGTCGCCGCACGGAGCGCCTCGTTGAGTTCGAGGAGACGATCGATCTTCCAACGGACTACGGTGATTTCTCATGTCATCTCTATCGCGTCCTGACCGACGGATCTCATCACCTCGCCCTCACCCGCGGCGAGATCTCTCCTGACAAACCTGTCTTGGTCCGAGTTCACTCCGAGTGTCTGACCGGGGACGTCTTCACCTCGCGCCGCTGTGACTGCGGAAGCCAGCTTCACACGGCTCTCAGGCGCATCGCAGAGGAAGGAGGAGCTTTACTGTATCTGCGCCAGGAGGGGCGAGGAATCGGACTTGCTGGCAAAATCCATGCCTACAAACTACAGGAGCAGGGTCTCGATACAGTTGAGGCGAATGAAAAACTGGGGTTTGGATCGGACCTCCGGCACTATGGCATGGGCGCGCAAATTCTTCATGATCTCGGGATAAGGAAAATTCGTCTTCTCACCAACAACCCCAAGAAAGTCATTGGTCTGGACGGATACGGCCTCGAAATCGTTGAGCAGGCCCCCATCCGTTCCGATCCAAATCCTCACAACCAGCGCTATCTGGATACCAAACGTGACAAGCTTGGGCATCGGCTCTAGAAGCGGTTCTGTCACATCTGACAAGAACTCCCCGCCAAGAACCCTCCCTCAATCCAGTCACAATGTCCCAAGCGCTTCCGCGAAAGCCCCGTGTTCTGCACTCCAAGGCCGGCAAACTTGCGATCGTTGCATCGAAATACAACGAGATCTATACCGACAGCCTGGTAGATAATGTCATCCATGAACTGAGCGAACACCTCCCGCAGGCGCGGGTCGATCTGGTAAGGGTCCCCGGTGCGTTTGAAATTCCAGTAGCAACCAAGGCCCTCCTCGAACTCGAAAAGCCCATCTGCGTCATCGCACTGGGAGTTATCATTCGAGGCGAGACTTCCCATGCCGACCTCGTGGCTCGCAATGTTACAGACTCCCTTCAGCAACTTGCGCTGGAATACCGAACACCGGTCATTCACGAGGTGCTCCTCGTTCAGGATGAGGCTCAGGCACATATTCGCTGCATCGGAGATAAAATTAACCGCGGGATCGAAGCTGCCCGGGCCGCCGCCTCAATGGTAGACGTCTTCTCAGAACTTGACCGCAACGGAACCCTGCGCTCCCAAGCCAAGAATGCCTGATTCTCCACGACGCCGCATGCGCGAGTCATTGGTGCAATTTCTCTACGCGTTGCACCCATCCGGACCTCTTCCCGAAAACCTCGATCCTTCGGTCCTGCACCTGCTTCTTGAAGCGATACGGGATAAGTCCACCAAGGCGCGTGCGAAGGCGGTATTACATCTTCAACAGGGAAGGGAAAAGCTCCTTGAACCCTTCCATCAAATCCAGCGAACCCTTGATCTTATTGGCGATTCGGATCCCTCAGATGACATCGGGTTACACCTTCGTAAATGGGGAGAAGAGGAGAGCATTCTTCAGGAGCATCTCGAGAGCCTCCGTCGCGAATGGAATGGAAACAGGGAGCCGGAAAGGCTTCGTGAAAGCATGAAAGAGGCTCGCCGTCGCAACCGAGCCTCAATTGCAGCAGCCAATGCCGCGATGGGGTCAGACCCAACCCTTCCTGCCCTGAAAGACCTGAGAGAGCAGGCCGTAGATCTGAATGACCAGGTCGCACCTCTTTCCGGCCGCCTCTCCCTTGCTCTCGGTGATAATTTGACTGAATTACCCGAGCTCCGGGCTATTGCCAAGGCAGAGCAGGAACTCTCCCGGGCCTCAGCTTCGATCGAAGACTTCTACCAGAAACTGCGTCACCATCTTGAGACAATCGACGTTGAGCTGGCGGCTGTAATCGAGAACTACTCTCCCGATAGACTTGATCGTGTCGACCGGGCGATCCTTCGGCTCGGAAGCTATGAACTCCTTTTTGATGAGAGTACTCCCAATCCGGTTGTCATCAACGAGGCCATTGAATTAGCACGGGCCTTTGGCACGACTGACTCCCCTGGCTTTGTCAATGGTGTCCTCGATCAGATCGCAAAGAAACAGGAGCGCGCTGGCCCCGCCGATTGAGCCGGGAGCGCTCAAATTAGACCCGGAGGGCACTCTTCTCTCTCCCGGGGAAGACCCGACCTCTATTCCGCAAGCATTCCCTCAACCGTCAGGTCTACGAAAGAACCTGGACCCCCTATGTATCTGATCTTCCTCTGCTCATCCAGAACATACACGATTGGCAGATCCCTGACCCGGAACTGGGAATGAATGCGGCCGTTCTCATCGGAAAGGTTTCGCCAGGGAATTGTATTGTTTGCCCTGAGGCCCCGAAGAACCTCTTTGGAATCGGAAGTGACGCCAATCAGGTCCAGACCTCTCTGCCCATGTTGTTTGTGAAGCTGTCGCAAGAGATCCAGACCCCGCTCCGCCTCTCTCATCCGCGTATGCCAGAAAGCAAGCACAGTAACCTTCCCTTTCAGCATGCTGAGCTTGAAGGGCTCCCCAGCTGAATCCCTCCCGATCGCGTCCGGAGCCGTACGGCCCTTCGTGAGATTCTGGATAATGAAAATTTCATCCATTGCGAGCTTCGAAACCGTCGTATCGCCCACCGCAACCTCATGGGCCTTGATGATGGCACTCCGCAGATGATCGATCCTTCTGGACATCACTTCGGGATCGTCACCAAGGCCCTTGAGCATCATCGCAATGGCGAGAGAAGCCTGACCTTGAACCTCGGGATTTGGGTTCTCCCTCTCAACCTTTTCGATCGCCTTCATTATTGCCGGGTCCGATTGGCCTGTCAGGGCAAGACAGAGCATGCCGACCCGGGGGCTCCGGGAATGAACCCTGCTCAGGGCATCCACGATAAGGCCAGCTCGCGAAACCGCACTTCCCTCCTCACGCGCGGCTGCATACACCGGAGCTCGCTCCAAAAACCACACGCAATATTCTATCGCCCATTCCTTATCAAGCGAGTCGCCGATCTCTCTCC
Organism: uncultured Roseibacillus sp.; assembly: GCA_963989605.1. Classification (GTDB taxonomy): domain Bacteria; phylum Verrucomicrobiota; class Verrucomicrobiia; order Verrucomicrobiales; family Akkermansiaceae; genus Roseibacillus_B. Next base: position 1,236 of record CAXEFH010000006.1, on the reverse strand, counting down.
ACATCAACCCTCCATGGTGGGCTGAAACTGGCCGATTCTCCCACACGTTCAACTGCGCTTCGGGCTCTGCGACAGCCAGCTTACGAGCCCACTCCTCGAGAGCTCTCTCGTAATTGGACCTGATCTCCGAGGCTTCCTCAGGACCAGCCGCCCGGGAACAAAAAGACCCGAATGCACAAAAAAGAGGAACGAGAAAAATCCAACGCATAATGCGGACAATACCGTCTGAGGATGATCTGCCAACAGTCAATCGTTCCAGCTCCAGATAAGAGCCTGATCGATGAGCCGGTTTTTCGCATCAAAGAGAACTCCCTCCTCCTCAAGGAGGTTCCGTTTTTTCGCTGCCGCGGCATTCAATGTCGAACCTGCATATCCTCCCAGAGAGAGATCTTTCCGGATGATCCGGTGACAGGGCACTTGAGGAGCAAATGGATTACGGCCGAGGGCCTGTCCTATGGCCTGGGGAGATCTGCACCCTAGATGCCGGGCGAGAGCATGATAGCTAGCTACCCTTCCCCACGGGATATCTGCAACCGCTGTATAAACCAACGTCTGAAACCTGTTGGGAATCGAGCCATGAGACCTCCTTGCCATAAAAGCTCTCAAACACTCATTTCGTCTTCTGGGACAGACGATCCGCTAGCTCATCCCAGTAATCCCTTCCAACGATATAGCCCACACAATTATCACTTCTGCATAAACATGGATGGTCCTTATAGTTTTCGATGTCGAAACCGTAGTCGAACGTCAACTCCTCGCCTTCTTCTATATCGCGGAGCGAATAGAGAAAAATCTGCTTTTCTTCAATCCAAGCCTCACAGTTTGGATCGCAGGAATGATTCAGAAGGCGAGCTGTATTCCACGGCACGTTTCCGTCGAGATCCCACTTCTTGTTGAGCGTAAAAATATAGACCGCAGCATCCCCTGTCTTTTCCGCCAATTCCATCTGCGCAGTGGCTCGCCTCTCGCTCTCCTCCTTGTCAATCCTTTCGCCCAGATATTCAATGATCCGCTTGCCGGTCGGAATCTTCTTCACCGCGTAGACACCGGTGCCATGGATTTCGGAGGAGCGCGCCTCGCAATACTCGCTCTTGGCGCGGTCTTTCAATTGCTCAAGCTGGCGCCTTCGACGAGCCTTTTCTTTCAAGCTCAGGCCTTTACCTGTCTCTTATACACATCTCCGAGCCCACGAGACAGGCAGAAATCGCGTATGCCGTCGTCGGCTTGAAAAAAAAA
>CAXEFH010000005.1:0-32723 GCA_963989605.1 uncultured Roseibacillus sp. | reverse complement strand
TTTTTCAAGCAGAAGACGGCATACGAGATTTCTGCCTGTCTCGTGGGCTCGGAGATGTGTATAAGAGACAGGAAATGAACCCTTCATGGGAAGAGGCGGCAGTCTTTATGCTGATGGCATGATGATCATTCAGGACGGGGAAAATGGAACCCTCCGGCTTGGTGAAGTCAGCCCGGAAGGCTTCCGCATTCTTGCATCTGCAAATGTGTTCGGAAGTGACCCCGACAAGAAGTTTGACCTTAAATTCTGGAGTCCGATGGCCCTCAGTGGGGGACGACTTCTCATGCGGGGTCAGAATCGCTTGCTCTGCGTCGACTTGAAGAAATAATCCCCTCCTTCCCTGACATATCATGAGAATACTCCTTTTCCTCCTGCTTGCTACCTCTGCCCTTTCCTTTGGCGCCCAACAAAAGCCCAATATCGTTTTCATTTTCAGTGACGACCATGCCCCTCACGCCATCGGCGCATATAATGGATGGCTGAAGAGCGCCAACCCAACCCCCCACATCGACCGTCTGGCAGCAGAGGGGATGCTTTTTGATAAGAGTTTTTGCACCAACTCCATCTGCGGCCCAAGCCGGGCAGTGATCATCACTGGAAAGCACAGTCACAAGAATGGCTTCATGAACAATGGGAACAACTTCAATGGATCCCAGCAAACGTTCCCAAAACTTCTGCAGACCGCAGGATACCAGACCGCGATGTTCGGAAAGTGGCACCTCAAATCACAACCACAGGGGTTCGATAAGTGGATGGTCCTTCCCGGACAGGGTCTCTATTACAATCCCGATCTCCTCACGCCCGAGGGAAAAACCACTATTGAGGGGCACTGCACGGACGTTGTGACCAATCTCGCCGTAGACTGGCTCAAGAAGGGGCGGGACCAAAAGAAGCCATTTCTCCTCATGTGCCAGCACAAGGCACCCCACCGTAACTGGATGCCCGCCCTTCGTCATCTCCATCTCTGGGCCGACGAGGATCTTCCGGAACCCGAAACACTCTTTGATAAATGGGAAGACAACGCCAGCCCTGCACGCTGGCAGGAACTTGAGATTGATGGTCATATGGACCTGCAGTTCGATCTCTTTTACAACCTGACGCCTGCCTACAAGGGAGCGGATCGGAAGGGCATGTTTGACAAGTCCGCGTGGCGCAACATGTCAAGGATGACGCCCACCCAGCTTACAGCCTGGCGCGATCACTACGCTCCACGCGACGCCGAACTCAGGAAAGCCAACCTGAAGGGAAAGGACCTCGTTCGCTGGAAATACCAGCGATACGCAAAGAACTACCTGCGGTCCGTGCGAGGGGTCGACGAGAGCGTTGGAACCTTGATGCGAACACTCGATGAGATGGGAATTTCGGATAACACGATCGTGGTCTACTCCTCAGACCAGGGGTTCTACATCGGGGATCATGGCTGGTTCGATAAACGCTGGATGTATGAAGAGTCCCTCCTTATGCCGCTCATAATCAAGTGGCCGGGAGTGACCAAGCCTGGCTCGCGTGACAAGAAACATATGGTGCAGAACCTCGACTACGCCGAAACCTTTCTTGAAGCTGCCGGAGTCGCAATTCCGGAGGATATGCAGGGGCAGTCGCTCGTCCCTCTCCTCAAGGGCGAGACCCCCGGAGAATGGCGGGACAGCATTTACTACCACTACTACGAGTATCCAAGCGTCCATCAGGTTCCTCGTCACAACGGGATCAGGACCGAGCGATATAAGCTCATTCAGTTTTACGAATTCGGGGAATGGGAGTTCTACGACCTGAAAGAGGATCCCGAGGAATTGAAAAACCTGTACCAGGATGAGAAATACGCAGCCCAGGTCTCCCAGATGAAAAATCAGCTTGAGGGATTACGGCGCAAATACGACGACAACACTGTCGGAACTCTGAAGCCTGAGGCATGGCGTCAGAAGCACCGCACTCTTCAATTCCGGGTTAAGGATGAGCTCTGATCCTCCGACCCTCTCGCGTCAAATACCCTTCAATTTTTTCATGTCCTTCCCGCTACCTACGGGAATCACCAAACAAAGAACCGATCGTTTACGTCCCGGAGGACACCCCAAGGATCTATCGCTATGAAGCTCTCCTCCTTACTGGCTGCTCTCGCCACTGGAACCCTTATCTCCTGCGGACAGATCTCCCGGATTTATGATCAGCCTCCTCCCTCTTCGGGATATCTCGCTGGCCTTGCTACGAGCAGCCCGTCATCAAGCGCGCCTGTCAATCCCGCCGAGGCCTCCAAGTTCTGGGACGGAGACTCTCTCCTTGGCCCCACTGCAATCCACATCGTCAGGGCGGAACAGAAAGCTTACTTCTACAAGGGAGGTCAGCTTGCAGGGGTGACCCCTGTCTCAACCGGTAGTTCCAAATATACTACGAGTCCGGGAAATTTCACGGTAAGCCAGAAGGCGGTTGACTATTTCTCAAGGACCTATGGCACGATTATAGATCTTGCAACCGGAACAGTGGTCAACGACGACGCCGACTCCCGCAAGGACAAGCCCGGGCCGGGACAGAAGTTCGTTGGCTCGCCAATGCCCCACTTCCTGCGTTTCAACCATGGGGTTGGGATGCACGCAGGTCACCTTCCCGGTTACGCAGCTTCACACGGATGCGTTCGCCTCCCGGCAGACATGGCAAAGAAATTCTTCGAGAACGCCGAGATAGGCACCCGGGTTATCGTAGAGTAACCGTATCATCCGGGCGGTAGCGAAGACTTCTGCCTGAACACCGAAATCCCTGAAAATGCATAACCTCGTAATGACCTTGATTGGTCCGGACCGCCCCGGCCTCGTGAACGAGCTGTCAGCCACCATTATCCGGCATGGTGGAAACTGGGAAGAATCCCGTATGTCGCATCTTTCTGGGAATTTCGCGGGAATGTTGAGAATTCAGTGTCCCGACGAAAGCTATGAGAGCCTCCTCTCCGACCTGCGCGCTCTTGATAATCTGACAGTATCCGTCTCGGAGGAAGTCCCCTCTATTAAACATGGCCAGAAGGTTATCTCCTTCGATGTCATAGGGAACGATCGGCCCGGGATCATACAGGAACTAGCATCCGCCATCGTCCGCACCGGGGGCAATGTGGAGGAACTTTCCAGTAATCTTGAGTCGGCCCCGCACGCTGGTCATCCCGTTTTCAAGGCTACCGGATCGGTCACGGTCAAAGAGGACTTTGATGAACAGGGTCTCATTGCTGCCCTCGAAGATCTGGGGACCGACCTGGCTGTCAGTATCGACGCCTAGTTACCCGAGATTACATCAGCGCCCGCCATACTGGTGATCCATCTCCAGAAAATTTCCAAGAAGCGTCTTTCCGCCCTCAGTCAGAATTGATTCCGGATGGAATTGTACGCCATGCACAGGATGCTCGCGATGCCTTACTCCCATGATCAGGTCTCCGCACCATGCCGTCTTCTCAAGACAGTCCGGGAGCGAATCCCCGCGGATAATCAGAGAATGATAACGGGTTGCTTTGAGCGGTGAATCCAAGCCCTGGAAGACGCCCTGTCCGTCGTGCTCGATCATTGACGTCTTTCCATGCATCAGTTGCTCCGCTCGTACGATGTCTCCTCCGTAGACCTGCCCTATTGACTGATGACCAAGACATACACCCAGAATAGGCACCTCTGATCCAAACTCACTGATCACCTCACAACTGACTCCCGCCTCGTTAGGACTGCAGGGTCCCGGGGATATGCAGATACGTTCCGGCTTCAAATCCTTGATTTCCTCGACCGTTATCTCGTCATTTCTCCGGATTTCCATTTCCGCGCCCAGCTCGCCGAAAAACTGGACGAGATTATAAGTGAAGGAGTCATAGTTATCTATAACAAGAAGCATGAGCGATAGGGGTGAGGGTTATGGGACCGTAATCAGTGGCGCCTGATGCGTGGACGTCCTTGTCCAGATTGGGTGACCCACGAGTGATTCCATGGCTTTCGTTCTTATTAGCTTTCCAGTGTGTTTGCGAGGGCGATGGCTCTGAGCATGCCCATCGCCTTGTTCACGGTCTCACGATATTCGTAGACTGGGTCACTATCTGCCACCACTCCGGCACCAGCCTGAACGTAGACCTTACCGTCCTTGAGGAGGCATGTTCGAAGGGCAATACAGGAATCATGAGCACCATCCCATCCAAAGTAACCAACTGCGCCTGCATAGGCGTTACGCTTGTTACGCTCCAACTCATTTATAATCTGCATGGCCCTGACCTTGGGTGCGCCACTGACTGTTCCTGCAGGAAAAGTAGCCCTCAGGACATCATAGGAACTATGTTCGGGCGAAAGCTGGCCAGTAACATTGGAGACAATGTGCATGACGTGGCTATAGCGCTCCACGATCATGAAATCGTTCACCTCCACGGTGGAATGAGCTGCAATCCTGCCCACATCGTTCCTCGCCAGGTCCACGAGCATGACGTGCTCTGCCCGCTCCTTCTCATCAGACAGCAGGTCTGCCGCAAGAGCATCATCCTCCTCAACTGTCTGCCCTCTCCATCTCGTACCAGCGATCGGCCGTATATCTATTCTACCTTCAACGCATCGCACGTGAACCTCCGGAGAGCTTCCCACAAGGGAAAAATCGCCCATCTCCAATATGAACATATAGGGTGACGGATTGACGTGGCGGAGGGCTCGGTAAAGGTCTATTGGAGCTTTTTCAAATGGCGCCTCAAAACGCTGACTCGGAACCACCTGAAATATATCGCCGGCAGCAATGTATTCCTTCGCTACCTCCACCATGGATTCGAAGTGCTCCTGTGTGGTATTGCTCACGGGTTCAGGAACGACCGCATCCTGAAGCCCGTTGAGGGCTGGCACATGCAGGGGTCGATCAAGAATTTCAATCAGGGACGCCACTCGGCCAACAGCCTCAAAGTAGGCTTCATCCACCGTAGGGTGATCATCAACCATGGCGTTCGCGACGACCAGCAGGCGGCGCAACTTGTGATCGAAAAGAAGAACAGAGTCCGTAATCATAAACACTGCCTCCGGCAGATCAAGATCATCGGGGGGTGACTCCCCAATACTCGGTTCAAACTGACGAACCCCGTCGTAACCGAGGTATCCGACGGCACCTCCAAAAAAGGGTGGCGCATTCCCATGGCACACCGGCTCGAAGCTCGACATAAACGTTTCGAGCTCAGCCAATGGGTCCTGCTCTGCAGTAATGGATGTCTCCTCGCCCCCCTTCCGGATCAGAATGTCACGGCCACGAGCCTCGAAGATTCGTGTCGGACAGCTTCCCACAATTGACCAGCGGCCACTGGCATCGGTGCTTTCGGCGCTTTCAAACAAAAAAGCGTGGTTACCATCCCGAATCTTGAGATACGCAGAGAGAGGCGTTTCAAAGTCAGCCGCCAGTTGTGCATACACCGGGACTACGTTTCCCCGCTCTGCGAGATCGCAAAATTCTTCAAGGGAAGGTTTGACTGCAGGTGAATTCAAGGGCGGGGAGCATGACGGGGAACTCCCGATGCGCAAAGGTTAAAACCCCTACAAATTCGTCCCTATCGCGAGATTCATCTGACTCATCACGACGGAGGATGAGGGTTCTTCCAAGTCCTCTCTGCCGATGCTCATCCACTCGGTCGGCTCATCCTGGGAAGCCACATGAACAACAAGCTGCCTGTCCGTGCCGACTTCGCGAATCACCGACATGGCCAGTTCCGGAGAATTACAGTCGCCACTGAGATGCCCGAGCATCACAGTCCTCAGACCGTGACTCAGAAGGCCTTCAACCAGTTCAGCGGTCTGCGCGTTCGAGAGATGTCCATGGCGCGAAGAGATTCGCTGCTTGATCGACCACGGTCGCTTCGGATCCTGATCCAGCATCTTGTCGTCATAATTGGATTCTACGAGTAACGCGTCTACGCCCTGCAACCTGTCACGAATGAGATTGGTAACATAGCCGAGGTCTGTCGCGATTCCGATACTTGCGTCATTGACCTGACAGACAAACCCCACGGGATCGACCGCATCATGAGGCAGGGCGAAGGCCTCCACATCTATCTCTCCAACCTTGAATCCATGTCCCTGCTGAAAGATACGCCAATCCACACCATGATTCAGCCGGTCCTCAAGTGATTCCCGGGTCAACGCATTGGTGAACACCGGAGTCGGGCATCTCCGCAGGAAAACCTCCAACCCGCGAGTGTGGTCCCGGTGCTCGTGCGTCAGCAGTATTCCATCGAGCGATTCCGGATCGACCCCAACCTTGGCTAACCTCCTCGTCAACTGCCGTGCACTCAGTCCTGCGTCCACTAGTATTGTTGTATTGCTGGTCTTTACAACAGAGGCATTCCCCTTGCTCCCGCTACCCAGAACCACAACCTTCATCCTGTTCCGAGCGTAAGGATCCAGCCACCTGTTCACCAGATTGAATTTCATAATTCCCCACCGGTTTTGAATATTCCCAATCACCAGCACCCTGTGCTATCATCCCGAGGGTTTTTTCGGATAACCCTCATATCTTTTTCCCCCTCCCTTCTTGAAATCCTCCTCTATTCTACGCTGGGTTAATCATTTCAAGGCCGCGGCAGCTATCACCCTGGCCCTGGCGGTAGCGGTCATTGGATTGGGGCTCTACTGGCTGAACAGCCACGGTTTTGAAGGCCGTTGGAGCGAGAGAATCGCAAATGAACTGGCACGCAAGGGTATCCACGCGGAGTTTGAATCAGTAAGGTTCTCCCCCACCAAGGGTGTTATCGCAACCCACCTCCGGATCTTTACCGATGCTTCCCATAAAACCGTAGTCGCCAAGATTCCCACGCTTCGGTTTGATGTTGACCGCGGCAAGGCGTTCCGGGGCAAGCTACAGATTCGCAGAGCCTTTCTCCACGACGCGGAAATGATAATCCCGGTGAGCAGCGGAGAAACCTTGCGGATTGAGGATTTTACAGGGCGCATCAGCGTCGACCGCCACAACCGACTCCTTGTTGAGACCAGTGGCGGTCTCCTGCGGGGCATCGGCATCACAGCGGATATTACCCTCGATGATTTCGATCTTGAGAAATTGAGGAAAGGAACAGGCCCAGATGAAGGCCGCGACCGGCGAACAAGTTTCACCAAGGACCTTCTCCGGGAACTGGATGAGTGGTCCTTACCTCATGACTCCCCCCCCGCACTGAAACTTAAAGTGAAGGGAAGCTTCGATCGACCAACCGCGATTCGCACTTCCATCTCGCTGAGGTCCCGGGAAATGATGAGAGGCAACTACCGGATTCAGGATGTTCGCCTTAGCGGTGAACTAGGAAACCGGAGCCTCAACGTGGAAGAACTGTCATTCTCGGATCGTGCCGGAAAGCTCACCCTGCGGGCACACTATGACCTTGAGGATAGGACTGGAGGATATGAGGGGGTATCCTCGATTCAGATTGCAGACTTATTACGGGAAGGGCTCAAGGACGATAGCCTGCGCGAATTCACTTTTGCGAGTTCCCCCGAAATCAAGGCACGCGGAAGATTTTCGATACAGGACAAGAACACGAGTCTCAGTGCCATTGGCTCGCTTTCCTGTAAATCTTTCCGCTTTCTCGAAGTCCCCTTTGAAGGTATTGACACCTCTTTTTCGTGGCAGAATGGAGACGTGTACCTTCGCGACCTGATCGTGAAACACGAATCCGGAGAAATGGCTGGTGAAGTCAGGGTAAAGGACGATCTGGTTCAATACCGGACCCAGACCAGTCTACCTCTTTCCGTCTACCGTCCTTTTATCACCGAAAACTCTGGCCTCGATAGAGCATTGACTGAGAGCGAATTCGGCGAAAACAGCAGGATCGAGATCGACGCCCGAGGCTCCGTGTGGAGACAGGACCTCAGTGACTGGGACGCAACCGGAGACTTCCGCATCGAGAATTTCAGTCACAACGGGGTTCCCATTAAGCTTGCCACTGCCAAGTTCTCAATGTCCCCCCTTGACTATATTTTCGACGAAGTCAGAGCAACTTTCGACTCCCCGGACAACTCCAAGGACCCTCGGGCCGAAGGAGACGCGACAGGGACGCTCCGGGTTGAGCAGGTTCATTTCGACGCCAAGGAGCAACTGACTCATTTGCTTAATCTGGAGGGCACGGCCTGGCCCGGACCGATTCTCCAGATATTCAGCCCAAAGAGCTCAGAACATGTTACGGAGACCTATCGCTTCGGTAAGCCTCCCTATCTTGCCGCGACTGGCGTAATCGATCATCTGGACCCGGGAAACCGCACGGATGTGCATACAGTCATCAAGACAACCGGCGAAACCGAACTTGATCTCATGGGCCGCTCCCTGCCGATAAGTCAACTGTCCGCGAAAATCCGGTCCCGTTACCGAAAGAACGAGATATCCGACCTGAAGATGAACGTGTTCGGCGGATCCATTAGCGGTGAAGTTACCCACCAATCCCATCCCAGCCGGCTGGGCGTCCGAATACAGGCTGAGGGGATGGATGCCGCTCGCCTTGGTCGAACCTTCCGATTCGGGGAAGTTGTTCCCGGAGCTCTTACCTTTTCGATCGCTGCCGAGGCTACCAAGCAGAGAGGCGGATCTGACGACGGGCAATGGGAACTGAATGGCGCCTGTAATCTGGGCCAGACCATCTACAACGGCGTTCGTATCAGTAGTGGGACCTCTCGCTTCGGGATAGATCGGACGGGATTTCATGTCCGCGACTTGAGCCTCATCTTCGATTACTCCGACTATGAACCAAGAAATCGCCACGGAGGCCCCCTGAGCGGAGAACTTGAACTAGAACGTCTTCAATATGACAGGGGCAGCGAAACAACTGAAATCGTCAATTTAACCGGCGAGGTATGGCCGGGACCTCTCCTGCGACTCGCCGATGCCAGGACCTCCGCATACATTGAGGAGTTACTTGGTTTCCGCCAACCCCCGACCATGAGTGCCTCAGGTCGTTTTGACCATAGCGATGGTGGAAACGGAACCCTCATGAATATCAGAATCGAGGCACCCGGGGTCACCGACTACGAATTTCTCGGAAAAACCCTGCAACTTGCCAATTTATCAGCTGACATCGCAAGCAGGGAAAATCGCCATGATGTCACAGCATTAAATTTCCAGACTTTTCAGGGTACAGGGGCTGGGGTCCTAAGTATCCGTGAAGCCCCGCAGGAAAAAACCCTTATTGAAGGCGGTATCCGCTGGGACAATCTGAGCCTCTCGGAAATCAGCAAGAAGTTCTCCTTCGAAAAAGAGGCCCTGGGAGCAATCACTGGTCGTCTGGACTTTACCACCCTTGGTGGTGACACCCGTACACTGAATGGGAAGGGCGTTGTGGGCTTGAAGAATGGACAGCTTTTCAACGTCCCCATTTTCGGCCCTCTTTCTCTTCCACTTGGAACGATCCTCGGGAAGGAATACAGTCATGAGCAGGCACGGGACGCCTCGGCCACATTTGTCCTCAGGAATGGCACCGCTTTTACCAAGGATTTTCTCACTTCTACGCCCTCGACCACCTTTGTGGGTGAGGGTTTTATCGATTTAAGTGAGAAACAGGTAGATCTCACCATGCGAATGAACGCGAGAGGTTTGTTAGGGCTGGTGACACTTCCCCTTGCTCCGCTCCGGGGACTTTTTCAATTCCGGGGACAGGGACCCCTCAACGAACCAGTCTGGCGCAGCGCTCCATTCACGGAGCCGGATGGGGGGTCCGCCCACCCGATTTTCAAGGATCCACCTCGCGCTCAGATTATCCCGGAGCGCTAACGCAACCTCAACGGCAGCGACAAGACCATCTGTGCCTCGCACGGTTCCCCTCTTTTTTCACCCGAGCTTGCGCCCCGGGGTATTCTACGGCAGGTTGGAACACATAACCAGAGGACTTAAGATACGATGAGTGATTCCATTGCCAGTCAAGAGGAACAGTCCAAGGACATTCCCTCCACCGAGCAGGCTGCGAACGACCTGCGCCAAGCTGCCGGCATCAAGGGCCGTGAGATCGCAGAGAGTGCAGAAGAGCGGGCGCAGTTACTGAAAGATTCCGCCGCACAGAAAGCTCAGAAATTCCGTGATTTTGCGGGTGAAAAGGCCTCTCAGTTCGCGGATGCGGCGGGAGAGAAAGCCTCCCAGTTCAAGGATGTTGCGGGCGAGCACTGGGAAGAAACCCGGGTCAAGGCCCGTGAAATCCAATCCGAGGTAGAGGAATACGTCCGCCAGCATCCCACCAAGTCCATTCTGGTTGCAGCAGGGGTCGGATTCCTCATGGGGCTGATTGTCCGAAGGTGACTATCGGGCTACTTCCCTTCTTCCTAGTTACCCTTGCAACTCCGAAAGCTGACGACATTGCATGCCCGACGGGTTTGATGGCTCTGGTTTCTCTACCGACTCCTCACCTGAGGAGTCAGGAACACAACCCGGGGATCATCGCTTCCGAGAGGGGCTTGGTGAACATATCAGGGCACGAGGCGAACTTCTGGCCATCGAGGCACGAGAGGCGAGTGAAACTCTTGCGAAGCGAGGGTCTCTTGCAGTCGCCGCAATCGCCGTCCTCGGGATTGGTTACAGTCTCATCCTAGTTGCATGCGTTGCTCTCCTCGGACGGTGGATCGACAGCTTATCATCTAACTTTTCGGGGATGGGATGGCAGCTGTCCGCAATAGCTGCGGGCCTCCTGCATGTGATCCTCTCTCTTGGAATGTTCCGGAAATTAAAACGATACAAGAATCTCAGCCTGTTCGAATTCACCCGGGCCGAGTTCACTAAAGACGGCGAATGGATCAGCAAAGTCAAAGAAACATCGAGCAGAAACGAGAGATCGTCCTGAGGCTGGATGCTTCCCGTCGCATAATCGCGGAGGGATCGGTGGGAATGGGTCGGAGAATCACTCCTGGCCACATGGTCTCATCCTATCTGAAACGCCACCCGCTTGTTGCCTTCGGCGCAACTTCGATCGGGGTAGCCGCCCTGACCTACCTGCTTTTTCCGGGACGCCGCGAGGGGAAAAATCAAGCTCCGCAATCGCTGAGAGAGAGCCTTTTAGGCTGGATTCCATCCTTCCTGAAAGGCTCAATCCGAACCTGGATATTCAGACAGATCCGGGACTACCTCTTGACGAAACGTCCGTAAACGGATTCCTTGCTTGGCCCCTGACCTTTTCTATGGTTTCCACATCGCCATCACTGCGCTGTAAGGCGTAGCGCTCCTAACCCCATGGCCTCACACCAAGTACTTGCCCACGTCGATGAATACCTTGCCTACGGTATCGAGTACGACTGCTCAGACATTCATCTTCCGTCGAGATATCCCCCTGCTTGGCGTCGCTATGGCAGTCTGGCACCGATCTGGGAAGATCATCCGCCTCTCAGCTCAGACGACACCGAGCGACTAGCGCGATCGTTCCTGACGGAGCGGGAATGGGACCGCTTGCAGAAAGTTGGCGACGTTGATTTTGCCTATCAGAATGAGCAGGGAAGATTTCGTGCCTCTGTCGTAAAGCAGAGGCTGGGACTCGACATTGTCTTTCGGATTATCAGCACGGAACTGCGAGACCTGACCGCCCTTGGTTTACCCGTGGACCACCTGATTCCCCTCACCCGTTATCACAACGGTCTCTTACTTGTGACCGGATCTGTCGGCTCAGGTAAGTCTACTACTCTTGCCGCCCTCGTTGATTTCATCAATAAAGATCGCGAGGATCACATCCTTACCCTCGAAGACCCGATCGAATATGTATTTGATTCGGAACGCTGCCATGTGAATCAACGCGAAGTTCACTCTCATACAGAATCTTTCCCGAAAGCACTCCGGGGAGCACTCCGCGAGGACCCGGATGTAATCATGGTCGGGGAGATGAGAAACCTCGAAACCATTTCCCTTGCGCTCACAGCTGCAGAGACCGGACACCTCGTTCTCGCAACCCTGCACACTGGAAACGCTCCCCGGACCTTGGATCGGATCCTTGATGTCTTTCCGGTTGATCAGCGAGGTCAGATCCGGGTCATGGTCTCTGAATCTCTCCGCGGCATCATCTCACAGCAACTAGTTCCCAATATCGAGGGAGATGGCCGGGCCTTGGCCCTTGAACTCCTTGTCAACACACCCGCCGTTGCAGCAACGATTCGGGATGGCAAGACCTTCATGCTTCCCGGAATCATGCAGACCGGCAAGAACGTTGGCATGATCACAATGGATGAGTCCCTTCGTAACCTCTACGTTCAGGGTAAAATATCGCAGGAGGAAGCCCTCTTCCGCTGCGAGGACAAGGTCCAAATGAAAGCCTTTTTCAAGTCCTGACCTGCTCTTCCCATGGCAAGAATTGACGCATACTTTCAATACCTGATTGAATCGGGCGGATCAGATCTGCACCTGTCGGAGGGTGCTCCGCCCAAGGTTCGTATTCATGGCTCCATAACGGCTATCCCTGATCAACCCAGACTGGCCGGAGACGACTTCAAGGATTTGCTCGCAGAGATCTGCGATGCGGACGCATTTCAGAACTACCTCAAGTCTGGTGATCTGGATTTCGCCTACGAGATGAACGAAGATTCACGGTTCCGATGCAACTACCTCCAGCAGAAGAACGGACTCGCCGCTGTTTTTCGACTGATCCCCACGGAGATTGCCTCGCTTGAGGACCTTAATATTCCAACGGTCGTGAAGGAGTTCGGTCACATGCGCTCTGGCCTCGTTCTGGTGACCGGACCAACTGGTTCTGGAAAATCGACCACACTGGCAGCCTTGCTTGACTACATCAATACGAACTTCGCCAGACACATCATAACCGTAGAGGAGCCAATCGAGTTCGTGCACCGGAACAAGCGCAGTATTATCACTCAGCGAGAGGTTCCGATTCAAACCCCTACTTTCGCAGACGGCCTGCGTGCTGCACTCCGGGAAGATGCCGACATCGTTCTGGTCGGAGAAATGCGAGATCTTGAGACTATTTCTCTGGCACTCACCGCAGCCGAAACAGGACTTCTGGTATTTGGAACCCTGCATACCAACAACGCCCGGAAGACGGTTGACCGTCTCGTGGACGTCTTTCCCGCAGACCAGCAATCACAGGTTCGCACGATGCTCGCTGCATCCCTTCGTGGCGTGGTAGCGCAGTTGCTGATGAAGCGGAGCGACAAGCCCGGCCGTTGTGCGGTCAATGAGATCATGTTTGCCACTCCGGCGGTCTCCGCGATTATCCGGGAAGGGCAGACTCAGAAACTTTACGACGTGATCATTGGTGGTAAAGCCGATGGGATGCAGTTCATGGATGAGTCGATCTGGGATAAGCTCCGGGCAGGGATAGTAACCCCGCAGGAAGCCTACATGAAGGCTATCGACAAAACCCGTTTCAAGAAGTTCCTTCCAGAAGAGCTTGCCGCTCTCGGGGAGGCTTCAGGGGAAAATCCGCTGGAGCACTAGGAGGAGCGAAATCTCGTCCCGAGGGCACTCGGTATCGTGGTTCGAGACGCCAGCTGACGACTTACTCACATTCATTCACATCTCAGGTCCCTTCCTTCCTGAGAAATATGGGCCCCGGCCTATAGGGTCTTGCTATTTGTCGTCGGCAATCGATTGTCCTGAAGCACAATTTTTACTCTGCTATCTGAATTTCTGGGATGTCCACCAGCCAAGAATTCCTTTCCTTCGTTTGCTCCAGATGCGGCGTGCAGCTACGCGTCCCGGTATCCATGGCTGGTATCGAGGGACCTTGTCCGTCTTGCGCGGCAATCATCAAGGCGCCTGAGTCTCCTTCCCCTGACACAGCCGGCAGCGCCCCCGCTTCTCAAGCGTATACCGCGCCTCTCTCACCGCCCACGGTCTCATCCCCCGCCTACGCAGATCCTCCAGTCGCTCCAAGCGGGGGCTCCGGACCTTGCCCCGCTGAGACGAAACCTGATCGTGCTCCTGAGTCTACGGCGTCCAAGGAAAAACAGGCCCCTCCCTCCAATCGGGAACGGGTCCCATCCTTACGTGAACCCACTGACGAATCAACTACCCTCACCTCTTCTCCCTCACCGCAGTCCCGCGCCCTCGCGCAGCCTGCTGTAGTCCCACCCGCGGAGACCAACTCGGCAAAGAATATCCCTTCACTTGGAAATTCGGATCTGGATGTTGTCCCAGGGACCAGCCAGCAGAAGCCAGAAAATCAGTCTTTCCACACGCAAACCAATACTGGGACTACTAAGCTCTCTGCAGCTTCCTCGCGAAGAGAACCCAGCGAGGCAGAAGAGACGCCGGTTGATCCTCTTGTCCCGCTGAAACCCGAGGCCATCAGGGCTCGCCCGCCGAAGGCAAGGGAACCTCTCCCCACCAACACCAGTCTTCCGAGTGAGCGGCGAACGCGAGCCGAAAAGAAGAAAGCATTCCCTCCTGCCGCCGGGAAATCTGGTCCGAAACCGGAACCTGCCGAGGGTATCACCTCCGAGAAATCGGATTCGATGGACAGCTCTTCTGTGGTAGACACCCCGGAAGCAAAGCGCCCACCCAGGGCCGCAGAAAAGCCGGGAAAGCTGGAGACTGAAAGGGCCGTGAAGCTAAATGTCCATGCGTCCTCCCTTGGGGCCATGGTCAGCCACGAGCATGCTGGCACTCTTGAAAATCGCAAGCGCTCCCATCCGAGGTGGACAGGAATGTCGTTTCTTCTGATCTTTCTGACACTCTCCGCCGTACTGGTCTATCTTGTTCTCGATCTGACCGGCATGCTGCCACATGCTGACCGCTACCAGCAGCATTCAGGCCCCGCGCCTGCGGAGAATTCAAGTATTACGTCCGAAGTGAATGAGGGGTCAAGCTCGGCAGCTGCAGGCATTATCCAACCTGTGCCTAAGGCTCCATCGGCCGGGGTTTTCAAGATTGACCCTGCTGATCTCTTCCCGGAGTCATTCCCTGATAATGCGGCCTCTCAATCCACCTCCGGAAAATCCGAGCCAGCTGAAGGCGCTAACCCTGTCATCGCCGGTGCCACCGACAAAAACGTGGCGCCCTCGGGAGCAGAGCTGATCCCTCCCCTGGAAGATGCTGAACCTCCCATCACGGATTCTGCGGCTACTCTTTTTGAGGAGCGTGACGTCAAGGTAACCGGAGAAGTCAGCTTGCCCCCCCTCATAGATCTCAACCCGTCACGAAATGCTCTTCCAGATCAGAGCAATCTTCCCAGCGCACCTGCCGAAACGCTTACTCTCTTTCTGGCAGCCCGCGACCTGAGTGAGCGTCGACCCTACATGACGGATTCCCGTCGGTCTGAGGCCGAGCTGGAGAGAGGGCCGCTTGCCGGGGAGCTTCCGCCCGTCACACGACAGCGTTTCCTGAAATATATCAAGGATCACTCAGAGAGCACGGACGAGCGCTTTTTTGAGGTCTCTTTTGAGCGGGAGTCTACCGCGCCTATCCTGATTCAGGTCACGGCAGACAGTTCCGGGCGCCTGAGGATCCACACGGATGCCTTCCTTGATCTCTATAACGACGAGATGGCTCGTTTTCAGGCCGTTCCCGTCAAGGGACAGCGGACCTTTCACACTCTGGCGGACGCCTACAAGCAGTGCTTCGAGGAAAAAATTCCGGGTGCTGAGGAGAAAAGCTACATCAAGCTCCGCCAACACGAACAGGTGACTGCACGGCTCCAAGCCTATTTCCAGAAAGATTCGGAAATCTCCCAGCAAATCGGTCAGTCCGAGGCTCTCCCATGGGGGCGGTCCGGCATTTGCACTGTCACCGTACGATGGAATACCGATCAAGGACGACCCTATGTTGAGCTGGTGAGAATAGACGACCTCTCGTGGTCTCCCTGAAGAGCCCGGGAGAATGCGATCCCGCCCAGCCCCATCCTCACATTTCGTGCAGCGAAATCCTGCCAGTCGAGTGTCGGTCCAAAAAGGGTTTCCAGTTTAGCAGTTAACCCGATTTCTTGGGCACACGGATGACCATGAATCCCTGTGCGCTCCCATACTTTTTGAATTCGCAGTCATTTTTAATTCTCAACAATCCGAAGGCTCGCTCTTTGACATGGATAGGGGTGACTGCAATCCGGTATTCCCAGCCGGGCTTGACTACCTCCAGGTCGTATTCGAATTGCTGACTTGTACAGGTGATCTCAGTGACCGAGATCGGAGAGTCGTGGTCCACCGTGATCGTGAAGCTTTGAGTCTCTCCTTTCCCTTCAAGATCCCAGAAGAGAGTGGGTGGAGCGATTGAGAAAAGGTCAGGGATATCCAACTTGGTCGTCAGGACCAGTGGAGCATTTTTCCCTTCGAGAGTGATGACGATCTTCTTTTCTATCGCGCCCTTGATTGTACCGAGCTTGAAGTTACCGCGAACAACGCCTTTCTCTCCCGGCTTCCAGGTAAGCTTTCCATTTCCGCTAATCTCAGCTGAAAGACAACTGCAGGCGGCCTGATATTCCTTGATCGTAACTGGCTTTTTTCCTCCCACGGTGAACGGAAATTCAACACTGAGATGATCCTTGTCTGGTGGCAGCGTTACTGAAATCTCGTCTTTCTCGAACACAAGCTCCCCGAACACATGAGATGGCAGTAGCAGAGCGAGACTGAGAGAAAGGGTTTTTACGGATTGCGAAATTTTCATTACTTCGATTCAAGACTGGACAGCTCTACCGTGATGATGAGGTTACCATCGCGCCATCTTGGCCCGACGAGATATACTCTTTTCCCCACCTCAAAGACACGGTCCCATCTCAGGGTCATCTTACTTTTCTGCCAGTATTCAACATCGAGACGCAATTTCCGGGACTCCTTGATTGAGGCCTGAGGCTGGAACGTCAGCATCAGCGCTTGTGAATTACTGATCGGTTGAGCCCAACTCTTGTATCCCTTCAAGATATCCTGCTCGACCGATCCTAATTTGACGAACGTCTTGTAGGACTCCAACTTGGCGACTTTCCTTAAACTCGCCCCTTCATCTGCGCTGAGAGCAACAACACCGTTCCCGAGGGACTCTAACGATCCATTCGTCCCGAAGAGGACCCCGGTCCGCACCTTTCCTATGACTTCCTTGCCAGGGTCCTGCGCACCCGCCAGACCAGTCAGGGAGATGAACATAAACGCCAGTATTTTCATTCGCACGTTCGTCTTTCAATAAGCCCCTCTGATGTTCACATAGTACCCGTGATCACCGTCGGAAAACCCACCACCTGCCGCCAGATCGGAGTCTGAGAGAGGCGCGAGGCCCTCCACCACTAGGAGGGTCGAGTTCGAATCACGATCAACGATCACTTCAGTGGAGACGTTCGCCAGCGGAGAGTAGACCTCTGATCCGGCCGCTGAATCGACCAGACTCGATGCGGCATTGTCTGACTGGGCACTCTTCATCCCAAGGAGAAATGCAAAGACCACTGCAGCCGTCACGGCAGGAGCCATCCATAAGAGCCACAGCCGGTTGAACGAAGCAAAGACCCCGGGAGTCTCTTGCACCATCGGAGCTGCATCCGCCGCCTTAACGAGTTTTTCCAAGTGGGAATTAAAGTAATCAGGAAACGGGGGGTCCACCTTCCGGGGCACGGAATCCCGGAGCTTCTCTCTGAGGAGAAGAAATCTGGCACGCTCCTCATGCAACTCAGGAGAACCGGATAAAACAGGCTCAAGCTCCTTCATTTCCTCGTCACTCAACCCGTCATCCATCCAACGGGTGAGCAATTCTTCTTTCCGGTCGTTTTTCATATGTTGATCAATAAAGTCTGCAATTTTTTCCGGGCATAAAACAGGCGGCTCATCACTGTGCCGAGGGAGCAATCCATGACATCAGCAATCTCCTTATACTCTAAACCCTGCACCTCGCGAAGCAGGATTGCCTCTCGATGCTCAGGGGATAGTTTCTCAAGAGCATTTTCGATATTTGCTCGCACTTCCTCGTTGGAAAGGGCCTCGTCGGGACGCGATACGCGCGCGGGTGCTGCCTGGGCTCCTGCTGCTATGGACTCCCGGTCGAGCAAGTTGTCATCCAAGTCTCCCGCCACATCCATTTTCCTTTTCCGCATCCAGTCGTACACCACATTATGGGTAATCCGATACATCCAAGTAGAGAACTGTGCACGCGCCTCAAATCTGGGCAGTGCTTTCCAGACCTTGACGAACACCTCCTGAGCGAGGTCCCAGGAGTCTGCTTCATTCTTAACCATGTTCTGAATCATCGCGTAGACGCGCCCACGGTGTCTGGTCACGAGGGTATCGAAGGCGCCGTAATCACCTTCCTTACATCGATCCACCAGTTCTGCGTCGGAGCTTTCTTCAGGGCCCCCTTCACCTCCGGCATCACCCGGGACGGGCCCCTTTACCGGGTTTGACGCAGTAGCGCGGAGAAAATTCATCGAAATTGGACCTGACGCAGATTGGGGTCAAACGCCCGTTTGAGCAAGCTGGGACAACGTAAAAACAAGGATTCGGGAATCGATAACGTCTACTTTTCCACCCTTCGCGGGAGGAGATCACGCAGAGTTCACTCGAGGGCCCGACTTTGTCCGCAGGAGGGCCCAAACCCGGCCAAAACCTGCCTTTCCTGCCCTAGTAGACGTCTCTCTGGTAACGTCTCTCCTTCTTCATGGCCTTCACGTAGTCTCGAGCCTCGTCCTCGCTTTTCCCTCCGTGCTTTTCCACAACCCGATGAAGGCTTGCGTCTACGTCCTTGGCCATCCTGGATGCATCACCACAAACATAGAAACACGCTCCGCCCTCAAGCCACTCCCACATTAAGGCCCCCTCCTCTTCCATCCGGTGCTGCACGTAAATCTTCTGCTCCTGATCACGGGAAAATGCCAGATCGAGACGGCTCAGAACGCCTTCTTTCTGCATCTGGATGAACTCTTCCTCATAAAGAAAATCTGTTTTCCTGTAAGGGTTACCAAAAAGAAGCCAGTTTTTTCCCGTGGCTCCCCGCACTCTTCGTTCTTCAAGAAATGCTCGAAACGGAGCGACCCCGGTTCCGGGCCCTACCATGATGATTGGCGCGTTATCATCCTCCACCAGCCTGAAAGCCTTGTTGTGATGAACAAAGGATCCTGGCTGCAGACCCTCAGACCGGTCCGCAAGAAATGTCGAACATACCCCCCCCCTCTGCCGCCCGTGGGAGTGATACCTGACAATCGCGATTGTCAGGTGAACTTCGCCGGGATGAGCATTGGGGCTGGAGGAAATTGAATAAAGTCGTGGCTGAAGCTTTTTAAGAACGGTGAGAAATTCTTCTCCGTCCGAGAAATCAGCCGGGTATTCCGTGACAAGGTCAATTAATTCGCGCCCCCAGCAGAACTCGTTCATCACCTTGCGGTCCTGAGTTTCCACAACTGACCGGAGGAACGGGGAACCGCTCCGCTCCTGCCAGGCCTGCAGTAGCTTCGGTGTCAGTGAGCGAATATCATATGAAGTCGTCAGAGCTTCCCGCAACGAAGCCTCTCCGCCACCCGGCAGGGGAACCTCCTCGTTGGTATTAAACGGAAGGCTGTTCAGTATTTCGTCCACCTGCTCCTCAGGGTTCACGGGGCACACTCCCAGAGCATCGCCTACCACATATTCCATTCCCGACCCCTCAAGGGATAACTCGACGTGGTGAGTCTCCTTCTCTGCACCCGCCCCGTTCAGGTTGTAGTTCCTGAGGATCGGGCTGGGGAATGGATTCTTTTTACCATATGGAACGACTTCCTCCTCAACCGCTGCCGGCGTTGTGGCAAGCTGTGCCCCGCCGAGACTCTCGACAATGCCCTTTCGCCATGCCGCGAAAGGCTCGTCGTAATCGACATCGCAGTCTACCCGCTCATAAAAACGCTCTGCTCCGAGCGCCTCCAGGCGATTGTCAAAGTCGATTCCGCACTTGCAGAAGTCCGGATATTCCGTGTCCCCAAGAGAGAGCACGGAATAACGAACACCCTTCATTTCAGGAGCCTTGTCGCTGTGGATAAACTCGTAGAGGTCTGCTGCATTGTCGGGGGGCTCTCCATCACCGTAGGTGCTTGTAATTATCAGGAGGTTTTTCTCTCCGGCAAGACGACCCGAATCATACTGGCCCATGTCAACCACCTCGGTTTCAAATCGGCCTCCATTCAGTTCCTTGGCCATTTTCTTCGCGCAGCCCTCGGCATTCCCAGTCTGAGACCCCACCAGAATGGTGACGGGAAGTGCGGGTCCATCCTGCTCGGAAGCCGCACCAGCTGCACCAGACAGCATCTCGCTGAGAAATCCACCGAGCCATTCCCGCTGCTCGGCAGTGAATGGCGCGTCCTCTGGAACAAGAATCCTTTCCGGCATGATCTGGAAACCCGGCCTCTGCCGGCATGCATGAGGATAAGACGCATCAAACTTCTTTCAAGGCCATTAAACGGGGAAAGTTCAACTCCCTCCCGCCTGAGAGAGCAGCATAGCCCTATCAGCTGGAAGGCCCAAACCCTCCGAACTCTCTCAGGATCAACTTCCGGCTCGGCCAGAGGTCTGACGCGAGGGATTTCCTTCTCTCCTGACCATAGGATTTCGACTCGCCGAGAGCCCAAAGCCATGGCCCCGCCTTGCCGCCCTCGCGAGAGGTCCCAACGAGCTGCTAGCGGATTTGCGGGAGGAGAGAGATCTAATCAGGGAGCGGAAAATCCTGATTGAAAGCGAACACTCTGTCCCGGATTTCAGCTAACCTGCTGTCGTCATCCCGGTTCTGGATCGCGGCAAAGATAAAGTCTGCAACCGACTCAAGGTCCACCTCCTTCATCCCACGCGTGGTCACCGCAGGAGTTCCCAGGCGGATGCCACTGGGCTTCATGGGAGACCCTGTATCAAACGGTATTGAATTCTTGTTCACGGTAATTCCCGCCGCGTCCAGAGCCGCATCCGCCACGGTCCCATCAAGACCAAGCGGGCGCATGTCCACCAGCATACTATGATTGTCGGTGCCTCCCGAAACGATCCTGAAACCATGGTGGCTCAGTCTGGCAGCCAGAGCTCTCGCATTCTCAACAACTTGTTCCTGGTAAACCTTGAAGCTTGGACGGAGTGCCTCTCCGAAGCAGACGGCCTTGGCTGCAATCACGTGCATGAGCGGTCCACCTTGTACGCCGGGAAAGACCATCGAATTAATTTTCTTGGCATATTCTTCCCTGCAGAGAATCAAGCCGCCCCGGGGCCCTCTCAGGGACTTGTGCGTGGTTGTAGTCACGAAGTCTGCATGGGGTATCGGGGTTGGATGCACTCCCGAGGCAACCAACCCCGCGATGTGGGCCATATCGACGAAGAGATAGGCTCCCACGTCTTTGGCGATCTGGCCCATCCTCTCATAGTCGACAACCCGGGAATAGGCACTCGCCCCGCAGGTAATGAGTTTGGGCTTCACCTCAACGGCGGCGGAAGCAAGCTGGTCGTAGTCTATGCGTTCGTCTTCCTCACTGACTCCATAGTGCGTTACTTCGTAGAATTTTCCCGAGAAATTCGCCTTATGTCCATGAGTCAGATGGCCTCCATGGGCAAGGTCCATGGTGAGAATTCTGTCTCCATTCTCTAGAAAGGCAAAGTAGACTGCAGCGTTAGCCTGCGATCCCGAGTGCGGCTGCACGTTCACGTGTTCAGCCCCAAACAACTTTTTAGCCCTGTCGATCGCAAGTTGCTCAGCCTTGTCAACATTCTCACACCCGCCATACCAGCGGCGCCCGGGATACCCTTCGGCGTATTTGTTCGTCAGAAGAGACCCCTGTACTTCGAGGATAGCCCTACTTGCGAAGTTTTCTGATGCAATCAATTCAATGTGATCTCGCTGGCGACGTCCCTCCGCCTCAATAACTTCAAAGACCTCAGGATCACTGGCCGCAAGATAACTTCCTGAGGCCTTTGCAACACGGCCCACATGTCTCCCTCCCTCAAAGGTGCTTCCGAGAAATGAATTGACGATACCAACGGCCTCCACCCCCGTCATTCCCAGAGCACCAAGACACGCAATGTTGGAATCATTATGTCCCCGTGTGATCTCGGCGTCCTCCACAGAGCATACGCGCGCAGCCCTGACCCCATGCAACCGGTTGGCCGCGATACTCATCCCGATTCCCGACTTACATATCAGCACTCCGAAGTCGGCCTTTCCATCAGCCACACTTCGTGCCACCGCGTTCGCAAAATCCGGGTAATCTACCGAATCTTCACCTGTTGTTCCATAATCGACCACCTGGTTTCCTGCAAGGTCAAGCGCCTCGACAATGGCACTCTTGATCTCTACTCCCCCATGGTCCGCTCCTATCGCGATTCGCAGACTAGCGTTATTCATCGGTCGAAATTCAGTCCCTCCTCAGGACACCTACTCCGTGGCCCCTCTGGCGCGGAAACGCAACAGATAAAACCGATCAGGGCTCTTATTCTTCAGAACGCGGTCCTTCCGACCGCAGAAATGCAAGAATCCCCTCTGTCGCCCGCTCAAGAAATGAGGCTACCTGCTCGTAGGCCCCCAGCCCGCCACCGATGGGATCCGGGACATCACGGCCCACCACCCCGTCAATTTCGGCAAAGTCACATACCAGGTGAAACTTTTCCTTTTCCCCGGGGTAAAGCTCTTCGAGCGATTCCAGATGACCTCTGGTCATACAAAAAACATGACTGCTGCCAGCCAAAACCTGTTCGTCCACCAATCGGCTCTCAAACCCTTCCAGCCGGATTCCCCGCTCCGCCAGAATCCCAAGGGTCTCGGAACTGGCAGCCGCTCCATCGTAGGCTGCTATACCCGCTGAGCTTACAGTCAGCGCATCAGAATCAACTTTCGCACGAAGAAGTCCTTCGGCCATGGGGCTCCGGCAGGTGTTTCCCGTGCAGACGAAAAGCACGTGAGCCAATGAATCTGACATGGCCTCATACTACCCCTGCCCCCCCTACTCTCGTCAAACAGGCAATCCCAGCTACCTCCTATACTCCAACTCCCCGGAGGCCGATCCCGGGCCGAATGTGCCCGTTAGGTAAGGACGACCTAATAATTAAAGGCCCGGCCACCAAAAAAAAAGAGGCTCCGGCAACGAGGCGATTCCCTACACATTAGAACCTTACAGAAAGAGCGGTGAACAACCGAATGGTCGCTGCTTGTCCGCGCTCCAGAATCGGAATAACCAATAGGTTCTCATTATGTCGCACAGTATTTCTCCGGGAAAGAACCTCCGCGCCGCTCGATGCGAATCGGGCCGGTCGATCGAGGACATTTCGCGAGAGACTCACATTCCCGAAGATGCCATCCGCAAACTGGAGGAAGAGCCCTTATCCAGATTCCCGGATCCGGAATACGGTCGAATCTTCCTCGCTCAATATTGCGACTACCTTGGCCTCTCGTCAGCCGCTTACCCCAACCCTCTGGACGCAACAAGAGACCTCTCTGAAATCTCTACTGGGGGAAGGCATGAAACCCATCGTCTCACGAGGGTTGAGATAGCTGACAATCGACCGCCACCAGGAAACTCCTCGAGTCCCGGCAGAGGTCTCCTGAGGTCCAGAGACCAATACGAGGGCGAAATGAGGGAGACCTCTGTATCATCCGGCAGAAACAGGCAACCTATTATTGTCTTCTCTATCACCTCCATCCTGATCGCTTGCTCATTATTTGCCTACATGAAGCTCAGTGGCGAACTGGATCAGGGAGAAGCTTCGGCCCTCCAGAAGCCTGAAGACGCCCTGGGAGCCATCGGCGGCATATCATTGCAGGCCCCGCGTAACCCTGTCTTTTCCAATGTGCCCCGGGCTCTACCCGTCTCGCCGGAGGACACTCGATCCCCGGTTGGTGGTGGATTGAGCGAAGCGCCCCGGGTTGATAATCTAAGCGTATCTGCGCTCAGCCCACTGGTGACCACCCTTGAGGAGCTCTCAATGGAAAGCCCCCCGCCAAGGGCAGTGATCGTGGACGAGTAAGTATCCCGGCCAGACCCGATCCGGGGCGGCGAGAGTCCTCCCACGCCTTTGCCGCTTGAGACCGGATTCCATCAGGATTCTCCCCTGAGAAGCTCAAGAAACGGCTTGAGAAATCTCTCTGCTTTTACGGCTCCTACGCCCTTGATCTTCATCGCTGCCTCAATCGAGGTTGGCCGCATCCGCGCCAGAGACTCCAGTGTCTTGTTTGTGAACACGCCGTAGGGCGGCAGCCGGTATTGCCTCGACAGTTCGTTGCGAAGAACCTTCAACCGAGTGTAGAGGCTCGCATCGAGCGGGGGAAGCCCTCCCTGAACCTCCCCAGCCTCTGCTGACACTTTTTTCCCCCTCGCGCTTCGCTGTTCAGGCCAGACCAGATTGTAGGAACCCTCACCTTTCATGACCGCCTCGCCCTTTTTCGTCAGCGTCACAAGGGGAAATTCACCTGTCTGGGTCACCACGAGGCCTGCTGAATGCATGGCATGAAAAAGCTCATTTAGATAGGCGGTTCCCTTGTCTTTCAAGATCCCATAGGTCGAAAGTTCGTGCAGCCGCACGCGCAGGATTTCCTGCGACTTACTCCCTGTAAGCATCTGCACGATGCGACCTCGTCCAAAGATCCCCTCCCAACCCTTACTTGTTCGCCGGCTCATCCGAGCCACTCCACTGAGGGCCTTGCGCACGAGCAGACCCTCACTTTTTGTCGGCTCCCGCCGGTCCGTTCCGTAATCACTACGGCACACATCGCAGCTACCGCACTCTCCCGGCTCATCCTCACCAAAATAGTCCAGAATTGCCTGCTGACGGCAGGCCGCAGAATAACAAAGGGCCACCATCGCCTTGAGCTTTTGGCGGTCGCGCTCCTCCTTCTCCTCGAGAGCTTCCCGGTCAATATCCAACATTCCGGGCGAAGCTCCTCGATGCTTCAAACGTGTCCCTCTCCTGCGCTGACCAGGAACGTCAAAACGTTCCAGATGGCCTGCCCGAGCGAGCACTGAAAGAGCGCTGCTCACGGCCATCCCGTTCTTTACCTCTATGGCGCCGGCAATCTCCTCGATACTTCCATGAATCTCACCCTGCGCATCTGCTTCCTGGCACAAATGCTCGTAGACCTGAGATATCGTCCCATAGCCGGGATTTGCACCCTCCAGAAAAAACTCCTGGGTACGGGTATCGGCATAATTCCACAGCAGGTCGCAATAGGCAGCCTCGCCATCCCGGCCGGCACGACCGGCCTCCTGATAATAGGCCTCCACACTCCCGGGAACTTCAAAGTGAATCACGAAGCGAACATCCGGGCGGTCGATTCCCATCCCGAAGGCATTAGTCGCAACAGCAACATCGACCTCCCGCCGAATGAAGTGATTCTGTGTTTCTTCCCTCTCCTCTTCCGTCATTCCTCCATGATATCCGACACAGCTCACACCCCAGCTGTGAAGTGTCTCCGCTACTTCCTCAACCCGCTTCCGGGTCGCGCAGTAGATAATACCGGTTCGGTGCTCCTTAAGAATCTCCCGGGTCCTGCGGAACTTGGCGGCCTTTGTCTCCACCGGACTGATATTGAAACTCAGATTCGCTCTCTCAAATCCGGTGACGATCTGAAAGGGATCCTGTAATTTGAGAACTTTCACTATATCGTCCCGCACCACAGGAGTAGCAGTAGCCGTAAAGGCCACACACTGTGGATCTCCCAAGGACTTGCGCGCCTCTCCCAGACGCAGATAATCAGGACGAAAATCATGTCCCCACTGGCTCAGGCAGTGTGCCTCGTCAATCGCCAGAAGGCCAACCTTCACCCCCCGCATGGCTGATACAAACCCTTCTGCCCGGAAGCGCTCGGGAGCTACATAGACCAGCTTGTATTCTCCCTTGAGCATCCGGCCGATCCGATCTCGCTGCTCCGAATGGGACAGGGTGGAATTAATCAAGGTTGCCGCCAAACCCTTCTCTGCCAGTCCATCCACCTGATCCTTCATCAGGGCGATAAGCGGACTCACCACTACCGTGACACCTTCCAGACAGAGAGCTGGCAGCTGATAACAGAGCGATTTACCTCCACCCGTTGGCATGACGACCAATCCATCCCGCGATGCCAGAATCTGCTCCACGATCCCGGCCTGCCCATCAAGGAACTCCTCGAAACCGAAGGCCTGCCGCAATGTTTGTTTCGCCAATTCTGGCACAAAGAGAGGGTGTACTGCCCGGGGTACCTGATCAACCCAAAGCGCCGGTCAAACCCTTCCCCTGCGCCCCAGGTGTAAAATCGTAAAGAAGACTCTTTCTTCCCTTTGGCGTCCCGGATCCGAACGGTCCAAATAGAATATCCACTTCGACGTCCGAGGCCTGGTCCTCGCTGGGACCAGGCCTCTTGCCAAAGGGTGATATGCCGGTGGGTTATTCCGGCATGGCAATCACCCTGAAGAGAGCCATCTTCTGTGAACGATCGACCGGAACATGGGCTGAGACGATCGTATCTACTCGGGGAGCGAGCCCGGGCCTGTTCTGAATCGAGGGTATCAGGTCGGGGAAAGCCCTCCATTCTGACACCTGAGAGGCAGCATCGTCGTCATCATCTCGCTGATCCACAGCACCTTCCTGCCACTCTCCCATGGGGTATTCCTGAGGAGCCTCCTCCCAAGCCACTCCCGTTGGGAAGAGCTCGTCAACGCGGGGAACTTCATGCTCTCCGAGATTCTCCCGAATCCATGACTGAGGAGAGGCACTGGTCTCGACCGTATAATTGATCCCCCGCACCGAATACCACCGCAGCGTTAACCGGTCCTCCTGTAGATTTGGAACCATCTTCCACTTCCACATCTTGCCAATCTTCACCCGGTAGTCCTCTACTTCACCTCCAACCTGATGCCCCGTATAGGATGATCCGCCATGACTCAGCCGAAAACGGGCAGCGGTTTTAAGTGGTTTCTTGATCTTTGGCACCTTGAAGGCCAGCACCTGACCCGGGTTCACAGTTTCGCTGTTGAATATGCGATTATTGGGCTGGATCCAGCTACCATCGCCGTCGAAGTCAATCCACGCATCAAGGATACCGGTCATGGTTGGAAGCACCCGCACAAGAGCATACGACCCTGAGATCATCGGGGTGAGGAAGATGACTCCGTCCTCATCATCATTACCGTCAAGATCATCCCCAAGGCTCATCAGGCTTGGTTGACCGTCTAATTCGGAATCGATGGACTGGCCCAGATAAAGATCATCGATTTGATGGGAAGCTCCGACACCAACCGACGGTGGGTTCAACTGCCGAGTAGGGAATGGCTTTGGAGCATCACCCCAGTCGAGGAAGACGGGTGGCTGGTTGGGCTTGATATAAACCATGTGGTCCTCGACCTCTCCATCACTTGCGGGTCCAGTAGGCCCAAGACCTCCAATTGAATTGATTCGGACCCGCGCAACCGTGTGCCCTGTCGAAGACGAGGAAGGGACCGTGAAACTGTAGCTGTTGATACCGGGATTCGCAACCGCGTTGAGCACGATCTGCTCTCCAGCAGCCCATACCCCGTCACCATTGAAATCGAGGAAGGCATTGACATATCCGGGAGCTGAGGCAATCACGGAGACCACGGCTGGTGTACCTTGCTGCAGGGTCGTGAAGGCAACACCATCTTCATCATCCGTTCCGTCATTATCGTCGCCCAGCGCCATGGGACCCGGTTGTCCATTGAGGTCTGCATCAACCAGCGCTCCCATGTAAAGACCGTTGGCAATCATATGACGAGCCCCATTGTTAACGTTTAAAGTTGGGTAAGAAGGATCAGGAGCATCACCCCAATCAAATTCTCCATTCGGTTGCCCCGGCTCAATCCCGATCTTGTAATCCTCCACCTCTCCGTCCGAGGACCCACCATCAGTAGCCAGACCCCCACCAGAACTGATCCGGAAGCGGGCGTAGGTTCCACCCGTCGAGGCACCTGCAGGCACGAAGAAATTCATATTGTTCACCCCCGCCATAACTGGATGCCCGACAAAGATCTGCTCGCTGGGATCGTTCCAATCTCCGTCGCCGTTGAAATCTACCCAGGCATCAATCCGCCCCGGCATGCTTGCCACTGCTTCAAGGGTAACATTCCCCCCAGTAAGAATTGCAGAGGTAAAGGTGATTCCATCCTCGTCATCGATGGCAGAATCCAGATCATCCCGAAGGGCGCTGGTTCCAGGTATTCCATCAGGTTCTGAGTCGACCGCAGTGCCCAGAATGAGGTCATTGGTCAGGAGATGATACGCACCACTGTTAGCTGCTGTCACCGGATAGGTAGCCGGAGCATCACCCCAGTCTGCCTCCAGGTTCGGATTTGGACCGGGATCGTCCTCAATCTTGACCTGATAATCTTCGACCTCTCCATCCTGAGCGGTCCCCACGGGGGCAAGCATCCCTTGAGAACTCAGGCGGAAACGGGCATAGGTCATCCCGCCAGGCGTCGAGGCAGGAACCGCAAAAGCGAGGGCATTCAGGTTTGCGGCCAGAGGCTCACCAGTGAAAATCTGCTCCCCGGGATCCATCCAGCTTCCGTTTCCATTAAAATCAACCCAGGCGTCGAGACGGCCCGGCCCTGAGGCCCAGACCTCGATCTCAGCCATGCCGCCGGGTTGAAGGGGACTGAGAAAAGCAACGCCGTCCTCGTCGTCGAATGGCCCCAATGCATCATCTCCGGTGGCAAAGAAGGTCGGTTGACCATCTATCTCGGTGTCGATCCGCGAGCCGAGGGTCAGGAGGAATCCGTCCGCCGATGGAGCCACAAAGTGGCGTGCTCCATCATTGGCATGAAGAGTAGGGTAACTGGGATCAGGCGCATCTCCATAATCAAAATTCTGGGCTATTGGTGGAATGTCCGGGATATCCGGAAACCCGGGAATATCCGGGATCACTAAATTGATTCCGGTATCGAGCAGTTCGGTGACGCGATCAAGATCGAGCTCAAGAGTCTGGGCAGTCGCAAGGGGAACAGTTCCGAGGTAGGCTGCCAGTGAGAGGTTGAATAAGGTATTTGATTTCATGGATGTAAGTCTTCTTCCGGGCTTTCAACCGCAATTCTCCTGTCCCGATTTTCAGGAAGGTCTTGAGTTCCTGCTTTCCAGCACCGACGTCTCAATCTCCGAAACATCAGGTCCAGCCTTGTTCCTGCAACCGAACCCTCCCCAAGGGATAGCTTTAACCGAGTGACGAAGGGATAACGTCCTGCCTAGCGCTCAACCTGCGTGCCCGGCTCCATGACCCAGGCGAAGTTGAAACGCGCCATCCAATCCTTGTTGGAGAGGAGATAAATAAACCCCTCACTGGGAGTCCCTTTCCTGCCCACCGCCAGCCACGTGTAATTGCCTGGCCCCTCCTTGACGAGACGACTGACAGGCCACGTCTCTCCCCCGTCGAGGCTCGCCCGGATCGTAATATCATCTCGCTTGTCCCTCTGTCCCGGAGCACTGAAGAGAAGGACTTCCTGTCCATTATATTGGAACTTGGCGAGAGCCCCCTTGCATCCGTAGACGTCAGGCGGACCATCAAACAGCTCATCATCCTCTTTGGCCTCCACCCAGCTTTCCCCACCATCAAGGCTCTGACCCACTAATTTGTTACCCTCCCGGACATGAGTCCGGGCATTGTAGTAGATCCGGCCACCCTTCACTTCCAGAAGACCCGGCTCGGAGCTTCCAAGAAGAGAAAATGGTTGGCTGGGCGTCCATGTCATGCCTCCGTCATCACTGTAGAGGGCATTGCTGTAACGCTTGGCGAAATACTTTCGGCCCTGACCCTTGTTAAGGTAGACCCGGCTCCCATCCTCGTTGACAGCGCCCACGAAAACCTGAGAGGGCATCAGGAGGCGCCCTTTCTTCTTTCCGTGGCGGAGGGTAATTCCCGGGTCACAGCAGTAGGTGGTTGCCAGCCATCCATTAAGGTCGGGCTTGATAACCGTCTTCTCGGATCGCCATGTCTTTCCATGATCCAAGCTCCGGTAGAGGGTATCGCTGGGGGCCAGCCCCATCGCAAAGACCATGATCTCGCCGCTCATTTCATCCACCACGACGCTTCCAAGCTCACTCCATCCAACATGCTCTCCCTTGTAGCGCCCGTCGTCGGACATATCGGCCCCGATCGGCACCCGTTCACCAACCACGATCGGATCACTCCACGTTCTGCCTCCGTCTTCGCTCCGCTTCACTTCCACTCGTTTCCGCTCCCGCTCCTCCTTGAACACCAGCACCGTCCCATCCATTGCGACCGCTAGATGCCCCATGACCGGAACCTCTTCCTCCCAGATCTCATGAAACAGTTTCCTCTCGTCCGCTTGCAGGGGAATCCCGAGCATTCCTGCCGCGAAAAGAGTGGAAACACGCTGCCATCGAGGATTCACGACTCCAAGGTGACGAGGTTCCCGGAAGCTGACGAGCCGAAAGGAAGGTTCCAGTAGCATTGTTGGACTACCCAGTTGCTCTCTAAAAGCGGATTTCTCGCTTATGCAACAGGCAGGAGTATGAAACACTAAAAAGTCGAAAAGGATTTACCTTAGCGGAATACCGAGAGATCCGTGCAAATCCAGGAGAAGAGGAGTAGCAGTATCAATGAATAAGCGCCGGCCAAACAGACCAACCTACCTGAATCGTCGGGATCTTCTTCGCGCCGGAGCCTTGGGGATGGGTCTGCCAGGATATCTTTCGCTCTCTCAGAAGACCAGTGCCCTCACACCACAGGAAACAAGTGGCTTCGGCAAGGCCCGCAGCTGCATCGTCATTTTTGCCTGGGGTGGCCTCAGCCATATTGACACTCTTGATCTCAAACCAGATGCGGGCAGTAACATCAAGAGCGCCTTTGGATCCATTCCCACTACCATCCCGGGCTACCACGTCTGCGAGCACCTGCCCCTTCTCTCCAAGCAGGTTCATCGTATGACCCTGATCCGCAGCATGCACCATGATGCTCCCTCTCATCGCTCTGCTGCCTACTGGAATCTCACTGGTCACGCCCCGGCCAAACCGGATAAGAACTGGCCTCGGACGCGCAAGGATTGGCCCAGTATTGGATCAATGGTGGCCCATGCCCGGCACGATCCCGGGAGTAAACTCCCGGGGAACGTAGCCCTTCCGTATCCAATCTATGATGGTGGGTGGGCAAACGGCCAACATGCAGGATTCCTCGGGATGAAGTATGATCCGGTCATCATGAAACCTGACGAAGGGAAGCCCTACGATGGGAAATCTCCAGTCTCCGGACACCTCTCCTTTGACTTCATTGAGGGTGTGAATGAGCAACGCCTTGCAGATCGCAGGAACCTCCTGACCCAGCTTTCCGGTAGTGCTCAGCCTACCGAGCCTCTCGAGCATTATCAGCAACGGGTCTTCGACATGCTCCTGGACGAAGAAACCAGACGAGCCTTCAAGGTCGATGACGAACCGGAACGTCAACATCGCCGCTATGGATCTCACGTTCTCGGACAAAGTCTCCTCACCGCCAGACGACTCACCGGAGCCGGAGTGCCTCTCGTTACGGTATATGCGGCAGCAGGAGACCTGAACGGAAGCGCGGGAGCCCACTTCGATACTCACGCGGATGGATACAACCGCCTTAAGAAGCAAATGCTTCCACCGCTGGATCAGGGCCTGTCGGCACTACTGGATGATCTGCATGAAAGCGGCCGCATTGATGACACCCTTGTAGTCCTGC
Source organism: uncultured Roseibacillus sp. (assembly GCA_963989605.1). Lineage (GTDB taxonomy): Bacteria > Verrucomicrobiota > Verrucomicrobiia > Verrucomicrobiales > Akkermansiaceae > Roseibacillus_B. The sequence continues at coordinate 1,256 of CAXEFH010000005.1, read as the reverse complement.
TTACTGAATTCGGCCGCACTCCAAAGGTCAACGGTGCGGGGGGGAGGGATCATTACCCCAAGGTTTACACTGTGGGACTGGCTGGGGCCGGAATCAGCCAAGGCCTTCTCTACGGAACATCTGACAAGAGTGGCGCTTTCCCTGATAGTAGGGCCGCAACGCCGGCTGACCTCCACGCCAGTATCTTTCACGCTCTCGGGATTCACCCGGAGCGACGGATCCATGACCTCGAGGATCGTCCTCTTCCAATGTGTGACGGGTCGGTTCTTCCCGTGTTTTCCTGACTGGCTCTCCTTTCGGCCAGGACTCGTGTCACCCCGGACTTGACGGAGCTCGTCTGGTCTCAAACCCTGCCAGCTAATGAGAGTAACGCTAACAGCAGCCATGGCTTGGGGTGGGATATTCCTATCCTCGATGGGAACCTTTGCGGCTCAGCCTGAGGGAGGAAAAATGATCAAGGTCATCCCGGCACAAGAGAACCGTATCCCCTACTGGCTCTACCTGCCAGAGGATGGCCGGAGAAAAGACCGGAAACTTCCCGTCGTCGTCTTCCTGCACGGGATGGGCGAAAGAGGGAACAACCTCGATCAGGTCCTTGCTCACGGACCTCCTAAACTGATTGCCAAGGGAAAGAGCTTTCCCTTCATCATGATCGCTCCTCAATGCCCGAATGACGGCAACAGGTTAAGGCGAAACGCCACCTCGTTCTGGTGGCACCCGGGGGGCCCTGTAGACAAGGTAAAGAATATCCTCGATTTCGAAAGCAATCGACTTGGAAACGTCGATCCCAACCGAATCTACATCACCGGACTGAGCATGGGTGGATTTGGAACCTACCAGATCGTGACCCGCTACCCGGACTATTTTGCAGCCGCCGCCCCCATCTGTGGACACGGCAACCGGATTAAGGACAAGGAGGCTTTTCAGAAGGCATTCTCCAGGATTCCGGTGTGGGCCTTTCACGGAGACAGGGATAACGTGGTCCGTCTCTTCGAGCAGAGGAAAACTATCACCCTTCTGGAGGAAGGCGGAGCCAATATCAAGTTTACCGTCTATCCGGGAGTTGGTCATGACTCGTGGACCCGGACCTACAACAACCCCGCACTCTACGAATGGCTCCTCTCGCAGAATCGAGCCTCCTCGAAGAGATAAGCCGACCGTGACAGCATTCCTCGCAGGGATCATCGGTATTCAGGTTCACCCAGCGATGATGCCCCATCTGGAGCAATCCATTGGGAACTGCATAATGCCTGAAG
>CAXEFH010000004.1:0-33161 GCA_963989605.1 uncultured Roseibacillus sp. | reverse complement strand
TTTTTCAAGCAGAAGACGGCATACGAGATTTCTGCCTGTCTCGTGGGCTCGGAGATGTGTATAAGAGACAGACTACGGACAACGTTGAAGAATTCCGTAAGACTGTGGTGGACCGGTTGGCTGCCGGAGAAGAATCCAAAGGAGCCGAGGTACCCGCGGATGCGCCCAAATTCGCCTTTATCACAAACGTGGCGGACCCCTTCTGGAGTCATGCCGAAGCAGGGTGTTACGTGGCAGCCAAGGACCTTGGAGTCGCAGTAGAATTCCAGATGAATAGTGCCGGAGACATTGCGGGACAGAAGAAAATCGTTGAGAACATCCTCAACAAGGGAGATTGCAAGGGCATCGCCATCAGCGTCCTCAATCCGGAGAATCAGACGGAAATGATCAACTATGCTGCCGGATCTGTTCCGCTGATCACCCACGACAGCGATGCTCCAGACTCCAATCGCCTTTTCTTTCTGGGAACGGAAAATTACCAGGCAGGTCGAGAGCTCGGTAAGCTGATCAAGAAGTCCATGCCTGAGGGCGGAAAACTCATGCTCTACGTGGGAAAGATTGACCAATTGAACTCGATTCAGCGCCGCGACGGTTTGCTCGATGAACTCGCGGACAAACCCGCCAAGTAAAAGGTGGCTGCAGATCCGGACTCCCAGCCACTCCTCGAGGCTCGGGCGATCACTAAGCGCTTTGGCGGAGTGCGCGCCCTTGAGGGAGTGAGCGCGTCCTTCCACGCCGGGGAGGTCGTCGCCGTAATGGGAGAGAATGGGGCCGGTAAGAGCACTTTGATGAAGTGCCTTGCCGGAGTTCATCAACCGGATGCCGGGGAGGTTGCGGTTGATGGAAATGTGGTGACGATCGCAGATGTCCGGGCTGCAGAAAACCTCGGGATCGCATTTATCCACCAGGAGTTGAATCTTGCAGAGAACCTTGATGTGGGAGCGAACGTCTTTCTGGGCAGGGAGCCGCGAATCTGTGGTCCATTTTTCAATCGGCGTGAAATCCGAGTCCAGACTCGGAATCTACTGAAATCTCTCGAGCTCCAGATTGCACCGGACACGCAGGTAAGAAACCTGTCCATTGGCCATCGTCAAATGGTTGAGATCGCCAAGGCGCTTTCGCAGGAGGCTCGCATTCTTATCATGGACGAGCCTACCAGCTCACTCTCGCTTCATGAGACCAAGATTCTGTTTCGACTCGTAAACAGACTTCGTGAAGAGGGGATGTGTATCGTCTTTATTTCTCACCGGATGGCAGAAGTCGAGGAACTGGCGGATCGCGTGATCGTCCTGAGGGACGGTCATAACAGTGGAGACCTTGGAAGAAAGGAGGTCAGCAGGGATAGTATCGTGTCTCTAATGGTGGGTCGGGAGCTGGTAGCGCATGAGAAAACGGCCGTAGAGGCTGGAGAGGTCCTGCTAGAAGTGCGCGATCTCTGGGTCGCAAGATTTCCTGACACCGGAGTGAGTTTTGAGGTCCGATCCGGTGAAGTCGTTGGCATGGCGGGTCTGGTGGGAGCCGGTCGGACGGAGGTGGCACGGGCGGTATTCGGGATCGATCGCGCGCTGGGGGGCTCGACGCGGGTCAAGGGTGAAAAAGTGGATATCAAACACCCACAGGATGCGATTCAGGCGGGACTGGCGCTGGTGCCCGAGGACCGAAAGGCGCAGGGGGTGATACTGAATATGGCTATCCGCGATAATGTGGGCATGGTGGGGCTGAACCAGTGGCAGAGAAGCGGGTTTGTTAATGATCGACAGGTTGATGAGCAGGCGGAAGAGGCCCGGAGGTCGCTGCGGATCCGGACTCCCAGCACGAGACAGGAGGTTTCCACCCTCTCGGGGGGAAACCAGCAGAAGGTGGTTCTGGCCAAATGGATGCCTCTGCGCCCTGAGATCTTTCTTCTTGATGAGCCGACCCGGGGAATCGATGTCGGATCCAAGAGCGAAATATATGAGGTGATCGACAAGATGACAGCGGACGGAGCGGGGGTTCTCGCGATTTCGAGTGAGTTAGAGGAGATTCTCCGTATCTCGGACCGTGTCCTCGTCATGCATGAGGGACGCATTGCTGGTGAGGTGAGCAGAGACGATCCACAGTTTTCAGAGAAAGGAATCATGCAACTTGCTACCGGAGGAAAATAAAATGTTTTCAGTGAAGAAACTACTAAGGAAAAACCCCAAGCTTCTGGTAATCTTCGGACTACTGCTCCTCCTGTTTACCGCGACGAGTCTTCTGCAGCCATCCTTTCGGGATCCGGGCACCCTGACCAATACGATGCGATGGATTGGCCTTTATGGAATCATCTCCATTGGAGTTGCGTTTGTGATCATTACTGGCGGGATAGACCTCTCGATAGGTTCGCTGATTGCTCTGTCAGGGGTCATGCTTCCCATGCTCCTCAAGGGCGACATCTTCTTTTCTGATCCTGTTCCGGTTCCGCTGGCCTTTGGGCTCGTGCTGCTCATTTCCCTTGCAATTGGTCTTTTTCACGGAGTCCTGGTGACTAAGCTTGGGCTTCAGCCTTTTCTCGTCACCCTTTGTGGTCTTTTCATTTACCGGGGCCTCGCGCGGGCTGCAGGAAATGATCAGACCCAGGGTTTTGGGGGAGACTTCGGGGGGCTCAAGGATGCATTGGTGAAAGATAAGCTCTTCGATTTTGTGCCCATGTCGTTTGTGGTCCTGATAATCATCGGAATTATTACAGCCATCGTGCTCAACAAAACGGTCTTCGGGCGGTATCTCCTTGCGGTCGGCCATAATGAAGAGGCAGCGAGATTCAGTGGAATCAAGACGGACCGGGTCAAGATAGCCGCCTATATGATCTGTTCACTCCTTGGAGGGTTTGCCGGGATGCTCTTCGTCCTTGATACCAATGGAGCCACACCCTCGTCTTTCGGGAACTTCTACGAGCTGTATGCCATAGCGGGGGCGGTTCTGGGCGGCTGTAGTCTCCGGGGTGGGGAAGGCGCTATTTTTGGCGTGATCTGTGGTGCCGCCCTTGTTCAGGTGGCCGAGAAGGCAGTCTTCTTCCTCGGGGTCGAGGAGAAGTCCAAGTTTACCGTGATTGGGATCTTTATTCTCATTGGCGTTATTGCGGACGAACTCTTTCGGCGGCTCAGCGACAGGAGGAGTGGAGCGGGTGGTGGAGGAGATCCGCCAGGGGAAGCTGCGGAAAGTTCCTCCCCTTGATTGGGAAGCCCGAGGATAAGAAGCACCAGTATTTCGATTCCTCTCAGAATTACCACGGGGTCATGCCCCCGTTCACGTAGAGGGTCTGTCCGGTAATGAACGACGCCTCCTCCGAGCAGAAAAACCGGACGGCGTGCGCGACGTCATCGGGAACCCCCCAGCGACCGGCGGGAATCTGAGCGAGATAGGCATCTTTCTTATCCTGCGGATCATCGGCATGGCGCTCCACGGGAATCCATCCGGGTCCAACCATGTTCACAGTGATTCCGAAGGATGCCAGTTCGCGGGCCATGGAGCGAGACCAGCCGATCTGCCCACCCTTTGCGGCAACGTAGGCAGAAAAATCCGGGACTGATGCTGAGAATACTTCACTGATGATATTCACGAATCGACCCCATTTCTTCTCCTTCATGAAAGGAAGTGTTGCCTGGGCAAGAAGGAAAGGACTCTTGATGAAGAACTCGTACATCTCCTGATAAAAATCCTCGTCATACTCTTCGATTGGTTTGTGAGGTTGAGGCCCCGTTGCATTCGGAACCACAATGTCAATAGGGCCGATTCTGGAGGTTACTTCCTCGACGAGCGCTTTAATCTGAGACGCTTTTGTAACATCGGCTCCAACTGCAATTGCCTTTCCTCCCTCCTCGTTAATTTCATCTGCGAGTTTCTGCGCGCGATCAGTATTATTGAAGGCGTTGACGGCGACCGAGGCTCCGGCTGAGGCAAGGTTCCGGACGATGGAAGCTCCAAGGCCCTTGCTGCTTCCAGTGACGAGGGCCACATGGCCGGAGAGAGAGTAGTTCGACATGAGGCGCAGATTATCTCAACTCGATCGGTCTGAAAGTCTCAATTAGTCTGCTCCACAATCGATTTTCAGGTGATTGCCGAGATGCTCCATGGGACGAATTCATGATCTCCAAAACCGTGGGACTCGGACTTTGTACGAGCTCCCCCGGCTACTTCAATTATTCTCCTGAGGATTCTCTCCGCGACCTCCTTATGGTTTTCGGTCCCATCTGCAATGGTCCCGGCATTGAGATCCATGTCTTCTTCCATGCGTTGAAACATGGGAGAGTTGCTCGCAATCTTCAGGGAGGGACAGGGTTTATTCCCGTAGACCGAACCGCGGCCGGTGGTGAAGCAGATCAGATTGGCGCCCGAGGCAACTTCTCCGGTGATGGACATGGGATCGTATCCGGGACTATCCATGAAGTGGAGCCCCGTTCCGGAGAAAGGCTCGGCGTATTTGAGCACAGACTGCAGGCTTGTTGTTCCGCCCTTACTGATTGCCCCGAGAGACTTCTCAAGGATGGTCGTGAGTCCCCCGAGCTTGTTTCCGGGTGCAGGATTGTTGCTGATGTCCCCGTCAAGTCTGGCTACATAGTCTTCCCACCACCGGATCAGTGAAATGAGCTTCTTCCCGACCTCCGGGTTGGCGGATCGCCTCGTTAGAAGGTGCTCTGCGCCGTAAACCTCTGGAGTTTCTGCAAGAATGGCTGAACCGCCCAATCTGATGAGCTTGTCGACCGCCATGCCCAGAGCCGGGTTGGCGGTGATACCTGAGAGTCCGTCCGATCCTCCACATTGGAGGGCCACGCATATCTCGCTGACGGGCACGGGTTCGCGCCGGGCTCTGTCTGCATGGGGAAGAATTTCAGTATGAAGCCGGTCGAGGCACGATTCGATTGTGCGGCGGGTTCCACCATGATGCTGAATCGTCTCGAGGTGAAGACTGCCCTCCGGAGGTTTGCCAAAGTGTTCCACCATGAGAGGAATCTGATTGGCCTCGCAACCCAGTCCTACCATGAGAACAGAACCGAAATTGGGATGTCGGACATGACCCCAGATAGTGCGTTGCAGCATACGGAATCCCTCATTCCTTGTGCTGACAGCACAGCCGCTGCCATGGGTAAGAGCAACCACACCATCGACATTTGGGAAATCATCAAGGACTGCACGTTTTTCAACTTCCCTCGCAATGAGGGATGCCACGGTGGCCGAGCAATTGACCGAGGTGAGAATCCCCACATAGTTACGGGTTCCGACTTTTCCGTCATCCCGACGATATCCCATGAAGGTAGGCCGCTCGTCCTCCGGGACAATCTCAGTGACGCATGCATCTCTGGCGAAGGCGTAGTCACCTGAGTGTTCGGTCATCGCCAGATTATGCTCGTGGACGTGTTCTCCTGGTAGAATGGGGCAGGTGGCCTGCCCTATGACCTGCCCGAACTTAAAGACGTTGTGGCCGGAAGGAATCCGAGTGATTGCCATTTTGTGTCCGCCTGGGATCCGCTTGAGGGGTTCGACCTGACAGCCCTCTACAGGGTGGTGCGCCTCTAGAATGCCGCTTGCAACAATGACATTATCGTCTGAATGGAGTTGGAAGGCCTGGGTTCTGGACATGAGAAGGGTGCCGGTGATGCAACCCTGATGGGCTGGCACCATGTAAGCCTCCCCGGACCAGCGGGTCGAGCCGCTTTACTACTCCGATCGAAAGGGAAAATGATGATCGAACAGAGCGATCATTGACCGGAATCGGAAGGGGCAGGAATCCAGGCTTCAGGCCCTGTGGGGATTGATCCCGCTATTCGTCTTCCTCGTCTTCCTCGTCTTCCTCGTGCTCTCGACCAAGGCGTTCTTCAATTTGTTCCCGGATGGCCTCCTCACGATTCTGTTCAAGCTCCTCCAGCTCCAACTCCCTCTCCTCCAGCTCCATGGTGCGTTCCTCCAGCTCTGTTAACTCTCGTTCGAGCTTGATTCGTTCAAGATCAAGAATTCCTTCAAGGTGATTCGTGATCACCTCTTCAAGCTCCTGGTGAAGGGCTTCCTCTTCCTCCTCTCCGTTATGTAAATCCTCGGTAATCCGGTCAGCAAGTAACTCATTCCGATGGATTGCAATAAAGGCTTCTGCCGCCTCATGACCGAGGTCTTCCCAGAAGAGGTAAAACTCGCCTATGAGAACCCTGGCCATTTGCCACAACTCGTGTTCGGCCTCTTCGTCCTCGGCTTCGGAAGCGTCGTTGATATCGTCCAGCGCTTCCGGGAAATGCTCCTCAAGGAAAACAGCAATTTCCGCGTTCGTTCGTCGATCAAGATCCTCATCGACTTTCGCGTGGTCTTCTCCAAATGCAGGAAGCATGGCTGAGGTGAGAAACGCGCTGGTAATTATATGCTGGAGAAATTTCATTTGGGATAGTGCTTTGGAGTCCCGGTCCGAAGACGGGATGGCTTACTCATAGATTGCTGGCAGGCCGCTGGCAACACGCCATTGGTGAGATTGGAGATTTGAGGATTCAGTGACGGCCGCTCGCTCAGGAAGTGCCGGAGGGGTGTGAACCGACCTCCTTATGCGTCGCACGTTCTCCCACTTTGTCCTACTGTCTTGAGGGTGATCCCGGAGGCGATGACAAGGCGCTGAGCTGAGATTTGACTGCCGGGCTGGCACAATAAGGATCCTTGAAGGTCTTGCCGTAGGCCACCAGATCGCGGGCGAGGGATGTGACAAGGTCCTTGCGGCGGGGGTCATGAATAAAATTTTTCAATTCATCGGGGTCTTCCTCCAGATCCAGTAGCCACGGCTCATCGGAGCTGGAAAGAACCAGTTTGTATCTCGGGGTAACGGCCGCGATCCATCCGACCTGATCATTGTTGGCGCGACTTGTTGACCGAAGAAACGTAATATCACGCCAACCGTTGGGAGTTTTGCCAGTTTTGATAATTGTGGAGCAGTCACGGCCGTCTTCCCTGCCTGCAGACCTTACGTTCATGAGGGCCATCATGGTGGGGAGAAAATCGACGGTGTTGATTACGTGGTCTACCCGCCGGCCCTGTGGAATCTTCTCCGGATAGCGAATGACAAAGGGAACCTTCGCGGAGGCTTCAAGAGGAACACCCTTGTTCTGGCGGTGATGCTCCCCTCGCATGTCACCGTGGTCCGCAGTAAAGACGAAAATGGTATCATCAATCAGTCTGAGTTTTTCAAGATGACGGAACAGGCGTCCAACATTGTCGTCGATGCACTTCATCATCCCATGATACTGGGCCATTCGATAGTGGCACTTAGGGGAAGGCTTGGCCCAGATTGGAGCCGTTCCAGCCTTTTTGTCGTAGGTCCGTGGTTTCACCACTACATCATCGTCAAACATCGTATCATAGGGCGCGCGGACCGTGTCCGGGCCATGCGGATCCGGGATGCTGAGCATGTAGCAGAATGGATTTCCTCTGTTCGCGGTGATAAACTGCATCGCCCTGGTGGTGAGAAAATCTGTCGCGAAAGATTGCTCGTCAGCTCCGGCGATCGCGTAGCTTGGTTTTCCGTTCTGGCGGGCCTTGATCCGGGGTCCCTGCGGGGTATCTTCAAACTGCTTCCAGTGCCCGCGGTTGAACATGTAGCGATTGTCACTGAAGCCGAATTTGCGGGAGGGTTCCCATTGGGGCTTGCCTTGTCCATCCAGATGCCATTTCCCTCCGTAGCCGGTGGTGTATCCGGTTTTGGCGAGGATCTCCGCGAACGATACCACCTCATCCCCAAGGGGTATGCTGTTATTGGTGACCGGGGTATTCTGAGGATACTGGCCACTGATCAATGAGGCGCGAGAAGGAGAGCACACAGGAGTTGCTGCATAAAACTTAGTACAGATTGCTCCTTCCCGGGCGATCTGGTCAATATGTGGAGTGTCGCAGACTGCCCCCTTTGCCTTTCCCCACATGAAAGCTTGCTCCGGTGGGAGGGTATTGCGGTAACAGCCAATGGTGCGAAAATTCAACTCGTCGCAATGGATGATCACAAGATTAGGCTTACGCGAAGAATTCCGGGGCCGTGTGCTTGCAGCTGCTGTTCCTGACAGGGCACTGCCGGAGGCTGCGGTGGATGACTTCAGGAAGTGGCGACGTTTCATGGGCGAAGCGGCAAGTTGAATGATGGGAGCCACCGCCTCACGAGAGGAGCGACAAGTTGTGGGACAGGACAAACTACAGCTGGTCCGTAATGGACTCAATCAGCGGCGCAAACTTGAGTTTGATATCCTTGATTTTCAGCGGGGTGGAGTTGCTAAGGTCAGGTTTGAATACCCTGGTAACGAGCTGCGAGACCAGATCGGGATCAGAGAATGACAGATTCAACTCGCGGTTGATATGGAGGCTTATGGTATCGAGGTTGGCAGAACCCACAGTAGCCCATCCATCGCAGACCATTGCTTTGAGGTGAGTCATGCCCGGATAGTGATATACCCTGACCCCACCCTTCAGAAGATTACGGGCTGTAACGTAATTTCCTGCATCCATGATCTGATGATTTGCCTTTTCGGGAAGAATGAGTCGGACGTCCACACCGCGGCTTGCTGCAGACATGAGCTCATTTTCGATCGTGTCGGAGGAGAAGTAAGGCATCTGCACCCAGATACGCTTACGGGCGCCACGGATTGCATGCCGCATCGCGAGAACAATATCGTTACGGGCGTTTAGGACATCGGTCCTGAGTAGTCGAAGGGGAACTCCCGGCCCGTCTTCAGGTTCGATCGCGGGCTCTCTCACAAAGAGGGCGAAGTCCCCGAGAGGGCCATTCCGTCTCCATGTCTGATCAAAATCCCTGCTCAGGGCATCCACGACAGGGCCCCTGACACTGACCATGAGATCATGCCATTCGTGGCGTGATTCGCGACCCAGGTTCATGCCTCCGAGGAAGGCGACTTGCCGGTCAAAGATATGGAGCTTGGTATGGTCGGTGATCAACCATGGGTTCAGGGTTTCACGGAGCAGGAGGCTGGAATTTCCCCGGATGAGATAGGTGCCGATGTCGGCAGGTTGTTTGAATCCTTCCGGGAGGCCGGAAGGCGGCATTCTCCCATGCGCCATTGTGCTTCCGAGGTCGTCAAAAATAACCCGGACCGGCAATCTCTCCGCGCGAGCACGCAGCAGGTCAGCGCAATGAACGCCGATATCGTCGTTGTCAAAAATATAGACCTGACTGTCTACGGAGTGGCGCGCCCGGCCAAGTTCCCTCTCAAAGGCCGCAAAAAATTCACGGCCTCCAAGATGGTATTGGAGTTCCCCGTGGACCCGGACCGGCAGGCCTGCCTTATCGAGGTGAATCTCAAATTCCGGCGATCCCGGGCGCGGGGGCTGTGCGCGCCTCTTCTTTCCAGGCCGTGCTATGGGCAGGCTACCCTCGAAGAGGGTGGCGCCGCGCCTCCGGGAGAGAGTCACCCCGAGATGAAAAGTAGTGATGGGGTGGCGGATAACGGAACCAATGGTCGACCGGAACGCGGTTTTGAGCAGGGGGCGTTGCAACGTGAGATCCTCGGCCTCTCGTCCGGGTCGCTCTGCTCCCATTCCAGTCAGAGCAAGAAGGGGACAGAGAAGAAACTTCAGCGGGTGATGAATGAGGGGGCCGCTCACTTAGGGAATAAAATTTTAGCTGAACAAGAGATGCAGTGCTTCGGGGAGTAAGAAATCTACTTGGCTGGCTTGACTGCGAAGTAGGAGCCCGCCACGACTTTTTCAGCAAGGAGAACATTGATGGCAACTTCGCGACCGGACTCCTCGTGAGAAGGATCTCCACCGCCAAAGTCCCAGAACCAGCCCTCATACTTTCCGGAGAGAGCTTCCAGGACCAAGCCCTTGCTGGTGAGAATCAGTTTCCAGTGACAATTATTGGTGGGCTTTCTGGCCAGCCTGAGAGCGGGGGTTACCGTCAGGTTAGGACCCTCGGGACGGGTCTTGGCGCTATCGTCTCGGGCAATGACCCATCCCTTGTATTTTCCTCCTGCTGCCCTCACGAGATACCCGTGTTCGGTTTCGACAAACTGCCACCCTGAGGTGTCCCGGGCCTTGCTCGCCAGCGAGATGCCATTGGCGGTCTCAATCCCATCAAGTCGTCCGGCTTCGGCGCGTTCCGTAATGTCAATAAACCAACCTTTGAACCGGGAAACCACCGGGCTCAGAGTGCGGGCACTGCTCACACTTTTCGCGCCTGCTTCCTTCTCCTCGCGAAGGCCCTTGATGAAGACATCATGGCCCGTAGCGGCTGGAGGACTCTCTGCTGAGGCGAGGCCAGAGCAAACGGCGATGGTCGCAATTACGGGAAAACTGAGGGAGCAATGTCTCATGATGCCGGCGTGTTACCACCGAAGGTAGTGGGAAGTCCAGCAAGACGGTCTTGAAAAAGCGGACTCGGACTGCGGAGCGGCGATGGGATCATCGTCATGGCGATACATTATCGGTTCACCCCAGAAAAATGAAAATGTTTGGAAATCACCGAGTCATCGTTCCGATTGGATTGATGAGCTGAAATAGTGATCAATATGCTGGGGCGCATTTCAATCCACATGGCACATCCTTTTCCGAACTGGACGCGGGACCGGTTTCGTATTCTGGATAACGTTTGGGATTAGGTCCCGGTCGGGCTTACGGCGCTCAGGATGGCGTGCAATCGCTTCCGACACTTGACCAGCGTGAACCACAAAAAGAAGTATTGAAATGAACAAGCTGCATATGGGAATCAACCTTGGTCACGACCGGTCAGTATCCGTAGTCTCACAGGGGAAAATTCTGGTCTCGATTGAGCAGGAGAGGCTCGACCGGATCAAGCATAGTGTTGGATTTACGTATCAGTCCCCTGGTGAGATGCGCCACATTCAGGCTCCGAGTGAGGGTATTCGTTACTGTCTTGATATGCTTGATGTGTCCCTTGGAGACATGGAGACCATCACCGCCAACATGCCCGGGGTCGACTTCGGTCCGGAGATCATGCGGGGAGTCCTCAGTCGGGATATTGCGAAGAAAGTTCAGACGGTTCCAGGTCATCATCTGGCGCACGCCTACTCGGCATACTGGCCCTCCGGTTTTGATGAAGCGCTGGTGCTTGCAGTTGACGCCAGTGGGTTGACTGAGAGGAAAGGATCAGGCTGGGAGACCGAGTCATACAGCCTTTACGCTGGCCACGGGACCAGCCTTAACCCTCTTCATGCGGAAGGGGTCCAGGCTCATCTTGCCCAGCTTTCGACCCTTGGGTTTGTCTATGAGTACATTGCGCGTAAAGCTGGTTTTGAAACTAGGGTCAACTCGGGCTTGAGCTTTCCCGAATCGGGGAAATTGATGGGACTGGCTGCATATGGAGGGCCTCAGCCATCGTGGGAGCGATGGTTTCGGACTCGTGAGGATTCGATGAGTTTGGAGATTTCAGCTTATGATATCTTCCTTGAGGTCGAAGCCCTTGAAAAGAAGTATGATACGGGGGAGGGTAAAGCCTATTTTCGCCCTTGGTTAGTCGACCTCGCCTTCAAGGTGCAGGAGGAGCTGGAGAGGGCGCTGTGTCATATCGTGGAGGTAGCACGAAAGGAGACCGGTTTGAACAGGCTCTGCATCGCAGGCGGGATTGGACTCAACTCTGTGGCAAATTATAAAATCCTGACGCAATGTGGTCTCGATGATATTTTCATCTTTCCCGCCGCCGGCGATAATGGGATTTCAGCGGGCTGTGCCTATTGGGCCTACGCTACAATTGAGCAGGGGGCCGAGCGTCCCCGGATCGAGACCGCCACCCTAGGCAAGCCCCGTTCCGGTGAGGAGATCAGGGAGGCGGTAGAAAAATTCGATGACCTTGTAGTGGTGGAGCGCCAGAACCATGAAAATATGGTCAGGAAAGTCGCAAAGGCATTGGCCGACGGGCATATCGTAGCCCGCTTCGAGGGAGGGTGCGAATCCGGGCCCCGGGCTCTTGGGCACCGTTCAATCCTCGCCGACCCGGCTTTCCTGCGAATGAAGGACGTGATCAATGCCAGAGTGAAGTTCCGGGAGGCCTTTCGGCCGTTTGCACCCTTTGTTCCGCTCGAGCGGGCTAATGAAGTTTTCAAGTTGGAGACGGAAAGCCCCTTCATGCTGCTGGTTGCCGAGATTCGTAAGGAATTTCATTCTGTTCTTCCGTCAATTACTCATGCCGATGGAACAGGGAGGGTGCAAACCTGCACAAAGGAGGCGAATCGATTCTTTCATGAGTTATGCCATGCGGTTGAAGATCTCAGACAGGGCCCACCCGTTCTTCTCAATACCAGCTTCAATGTTGCGGGTCAGCCTATCGTGGAGACTCCCGAGCAGGCGATTGAAACCTTTCTTAAAACCGATATTGATTACCTCGCACTCGAGGATTGCTGGATCTGTCGCAAGCACACTCCGGTCAAATCTTACGAGGACCATGTGGCGGATCTGGTTGATGAAGAGCTGCCTGCTGGTCTTCCTTCCCGGCAGCCATCCGTGAAAGCGCTTATGAAGGAGCTTGATGGAGCTTTGTTTGGTGGACTTGAATCAGAGAGCTGGTCTCGAGAGGAAGTGAGAGAGATTTCTCAGAGAGGAGCTCGTTATAAAGAGACCAGCCTGTTGTTTCCTGGGCATGATTTCGTAGGGGAGATTGTTACGCAGTTGAGCCCTGACACGGTCCTGTTACTCGATCCCCTCGGGCGATCGCAGGTGTTGGACCAGACGGAACATCAGCCGCCGCTCTATCTCGATGAAAGAGAGTTAGAGCTGCTACTGGCCTTCCTTGGTCCAAGGCGGGGGCGGGAGGAAAAGCTGCGGAAAGTGTTAGGCCTGACCCGAAGCGAGCTTCGCCGTGAGATAGAAATCCTGGAGGGTAAAATTGCGCGATTCGGGGTGGAAAGAGACCCGAGCTGGACCCGATCCTCGCTTCCAGAGGATTCACCCCTCACTCCGTTGGAGGACGGGGAAACCTTCCGAGCTTTCGAAGATCCTCGTTTCTCCTCCTGGCGCAGCCTCGAGGCCCTGCGCGAATGTCTGATTGAAAATGATTATCGGGAAGAGGTTATCCTGGAACTTCTTGGAGTCGAGTCCCTTCAGCAGATTGAGCCTACCCATCTTGCTTATTTTTCAAGTCACAGACTTCCGGACAATGCTACGGGGGACTTGATCCGACTCTTTCTCCTACGGGCTACACTCCCATGCGCTTCGCTCCTTGATCTGCTGGGGCATTCACTTTTTGAGCGTCTGATTGGTATCGGTTTGATCAGAAGGAAAGGGGACAGCATCAGCTCGGCAGTCGATATTTTCTGCTCCGGAGGAATGCTTTTCGCGACAGACCATCGCTACATGCTCATGGAGGAGGACCGTCTGGACGAAGATCCGGTAATGTATATCGGGATGGATAGTCATGGACTGGTGCAGACTGCACCCCGGGAGGAATGTGACCGTCTCCTGGATCTTTGCTGTGGATCCGGTATCCAAGGACTGGTTGGCAGCCGCTATGCGAGCAGTGTCATCGGAGTGGACCTGAATCCACGTGCCATCCGCTTTTCCCGGTTCAACGCACAATTGAATGGTGTGGAAAATTACGAGGTCCGACTGGGTAATTTATATTCGGCAGTCGAGGGTGAGACCTTTGATGTTATTCTTGGAAATCCGCCCTTCGTCCCGAGCCCTGAAACTGATCTTAAGTTCAGGGACGGGGGGAATGATGGGGAGGCCGTGCTGCGGAGGATTGTCCAGTCCGCAGAGAGGCACCTGAACGCGGGGGGTAGATTATGCGTAGTAACAGACCTTGTTGGTGTTGACACTTACGAGACGAGGTTAAGGCAGTGGTGGGGAGGAGAGAAGCTGGAGGCTCTGGTTCTCACAACAGCTGACCGCGATGAAATCCTCTTTTCCGTGCCCCATTGCCACGCACCATTTGGACAGCAGCTTGAAGAATACAACGAGGAACTGAGACGCTGGGTTGAGAACTACCGTAAAGCCGGCCTGAAAGGGGTTAATTTCGGCTACATTCTTGTCCAGAATGAGCAACTGGTTCCAGGTGGGGATGTGACAATCCGAACAATTCATAATCCATCGGTTCCGATGCATGAAGAGGTCAGTTCGTGGTTCGACCAGCGCCGGATCTGGGCATCGGAAAATGCACCGGCAATGTCCATGAGGCTTCATCCTTCGGTGCGCTTGCGTTCGGAGCACGGGAGCAGACCTGAGGACTCACGTTGGGAAGTTGGCGTTGAAGGGAATGATTTCTACACTACCTATGTTATTGGTGAGGGAATCTACGAGGAACTGAGGCGAATCGACCTCGACCAGCCAGCACTTGCAAGCCGCGTGACTTCGGAGGCTGCAGAATGGATCGAGGATCTCCATCGAAAGGGGATAATCCGACTGACACGTTTTCCGAGGCGCAGCAGTGAATATGACAGGGCCCCGAGGAGCTCTGGGGGCCAGTTCGAGATTGAGGAAATTGCAACGAAGACGACACCGACCTGTCTCTCCTCCTACCTGAGCTGATACCGGTGCGGGTTCCCCGAAGATAATTCACAGCTGCCTACAGGCCCAGTTCAACAAGTTTGGGTTCGATGGCCTCGGCCCATAGTTCATATCCTTTTTCCCGAGGGTGAAGGTAGTCCGGCATGAGTTCCTTGGGAAGATGTCCCTTGCCGTTGAGAAAGTGCTTTCCGATATCGAGAAAGTGGACCCGCTCTCCATCGTGAAGGGTCGCGAGTTTCTCGTTGAGAGCATCGTTGATACGGCGCTTTGGTCCGTCGGGGCTCGCGTCGCGGGGAAACACCCCGAGGAGGAGAACCTTCGCGTCCGGGCACCGCGCGCGTAGAATGGATAAGATGCGCGTGACCCCGTCAGCAGTTTCCCCGGGATCCTGATCACGATGCCCTGTATTGTTGGTTCCGATCATGACCACGGCAACCTTGGCTTTCTGCTGTTTGCGCAGATTTCCATTATTGAGTCGCCAGATCACGTGCTGGGTGCGGTCTCCTGAGATACCCAGATTGAGCGCCTTGCGCTTTCCGTAGTATTTCTCCCAGGTTTTCCTGCCTGCCCCTTCCCACCCCTGGGTAATCGAGTCTCCGATGAAGAGCAGGTCGTGAGGTCGGGCGCTGGCCTTACGATTCATCTCGGCGTGACGCTTTGTCCACCACTCCTCACCCAGCCTTTCATCAGGGAGAAGAGCAACGTGGGCTCGGTAACCCTTCTTCAGTTCCTGATAATTCTTTTGCAGTCGGGAGAGGACGTCGGCGTATTCCGGATCGCCGTGGACGCTCTTCATCTGCTGCGGATCCTTGTCATTGTCGAAGAGTTGCCATTCCTGATACTTGGGCACATAGAAAAGAGTATGACGTTCTGTTCGAATGCCATCATGCCTTGCGACCTGATGAGTCCGTTCACCGTAATACGCGTAATATAATGCTTCGCGCCAGTTGTCAGGCTTCTCGCCACTCTTTTCGAGGAGCGGGACAATACTGCGCCCCTGCATGTCGCCGGGAACATCGGCCCCGCAAATATTCAGAAATGTTGGGCCGTAGTCGATATTTTGAATGAGAGCCTTGGTTCTGGAACCCGGTTTGATCACTCCGGGCCAGCGGATGATGAAGGGCATCTTGAAGCTTTCTTCGAACATCCAGCGTTTGTCGTACCAGCCATGTTCTCCCAGATAGAACCCCTGATCACTTGAATAGATCACGATCGTGTTCTCCGCGAGGCCGCTGTCATCAAGGAATTTGAGGACCCGCCCTACGCCTTCATCGACGCTCGCGATGCTCTTGAGGTAGTCTTTTACATAACGCTGATATTTCCATCTAACGATATCCCGCTTGTTGAGGGTTCCTGCCTTCATATCAGCGATGAACTTGTCATTTTCTGGTTGGTAGGCCTCGTCCCATGCTTTTTTCTGTTCCTCATTCATGCGCTCATATTGCCGATTGACGATGCCGCTGGAGAAATGGTCGGGGAACTGGTTTTGGCCGTGAAATTTCATGTCGTGTCCCCAGTACATGTGCTTGTCGATTCCCATTGCATGTTCGGCAAGGACCTTGCTTCGGTTGGCGTAGTCGTCGAAGAGGGTTTTCGGTTCTGGCATCTGCACTCCCTTGAAGAGATTGAGATGACGTTCCGCAGCCGACCAGTTGCGGTGGGGGGCCTTGAACTGGATCATCGCCACGAAGGGCTTTTCAGTGTCGCGATCCTCGGCCATCCACTTGATACCAAAGTCAGTAACGAGATCATTACAGTGCCCAACGTAACGCTGGCGGCTTCCGTCCATCTCGATGAAATCGGGGTTGTAGTAGGCACCTTGTCCGGGAAGAATACGCCAGAAGTCGAACCCAACAGGGTGGGAGTGAAGGTGCCACTTCCCGATCATCGCTACTTGGTAACCTGTATCTCTGAGTAACTGGGGGAAAGTCTGCTGTTTACCGTCAAAGTAAGAGGAGTTGTTGTCCAGGAACCCGTTGAGATGGCTATGCTTGCCTGTCAGGATATTTGCCCGGGAGGGGCCGCAGATTGAATTGGCGCAGAAGGAATTTTCAAAGAGCATGCCCTCAGTTGCAATCCGATCAATATTCGGGGTGGGTGCAATCTTGTCGAAAAGGCCGCCGGGATATGCCGAAATTGCATTGCAGGCATGGTCATCCGAGAACATGAAGACAATGTTGGGTCTTTTAGCCGATGCCACATACGGCAGCAGACATAGTCCGATGGAGAGAAGAGAGAGGAGTCTATTGTTCATGACGGCTTCAAGCAGAGCAGACCTTGGCTCCCTGGACAAGCGCGGCAGATTATCGGCCGGGGGGAGGCATATTGAGTTTTGTCATTTTACGGGTTGCGTGGTGACAGGTGAAACCCGAGGAGATATGGTTTGGGAGAGAGGACGAAGTTGTTAAGATAGCCAGTTTCCCGGTGAGCGGAGTCGCCAGTTTGACCTACAAGATGAAAGAAAGAAAAGCGATCCAGGTTCTTCTGGGTGCTCTGACCGCGGTTACGCCACAGCCCCTGTTCTTTTTGCTCTTCGACGGGAAGATCATCTCGGGCAGATTGATGAATCCTGGCATGTGAACAGCTGGAGCAAGCCATTTCAGAAATACTATGAGACTGGATACCTCCCCCACCAGAAGGATCAGTTTCCTTAATAGCCGCCGGGTTGTGGGGAACGCTGGTTCTCCTTTGGTCCATCATCGCAGAAAAATGTTCCTAGAATTCTTAGACAAGCAAGATGCCTGAACTAGCGAGGAGACGAGAGGCCGTGTTCGCTGAGAAGGCTGTGTCGTTCGTAGCATGGTCCCCGTGCATGATGGTAGTTCTCTGCGGGCTGTGGGCTCCACTTGTTAATGCCGGACCAGAGGGCGTGTCCGGGTATCTCGCCGCCGGAGAACGCCTTAAAAAAGGCCAATGGGCCGATGCTCAAATCCGTTACAGGAGGCTTCTGGAGACGGGACCAGAGCTTCTGCGGCCCCACGCAACCCTTGGATTGTCCCGTTCCATCATGGGTCTGGGTGAGGGTGAGACGGCTCTGGGCATCCTCAAGTCTGTCCTTGATGAGGGCAATGCGCGATATGTGAACGAGAAGCACTGGCTGGCACTGATTGCCCTTGAGCGTGCAGAATTATTGCATCAGCTGGGGCGCGGTGTGGAGGCCATCCGCGAACTGGAGGAGGTGTTGACGACACTGGAAGACAGGGCGCTCCATGCCAGGTTAAAAAACGAAGTGCTCCTTGCGATGGCGAAGCTGATGTCACGTACTGGAGAGCCCCGGAGAGCAATTAAGGCGCTCACGGATAGTCTGCCGGCCCTCCGTTCGGCCGAATGTGCAGGTCTCAGGGCACGTCAGAAGGCTTGGCTGGCAAAAATATACATGGGAGCTGGCGAACGGGACTGGGCAGTGAGCCTTCTGGAGGAAATCCGGCACGACCCTCAGATGAGCCCACGTCATTTTACCGTTGCCGAGGCTTTTGTGGAGAACCGTGAGCTTGGCGGGACTGGTGTGAGGGGATTCGTTGTCCGGGAGAATCGGGGTTATCTTGTCATCTGTTCTCCAAGGTGCTTCGAAATTCGTGTTGCGGTCGGTGAAGGGGAGGATGAAGAGAGAATTTCTGGTAACTGTCATGCGATAACCCATTGGTTCAATCTCAAGGCGGATCCTTTCGGGACAACGAATCTGCTCGCGGGAGGATCTCTCCTGGAGATCATTGAGTCTACCGCCTCCCACGGTGCTTGGGCGCATGGCCCGGCAATAATCGAACTTCTTGAGAGTTCATCTGCGCGGGTTCGTTTTCAGCGCCGGGATGCGTCTTTCCCTGCTACAAGGTTCGAAGAATACACGGTCTATCCCAGTGGACGGATTTTCGTTCTTCTGGGAAGGGAGGGCCCTCGCCCGTCCGAATCCAGGATCGAGCTCCTCCTTACCACTCCCCGCCTGATCCGTCCCACTGGATGGCATGTTATCGACCCGAGGACGAATCTTCCGGTGAAAGCAGGAACGGTCTTCAGGGGACAACATCTGCTGTTTTCCGGGCTACCTCTTCCTTCGAACCATTGGTCAGCGCCGGGTGACCTCCTGCTGATGCCAAGCTGGACAGGAAGCCGGCTGGGCACCCGGGTCCCCCGCGATGCGGGTAAAACCATGCACCACAGAATCTCCTGCAAAGACTGTGGGAAAGAGGACAGGCTTGCCTTGCAGCTCCGAATCATACCTTCGTTTCTGGAAAAAACCGGTCTCGCGGAGGAATGCCGGAAGGATTACCAGTATCCCGGGGATCTTTCTGTGCAGGGGGGAGAGATTTTTACCGATGATCCTGGCGACCTGAACTCCGACGGCTACAATGAAAGTGAAGGATGCCATGTGGTCAGCGGGGGAAGAATACTAGAGTTCCGGGCGGGAGACCATGATCGTCCCAATCCCGTTTTTAAGTTCGTTTCACCCGCTTTTGTGGGAATCCCGGATGTCATCGTTGATGGCAGGATCGCTGATTCCTCATTCTACAAGCTCTGCTGGGTCGATCCTGAGACGCTCATCCTGTGCTGGCATGGAACAATTCCCGCGGGGGGACGGGTTCGATTCACTCTGGAGTAGGGAAGCGGGGTCTGCCTCATCCACCGAAACCAGCTGGGATGATTGATTTATCATAGGATCTCGCTCCGAGCTAACGCGGCTGCGGCGTCGAGGTAGATGAGGCAATCAAATCCTTCGTTGCCCACTCGCAAACCCCGGGAGCGTGAGTTAGGCTTCTCCCGGATGAAGTGGTATCAGCACAGGGTAGTCAGGGAGCAGTGGCTTCTCCTGCTCATCATGCTCCTGATGAGCCTCCTCCTCGGCTTTCAGACCTTTGGGCCTGAGGGATCCGACGAGCGTTTCATGGTCGTCCCGCTCGAGATCACCACCAGTTGGCAGGCCGTTCTCTCGGGAGAGGCCACCGTCAGTCAGGTAGCCACCTTGTGCACTCTTTTCACCAATACGATGCTGCATGGAGATGCCGGGCATCTTATGTTCAATCTTCTATTCTTATGGATCTTTGCGGTGCTGGCGGTGGAATTGCTTGGGCCGCGCTGGATGCTGGCGGTCTTCTTCTTGACGGCGGTATCGGGGTCGCTGGGGCATGTCTTTCTTAATCCGCTGGAGAATCACCATTTGCTGGGGGCCTCAGGCGTGGTGATGGGGTTTGAGGGATTGTATCTTGGAATGGCAGTACGCTGGCGCCTGCCGGACCCTCATGTGTTTCCTCTGGCTCGTCCCGTTCCCCCTGCCAATCTTGGTATCCTTACGGTGGTTGGGATCTCATTCGACTACTATCGCCTCATGGAGCATGCCGATATCAACATTGCGTATGGCGCACATCTCGGGGGCTTCATAATGGGGCTCTTCCTAGCGTGCTTTGTCTTGCCCAAACCCACGTTGGCACAGGTGAGGTGACGCTGTTCTCCAGTGGCTGATTACTGAGACAGTCGCTTAAAAGAAAAAGTCCGCATCCGGAATGCAGACTTCAAGTGGCAGGGCTCCTTCGCGCCCTTCCTGTCCTCACAATCAGCGTGATCAGCTTTTTCCGATCTTGGCGGGATACTTGAGCATTTCGCGAACCTCCTTCTGGTTCATCGAGTCCACTGTGGTCTGCTCGACTCCGAGGGCCACGAGGCGCTTGCGATGATCTGCCTGCCGTCGACGCCTTGCTGCCCCGCTCTTTCGAGGGCGAGTCAGATGCGTCTTCATGAACTTTCTCTTCGTGCGCATATCGGAATGGAGTTCGTTGAGGGATAATCCCGTGGGGGGGCGGGTAATATGCCTTCAAGGGCTTCCGGTCAACCTGAATCGTAGGGTAGGAGCAGGTCGCCGCCCGCTCAGGGTCCTGCGGGATCTGAAATTTATGGGTGAGACAGCCCGGTGATACTTTCGGGTAAAGCCCACCAGCTCCCTACGGAGGTGTCAGCAAGAACGAAAGGTGAAACCCGACGTTTTTTCCTCGTGGAGGGTCAGCTCTTGAAGTGCCGGGGATTGGAATGGATGGCTGCAGAAATCCCCACCGATCGAGGAATCCTTGGTGGGAGTCCGGCCGAGACAGAGGGAAGATTTTTTGTTGGGTTCTGTGCCCCGCAGCCCATCCTCGGGGGAGAGATAATGATGAATGCGCCACTGGAAGAGTTGCTACGGCTTTCACATGAGATTGGCAGGCAGGATCGGTGCCTCGCCATTCTGGGAGAGGGCAACACATCCGCTCGTATTTCCGATGATGAGTTCTTCGTTAAGGCAAGTGGATCGTGTCTTGAGAACCTGCGAAGCGATCAGGTGACTCGCTGCCTTTCGAGCAAGGTCCTCACTCTGATGGAATCTGGAGACCGGACATTCTCTAACGAAGAGGTTGATGAAATTCTCCTTGCGAGCAGATGCGATCCGGACGCGAAAAAGCCCAGTATCGAGACGATGTTTCATGCCTGGCTTCTCTCTCTCGAGGGAGTGGATTTTGTGGGTCATTGTCACTCGGAGGCCGCTAACAGGATCCTCTGTAGCCGAAGGGGTCGTGACTTTGCGGAGAACCGCATCTTTCCCGATGAGATCGTATGCTGTGGACGGGCCTCGGTCTTTGTTGAGAATTGTGACCCGGGTCTCCCGCTTGCGCATCAGATCCAGGGAAGGACGCTCGAATATATCCGGGTGCATGGAGAGGCGCCGCGATTAATTTTGTTGGAAAATCATGGAATTATAGCTTTGGGGAAGACTGCTGATGCGGTGCTCGCGTGTACTTTGATGGCTGACAAGGCTGCTAATATCTTTGCTGGCGCAGCAGCTCTCGGCGGTCCGGTATTTCTGCCCCGGGACCAGATCCAGCGTATCGCGGGCAGACCCGACGAACTATACCGGCAGAAGCAGTTGAATCTCTAGGCACATCAGGATCACTACGTATTGATGGGCTTTCTTGGAATTGATCTGGGCACAGGAGGGGTGCGCTGCCTCCTGGTAGAGGAGGACGGTGGTATCCGGGCAGAAACTTCCCATGAATTGAGGAATCGTAATCTGGCCCGGGACGCGCATCGATCGGAGCAGGATCCCCGGGAGTGGATTTTCTCGCTTGAGCGTTCCCTCGAGGAGTTGTTCTCAACTCCCGCCAATCGAGACATTCATGCCATCGCCGTCGACAGTACTTCCGGGACAGTGCTTCCCGTATGCGGTGATGGGCAACCAGCAGGAATGGCTCTGCTTTATGATGACATGCGTGCAGCGGAGGAGGCCACGAACTGTGATGAGGTGTTTGCAGGAAGATGCTCCCCAACCTTTTCCCTTCCTAAGATCCTCTGGATGCAGAACCACCTCGATTTGCCGGAGGACGTTATTTTTCTGCACGCAGCAGACTTCCTCAACAGCTGGCTGGCAGGAACCCCGGAGATTCCAACAGATTTCACCAACGCGATGAAGACTGGCGTCGATCCTGTCCTCGGAAAATGGCCTCGTGGTCTGAAGGATCTTGGCCTGCCCGAGGTCGTTGCTCCGGGCCGGAGATTTGGTTTTCTCAGAGAGGATCTTCGCAGGCGATGGCGACTGCCGCGCGAGGTGGCACTGGTGAGTGGAGCGACGGATTCAAACGCGGCATTTTACGCGTCCGGGGCGGCGAGTCCTGGTGACTGGTCAACTACCATCGGAACAACGATGGCATTCAAGGGATTGAGTGAGGCAAGAATCGAGGATCCCCAGGCTAGAATCTATTGTCACCGGCACCCTGATGGATCGTGGTTGCCGGGAGGTGCATCCAATGCAGGCGGGGAAGTAGTGCGTCGGCGTTTCAAGGATCGAATCGAGGAAATGGAGCATAGAGCAAGGAAACGGGGCGAGACGAGGCATCTTATTTACCCCTCGGTGAGGGAGGGGGAGCGCCTCCCTTTCGCGAGTTCAACCTTTCAGCCGTTTTCTGATGGTGAGAGGGAGGATGAAGTGGGCTATTTTCTTGGGTGTTTAGAGGGCATTGCCTACCTTGAAGCCTTGGTGTTCGAGCTGATCGAATCATTTGGAGGAACCGTGGCTGACAGCGTGTTCGCGACCGGGGGAGGAGCCCGAAGCGATTTGAGCCTTGAAGTTCGGGCTGAGGTGCTCGGTAAACGGATCAGTATCCCCGCGCACCCTCATTCAGCAATGGGAGCCGCAATTCTCGCGGCGGCAGGTTTTCATAAGGAAACGGTTGGGACATGGTCCCGCAGGATGGTGAAGATATCGCATATCGTGGAGCCCAAAGGACGACGAGAGAATTACTACCGGGATCGCCTTCTTCAATTCAAGGCCCGCTGCCATCAGTCCCTCCCCTGAAGCGATGTCATTGGAGCTTGTCATATCGGATCTCGATGGAACGGTTGTGGAGACCGAGGACTACCACCGCAGGGCCTACAACGTACTTTTTCGGGAATTGGACCTCGCCCGGCATTGGAGCGAGGAGGATTACAGAGTGCGCCTTGCGAACATGGGCGGAGGAAAATTTGAGGAGATTCTCACCTGGCTTCCCCATCCAGTGAACAATCGTGAAGAAACCATAAGTAAGTTGTATGCCCGAAAGACAGACCTCTACGTCGACCTCGTAGTAAATGATCTTCAAAGTGGAGAACTCTCTCCCCGACCGGGAGTAGAATCCCTCTTTCGGCAAATCGTGCATTCCGGAATCGGACTGGCCATCGGATCTGCGTGTGTGAAGTGGGCGGCGGAGAAAGTTCTTGAGGCCTCCCTCGGGATGGACCTGATCGAATCTTTGGCGACGGTGTGTGCTGGAGATGACGTGGTCGCCAAGAAGCCCGACCCTGCAGTGTATCTCCTGGTGGCAGAACGTTGCATGGTTGATCCTGCAAATTGCCTCGTTATCGAGGACACACGGCACGGAATGGAGGCTGCACTTCATGCGGGAATGCGGTGTCTTGTCACACCCAGTGAGCTTGCAAAAACCGATGCTTTTCCGGAAGCGGGGGCAAAGCTCGAAAGTCTCGAAGGGCTGGGGATCCGGGAATTGCGAGGGCTCTGGGAGATTTGCTGAGCGTCGTAGATGATCATGGTCGCTTGTTAATGGGTGACAGATATGGGAAGAGAGAGAGATGATTCGTCCCGCTGTAGTAGTGGCGCTGTGCTCATTCGGAGTGATCGAAGGAGCCGTCCGTCCAAATATTCTCTTTGCGATTTCCGATGATCAGTCGTGGATGCATGCGAGTGCTTATGGAGACAAGGGCACCCGCACGCCAGCATTTGACCGTGTTGCAGGAGAAGGTGTCCTCTTCACCCATGCTTTTGCCTCTTGCCCTTCCTGTATGCCGTCGAGGACTTCGATTCTCACCGGGAGGAACATGTGGGAGACCGGGCCTGGAGGCAACCTGATGGGGACATTGAAGGCTGAGTATGCTGTTTTCTCGCTGCTTCTCCAGCAGTCAGGATATCAGCTGGGAGCCACGGGGAAGACCTGGGGGCCTGGCAAGCTGGAGGGTTTCACTCCCCGAGAGGGGAAAAAGTTACCACTACGTTCGTATTCTTCGATCCAGACTGAGGCGATTCTTGGTGAGTCTTTCCACCGCAGGACATTGAAGCAGCGACGTCCAGGAATGAGCAATCTGGACTATGCCGCCAACTTTGAGGACTTCCTCGCTGCAAGGGACAAGGAGAAGCCCTTCTTTTTTTGGTATGGTTCGAATGAACCCCATCAGGGGTTTGAAAAAGGCGCATGGAAAAAAGCGGGAAAGAGCCTTGCGGATGCGCTCGTTCCCGGAAGCCTTCCCGACGACCCGGTTGTGCGGGGAGAATTTCTCGATTACGCCCTCGAGATCGAGCACTTCGACAGGCATCTCGGAAGGATGATAGAGTCGCTCGCAAGGGAGAATCTTCTTGAGAGCACTCTCATCGTGGTAACCAGTGACCATGGAAATCCAATGCCAAGGTCCAAGTGCAACCTTTATGATTCCGGAACCCGGGTGCCCCTGGCTATTCGGTTTCCCGGACCTGCCAAGGAAGGGGTGACTCGTCGAGATCTGGTTAACCTTATTGATCTTGCTCCCACTTTCCTGACGGCGGGAGGGGTTGAGATCCCAGAAGAGATGAGTGGACATCCACTGCAGTCATTACCTGAGACAGGTGCTGCCGTGCCGCGTGATTTTGTAGTCACCGGATTTGAGCGTCATATTATCTGCCGCCGTGATGGAGTGGGCTACCCTGCACGGTGCATCAGAACTAACTCCTTTGCCTACATCCGGAACTACGAACCGGATCGCTGGCCGGCCGGCGATCCGGATTTCGTGTCTTCTCATCAAGGATTTCTCGGGGACTGCGACCGGGGGGCAACCAAGGAGTTCCTCATGAGTAACTCCAGTGAAACCAGAATAGCGCCTTACTATCGTCTCTCTTTTGGGCGACGCCCTCCTGAAGAGTTGTATGATATGGAGCGGGATCCGCATCAGCTGAGGAATCTTGCGGAGGAGAAGAACTTTGCAGAGGTAAAGTCATCTCTTCGACAAAAGATGGAGGATTATCTTCGTGCGACTGGTGATCCACGGATGCAAGGCCAGTCTCCGTGGGACGACTACGATTTCACCGATAAGAGGATCTTTGGCAATCCGCGGTGGAGAGAGGAAGGGCTTTCGCTTCCAAGCGTGATTCTCGATCCCCGGCCTCTTCCCGTTCGATAACGTGTTCGGCAAGCAGGGCGGCGGTGAGTGGACCGACGTGGCGATCAGCGGACCAGGCATCCCCGGGATCGTGGCTCTCGGAGACTCCGAGGACGGCAGCTCACCGGTCTACATCATCGGTCCCGGTGTGGAGGTTCCAGTGGAGGGCCTTGCCCCGATTGAACCAGCCACAGGTGGGTGACGAGAAAGGAAAGAAGTCAACTTGGAGAGGCGGAGTGATCAAAGAGATCCCTGGGGGCGCTTGTTCGCCCTGAGACTGGTATCAAACTTATTTGCGAGGTCCCGAAGACGATTGACGATCCGGGGATAGTCTTCTGCTATATTTCTTTTCTGACTGAGATCCTTCTCAAGATCGTAGAGGGTCACTGTAGTCTGTTTCTGAATATAGGGGCCGGGAATGCCATCCTTGCCGGGCTGATCTTTCAGGCTGCGATAGGAGTGATTGAGATGGAGGCTCCATTTTCCGGAGCGAATGGCCTCAAGTCGGTTTCCGCGGTAAAAGAAATAGGCCTCGTGGGGACTTTTTGCATCCTCCGGATTAGTAAGCAGGGAAGTAATATCCTTCCCGTCAATCTGGTGGGAAGGCCTCTTGCCCTCTACGAGGCTCTGGATCGTTGGGAAAAGGTCAATGTGCATGGCCGGAGTATGACAGGCCTTGCCGGCAGGAACCTTTCTTGGCCACCTCACAATGCAGGGGACCCGCTGCCCCCCCTCCCACGTGGTTCCCTTTCCTTCGCGTAGAGGGTAAGCGCTCCCGGCATGGTTTCCGTAGCTTAACCACGGTCCGTTGTCGCTGGTGAACAGGACCAAGGTGTTTTCGGCCAGACCGAATCTTTTCAGTGCGGAAAGGATCTGGCCGACAGACCAGTCAATCTCCATAATGACATCTCCGTAAAGTCCTTGTTCAGATTTGCCCTTGAATTTTTGTGAGACAAAAAGAGGCACGTGAGGCATGGAGTGAGCCACGTAGAGAAAAAAGGGTTTAGTCCTGTTACGGGTAATGAAGTCTACAGCCTTTTCGGTGTAAGTGGTTGTAAGATCGACCTGGTCCTCGGCCGAGACCTCCTTGTTGATGATCTCATTACCCTCAATCATTGGCAGGTGGGGCCAACGCTCGAGTCGTTTTTCCATTGGGAGATGCCGGACGCCAGGATGGTGGGGCCACATGTCATTGGAGTAAGGTAAGCCATAGTATTCGTCAAAGCCGTGTTGCAGAGGGAGGAACTTCCTATGATGGCCCAGATGCCACTTCCCGAAAAGTGCGGTAGAGTAACCACGCTCGCGCAGCATCTCGGATATGAGTATTTCGTTGTCAGCGATTCCACCTCGCGAGCTTGGACCAGGAGCTCCGAGCATGTTGATACGGTTCGGGTAGCATCCCGTGAGCAGGCCGGCACGCGATGCTCCACACACTGCCTGGGGGACATACCAGTTGGTAAAATACAGACCTTCGTTCGCCATCTGGTCCAAATGGGGTGTCTTGAAGCCCCTCGCGCCAAACTTCCCTACGTCTGCGTAGCCCTGATCATCAGTCATGATAATGACGATATTGGGAGTTTGATTGGAGAGTTTGTTCTCCTGGGCAAACACCGTGAAAGATACAAAGCAGATAATGAGAGTCGGAATAAATAGGCGTGTGATGGTCATGATACTACCGGAGTTCAAGGTCTGGCTTTTTGGTGTAAGCCATGGAAAGTGACCGCTCTCGAGATGGGAAGCGAGAAATCATAAGGGTAGGCAGACAAGTCCTTTTCCGGCAATGAACACTTAATGTAGAGGGTGACGACCCCCCGGGTTGCACTTAGGGGTAACTTGCGGTGAGGTTTTTGTGTCCTACCTGTGGCCAGGCTCTTCTGGCCCAGCAATCTGCCTCAGCGACTCAGGTGAAGTTTCCGTTCTGCGCCACAAATTGCATGAGAACGGGCATCTGCAGGTCTTCTGTTATCTCCAGAGATGGGAAGGGAGAGGCTTTCAAGGACCTGGCAAAGCTCGGTTCGGTGGGAAACAAGGTCATGGTGGCAGCCTCATTTGACCGGGACTATCTCCGCTTCTTTGCAACGAGGGACTCATTTGAATAATACATCAATGTTCGCAGGATGGCGGAGGGAAAGCAGATCCCGGTGGGATGGATGTTCGCCGATGACGCAGTGCGCCAGACCCTGAATCTGGGAGAGCGTAAGATATGGGCCACTCCCTACCCCGACTGCAAACCCCTGGCCGAGAAGCCTGGAAACAAGCCCCCATCGAAGAAGAAGCCTCCGGAAGATATTCTCGACTAGATCAGTTCCCGCCCGCTGCGGGCCATCGCTACTTCCAATTATAAGCGGTGAGTCCCTTGAGGTCACGGATGTAGACTTCGTCCCCGCACACCACGAGGTGTGCCCACGTTGGCCGGCCACTGACCTCAATCTTGCCGGCAGTCCTGAAGCCTTCGGGGCTGGCCTCAATGAGAAGGAGATATCCCCGACTATCGAGGGCAAGGATATGCTTTCCGTTCACAACCATGGACCAGTAATCCCCGAATACTTCGCCAGTTGACCAGAGCACCTTCTTTTGCGCGGGGTCGATGCAATGGAAACGCTTGTCCCGTCCATGCATGTAGACCAGACCGTCGACAACAACAGGTGAGGACATGTAACCTTCGACCTTGTGCTGCCAAAGGGAGGAGACATCCTGTTTGTTTCCCTGTGTCGCGACTCCATACCAGAAAGTTCCGCCTCCATAGGTCGAGGTGAACACCTTGTCTTTGATTACGGTGGGGGTGAGAATATTCATGCCCCGGAAGGCCTTTACCGGGGTTTTCCAGATGACTTTACCGTCATGTGGGGATACGCCGGCAAGTTCCATCCGGGTCTGCACTACGATCTGGTCGCGTTTTCCGATTTTGGCCCGGACCGGTGATGAAAAGGCGGAGCCAAACATTGCTCTCTCATCGGAGAGGGACTTCCACATGGTTTCTCCGTTATCCTTGCGGATCTTGCGGAGGGCACTCCCGACCTGAACGTAAATGCTCTCCTTGTCGAGAAGGGGCGAACATACAAAACCGAATTGAGGTTTTGTGGTTTTCTCCCTCTTAGGGAAGTCGACAGTCCATTTCTCCTCGCCTGAGGTGATGTCGAGGGCGACGAGGACGTCCAGCATTCCTCCGACATATACACTCTTGCCATCAGACGCGGGCGAACTGCGGACCCAGCTACCATTCTTGGCTGCAAAAAAAGGAACTTTCATGGATCCAGCCCATGAGGTTTCCCAGAGTTGCTTTCCTGAGTTCCGATTGAACGCACGTACGATCTCGTTCTTCTTTGACTTGGTCTCCACCGTGATGACGCGATCGCCCGCGACGATAGGAGAGGCGTATCCCTCCCCGATATCGACAGACCATTTTTTCTTGAGATTCCCCTCAGTCAGCTTTTCAGGCCACGGCTTGGCCGATTCGTGAATCTGGCCATCTCGAGTCGGACCCCTCCACTGCAGCCAATCGGGTTCCGCTGAGTATACAGAGGAAATCATCAGGGTGGTTGCGAGAAGGGCGAGGGCGATATGATTCATGGGGCTATGACTGTTGAAGCTCCCGCGTGAACTGGAAAGAGCATGAGGGTAGGGTACAAATTGCCTGCTTTCGCCAGAGGGTCAATGTTTTGTCTCAGATTCTGCCTTTCTGCAGGGTTCAGGAGGGATCAGTGCATCTCTATAGTGCAGGAACCCAGTCCCCCCCTGAAATAGTTGAACTGGACATTGGGATGGTCGGCAAGCAGGGACATGGGAACCGAGGAATCGGCAAGCCGCTTGGAGATCATGAACGCAGTGAGGCGCTGCCCAAGCGGATTATCATGGGTGCCGGCCTGCCAGATCGAAACCTTTTCTGCCTGCCAGGTCTCGACCGGTCCTACCGTGACTGCGCGGTTCGGTACGATTGTGATGTTTCCTCCGCCGGAAGTACGGGCATTCTGCGCGAGGGTCACGGGGTGAAGTTCGACCACCCGCGTTGCCAGCTTCCGGTAGTCCTCTGGAAGGGGAGGAGATTCCAGATACTTCCCTTCGCGTCGCGGAGGGTCGTTGAAGGCCCAGTGTTTGATGTCTCCCTGACCTCCCTGCATGATCGCGCAGCGTATTGCTCCGTTCCATGATTCGCGGTAGGGGCGGGTATCCGCGGCAGGAAAGTGGAGGTTGCCTTCGGGAAAGCCATCGTGGATTCGGTCGAAACAAAGCTCACGGTCTGCTCTCTCGAAGGAAAGAGGGTGATCGAGTGGGACTTCCTTTCCGTCCGGCCCTACCCACTCGTCCATTCCCCAGAAGTGACTGTTGGAAACATCAATTCCGAGTTCATTGACGAGACGTGCGACGAGGGGGAGTTGCTCGGTAGGTCCAATGGGCCCGCAGATGCCCACCGGATTGTCAGCGGTGGCCTGTCTCCAGGCCTCGATATATTCGAGCGCCTCTGCGAGGTAGAAATCCGCCAGAGTATCGTAAAATACGACGTGAAAACCGGGGCGAGACAGTTGCAGAAGGTCCGCTTCGGTCAGTTTGGCGGCATCTCGAATAATGGAGTGGTCCAAGGTGGTGTAATCCCACCATGAGGAGGAAATCTTGGATTGAGGACGCATGATTTAGGATAGAATTTCTTAAAGATCTGATCACGAGTCGGGTTTCTCGGCCAAGAAATACTTCTCGCCGAGAATCTCATGCAAGGGATCTTCATCGTTGGCAGAGAAGCCCAGGTGGAGGTGGCGGCGCCATCCCTCGGCCTGACGAAAACGCCCGGACATTCGGCCAACCTTGAGGGACATTTCATCGAGGACCTTGAGATAGGAGTCGGCTCCCTGGGACTTGTCGAGCCAGTCGCGCTGGGAGGCATGCGCTGCAAGTGCCTCGCGTTGAGTCGCAAAGACGGAACCGGTATCAACAAAGGATTCCACAGGTGAAGGAGTGCGGAGGGGGTCGCAGAGTCCATGCGGGATGGAATGATAAATAAAAACGTCATCCGGGTAGACCTCCCCGGAAGGCGGATCGGTAACAAAGTTGGGCATCCCATGGGTGAACCCGGCGGTGACCGCCAGACGGCAGGTATTAGTATGATCTTCCATGTAGTCCACAGGGGGATGAGTCAGGATAATGGATGGCTTTACCTGCCTCACGACCCCGGCCACCAGACGGAGGGTGGGCAGATCGTAGAAGATCTCAAGGTCATCGCGGACAGGATGATGAAAATGAGCACCGAGTATGCTGGCGGCCTTTTGCGCCTCGGCCAGCCGGGTCCTCCGTGTTTCCTCTGCGTCCATTTCGACCGAACCGCAATTTCCAGTCGAGAGATTGAAGTAGTGGATCTCGAATCCTGCCTGCTTCAAGAGGAGCAGCGTTCCCGCACCGAAATACTCAATATCATCGGGATGGGCAAAGATGGCCAGGGCAGTGCTTCGCACGGGTGGATTATATCGGTTTAAGGCATGATCAGGCTCCGACTCATGGCCTAGGGCCTGACAGGGTTTCCGGAAGTGGCACTCTGATCGGCGGCAAAGACAACCCGGAAGGTCTTGAGCGCATCGTCGTAACTGGTCAGGGGCATGGGCTCTCCCTTGTCAAGCGCATCAAAAAAGGCTTGGAACTGGTCCTGATAGGGATGGTCAGCAACGTCGCCGGAGTCTGCGAGAGCGACTGGCAGCTTGGTCCACGCCTTGTCGCGCAGGTGGAGCTTGGAGGAATACAGCTTGTCGTCCAGAATACTGCCCTCACTGCCACAGAGCTGAGTGTGAAAATAGTAGGGCATCAAGCAGTCGATGACACTGGCGCACTTGCCTACCGCGCCGTTGCGGAACTTCAGGATGGTGGTGGTCGTCGTGGGGTATTCGTAGCTGCTGAAAACCTCGTTTGAAGACTGAGCGTTGTACGCCATTACCTCTTCCACCTCTGAACCCATGCAGAGAAGGAGGGCATCAAGGGCATGGCAACCCGCAGAGAGAAGCGAGCTGCCTCCATTCTCTCTTGTGGTGTTCCAGCGGTATTGCCCATACCAGGGGCCGATGCCATGGTAGTAGTCGATTTCACCGTAATGGATGTCTCCAATAAGTCCCTCATCAATGATGGATTTGATGGTGGTGAACTGCGAAATGAAACGGAGCTCTAAACAGACGCAGCTTTGGGTTCCATTGGAGTCAAACGCCTCCTTTATCTCCTCGGCGTCCTCAAGTTTTAGGGTAATAGGCTTCTCAAGGATGACGTGCTTGCCGGCTCGTGCAGCGGAGATTGCCTGATCCTTATGCTGGTCCGGGTAAGAGGTGATGTCGATGACATCGAGAGAGTCGTCGGCAAGCATCTCATCTATTTCGTTGTAGACCTTGATCGTGCCCCCGTGGGTGGATGAAAGCTCTGCCGGGTCGAGGTTCCGTGTCGAGAGGACTGCGGTCACATTTCCCTGTGCGGTTTTATTGAGAGCATCAATGTGGGCTGCCGCGGCCCAGCCGTAACCGATTACACCAACGTTGTAATTACTGCTCATAGGATAAAGGGTCGCCGTTTAACCCCGCAGGAAAAGAAATTAATGCAGGTAGTGTTGTCTGTCACAGCTTGGAACCCTTCTCATCCCGTAGCTCAAAGAGCCGGTGAGGAGATGCAGGAGGAGGCTCTCCTCTGGGATGCCGGTGCAAGTAGGGCGTCCTGGTTCAAAGGGCTGGCTCGCTACCTTGGGGAAGGCTCTTTCGCTGCGATAGCAGGGCCTTGAGCTCCTCCTTGACCTTTCGGACCGAGTAGAAGCGCCTCTGGGCCTTCCCGATGATAAGGGCGCTCTCCGAGATCCTGCGGGCATTGGGCAACCATTCTTCTTTGCGGGAATCCTCCAATTGCTGTTCAAGAAGGGCATGGCTGCTCTCAAATCCCGCCAGGAGGCGCTCGGATTCCCTGCTCCAGATTTGTGCGTTGTAGTGTGCTGAGGAGAGGCGCGCCTCGTCTCCAAACTGCTTGGCCTTTGCGAGCTGCGTCTGATAATTGGAATCCAGCTGGCTGATGGACTTGTGAACAAGATCGAGCTCGTTGAGTAGGAGTTCGATTTTTTCCATGAGAGAAAAAACCAGTGGGTTGGGGACGAGATACTCATCATTAACCGTGGCGAGGGCCCGGCAGGCCCGAGCGAAGGGCTCATCATATTTCTGGTTCCAGGTCGTTACCGATACGGCATCGTCTCCCCATATCATTTCCAGCGTTTTATTGAAGTTCTCGCGTGCTTTAGGAGCGAGATAGTAAAAGTGGCTGTTGTTACGCGTGATCATTTCACTGGTCAGAACTTGGCCGTCAGGAACACCAAAAATGTTGCGGTTTCGGTCCGGGGGAAGTTCGTCCTTCGTCAGGAGGGAACGTTTCCCGCTGTAGTGATCCCAGAAATATTGTGAGTAGGCGATCAGAGCGATGAGGGTAGTTTGTGCCTGCCGTTTCTCGTCTCCCGGGTTGGCCGCAATCCGGAATCCCCGCTCTACGGCAGACCTGATAGCTGGAAGTTTGAGGGCAACGAAGAACTCAGAGTCGGAAGTGTCCCCCGAATCCGGGTCAACAGAGTTCATCAGAAGCTCGGTTGCCTGTGCTTCCACATTCAGTTTGCGAAGTGTCTCCTTTGCATCTCGGAGGTGCTGCTCGTGTTCCCGCTCAAGGTTGCCCACAAATTTTTCCCGGGTCGCGAGAACCTGATTCCATGCCTGCTTGCCCTGCGCGGCGAGAGCCTCCAGGCCGGCATAAGTCTCCTTCAACGTTCCGAGGTTTACCGCGGGGTCGCGGGGCAGGCGCCGAAGTTCCTGCTGTGCGACCTGGATCCGTCCCGCCCTCGACCGGTGTTCCTTATAGCGCGATCTTTCCTTGATAAGGTTTTTCCGGATCTCGGGGCGTTCTTCCACGTTTAGTTCGGGATCTTCGAGGAATTCCTCGTAGCCTGAGATCAGTAACTGCGCCTCCTCGGCTTCGGCAAGAGCCTGAATTTTTTTCTGGTTCAAAGCGTTGATAAGCTGCTTGTGATGCACCTTTGGTGTGTCTTCTGCTGATCCGAGCACGGTGCTCAGGCCGAGGAGAGCGGTGACTGCCGCTATGAGAG
This sequence comes from uncultured Roseibacillus sp., assembly GCA_963989605.1. Taxonomy (GTDB): domain Bacteria; phylum Verrucomicrobiota; class Verrucomicrobiia; order Verrucomicrobiales; family Akkermansiaceae; genus Roseibacillus_B. Next base: position 1 of record CAXEFH010000004.1, on the reverse strand, counting down.
C
>CAXEFH010000003.1:0-34527 GCA_963989605.1 uncultured Roseibacillus sp. | reverse complement strand
AGGCCAGTTAAGCTGGTCAGTGAGAAGCCCTGATCCCCTGCCCCAAGAATTTTCACACGGGGTGATACATACATACCGAAGCGCACACAAAAAGTGCCGCCCCCACCGGTGGGGTGTATGGGGCGCAGTGGAGATCCGTGAGCCCTGAATCCCTACCCTGAACCGTGTGCAGGAGACGGGGTAAGGGGTGCGTATAGGACGAGATCCGACTCCCACTTCACCATACGCAGTTCATGTAACAGAGATCAGGTGCAGGGTTGAGTAGACTAGACCCAATCCACGCTAATCTAGGCGGGGAGAGGATCTCTCCTGAGCTAGAGCGATCCGTACGAACTTCTTCTCGGCATCCGAACTCCGATGAGGACTTGCCGGAACAAAAAAGGTGATCAACTCGAGGCAGAGCTTATCCGGTCGTTTAAAATAGATGGTGTCTACCACGGAGATTTCCTTAGGCCTAACGGCAAAGTGTTTACCTACAAAATTGGCAATTTTTCCGAAGCTGACATTGACTTCGTGAAGGAGCTTCTGGGTGATCTGCAGTAAGATTGCTCATGCAGACAAAGCGTATGAAGCTGCGAAAGAAGAGCGCTCTTAATTTGGGTCAGATTCCGATTACTGTTTCGGTTACTGATTACTGTTTTTGGGACCCCTTTTGAGCTCTCTAACAGAACAAATGCCCTTGTGTGAAACGTGGTGAAACCCTATGAATCCAGCACTGCACGGAACAGGGTCTTGCCGGTTGAGATTTAGGATCAGGTGTCCCTAGGACGTGCAGGTTCGAGTCCTGTTCCCGGTATGCCTCTAAAAATATGGTAGTTGAAAGGGCTGAGGCTGACTCGTAAAGTGGATCATTCGGCCTGCGGTTACTGCTCTGGTTACTGTATTGTGGTATCTTGATCTTCAGATTTTTTATAATGTTATTCTTCGAACAGGAAGACATTCACAGTAGGTAAGGTGAGAAGTATTATACTTCTATAACGGTGTTTAATGAAAGGCACCCTTGCGGCGCTCAAGTACTTCAGGGATTTTGTAAATGTGCCTCCTTTATTTTAACCGGGAGAACCTTTGACCGGTCTTCATCGATTTCAATCATCCGGTCAGCGGTAATTCCTTTGAAGAATTGCTTTGCACCGTTCGGCCAGGAGACCTCGAGTTCGTCGATCTGGTCGTTCTCTCCTAGCCCAAAGTGGGCAACGCGGGAGAACTGGGACGCATAGCCATCTCCGGCAGAGATGACCCTCAACTGCCGGTTTTCTCCACAGCGAACACGAATGATCGCCCCGATGCCATCCCGGTTGTTTTTTCGTCCGCGCAGGCGGACCTGCAGCCAGTGGCCTCTGGCGACCTGATTCACATAGTAGTGAGCTCTGGACTTGTAGTTAGTGATAATCAGGTCCACATCGCCGTCCCGGTCGAAGTCCGCCTTGGCCATTCCGCGCCCGTCCCCGAGACTATCGACACCATAGGCGGTCGCTCCTTCGACAAACTTGCCATTGCCCAGATTGACCAGAAGACGGTTCCGTTCGTTTCCGTTAAACGAGCGGTCCCCGATGAATGCATCGCTGTAGAGGTATCCTTTTGCGAAGGGCTTGTCCGACGCGACCGCACCGGAGTTGAAGGCTGCTCACAAGTCGTGGGGATCTTTCCCCGTGATCCATCCGTCTGTCGCATAGATATCGAGATCGCCATCGTTGTCGATATCGAGAAACCCGGAACTCCAGTACCACCCGGCGGGGCGGGTTTCCGTATCCTTCGACACATTCGTGAAGGTATGATCCTCATTCTGCCTGAAGAGGGCATTTCCTGCCATCGCAATATTTCCGATGTTGCTCCAGTCGTCTCCCATATAGCTCTGCAGATCAGTGAGAATCGGGTTGTCGTTGCCCACTTTTCCCTCCCGGATGAATTTCCAGACGACTCTCTTGGCGGTAATCGGTTGGACGAACCAGCGCTGGTTTGATCGCACCGCCCCGACGTAAAGGTCGACCCTTCCGTCATTATCGTAATCGCCCCAACTCGTGCTCATGCTTCCGCCGATCCCCAGAGCACCAGTCTCTTTCGCAACATCGCGAAAGGTCCCGTCTCCCTGATTCTGGTAGAGGGCGTTCCGACCGAAATCGTTAGCAACATAGACATCCTGGTCTCCATCTTCGTCGTAATCAGCTGCTCCCATTGCGAGCGTAAGTCCGATGTCCCCGAGGCCAGATTCCTTGGTAACATCGGTGAAAGTGTGATCCCCGTTGTTCCGGTAGAGAACGTTTGGTTCGCCGTTGCGGGTATAAAGGAAGGAATCCGGAAAGGATGTCTCGGCGTTCACAAAGCGTCCAAGATACAGGTCGAGATCTCCATCCGTATCGTAATCAAAGAATGAAAGAGATGTGACATAGTCGTGGTTTTGGATTCCAGATCTGGCGGAGATATCCTCAAAGGTCCCATCTCCATTGTTGAGCAGTAGGTGGTTGGGACCAAAGAAGGCCCCGACAAAGAGGTCCTGGTCACCATCGTTATCAATGTCCGAGAAACAGGCGACGTTGATGTGCCATAGGTGGTCGAGTCCCGCGACCCCGGTCCGGGGCTCAAAGGTCCCATCTCCCCGGTTCCGGTAGAGAACGGGCTGCCTGCCATTGCAAAGGAAGACATCATCGTAACCGTCATTATCAAAGTCGGCGGTGGCTGCACCGGCATAAGCATGGCGCATCGTTTCAAAAGCGAGTTTGTGCGGCCCAGGGCAATCATGGTCCGTGCAGGTACGGTCTCCATCGAACCGCGGATCGACCTCAAGGACGAAGTCGATTCCCCGCGTGCGGGCTTCATCAACAAAGTGGTTCGCAGGGCCACTCACCGTCCATCCTTTGACTAGTTTGCCAGATGCAATTCTCCACCGTCCATCGTTCCCCTGCTGGAAGAGCGATTGGATCAGTCCATAATCAGTCTGATTCGCAGTGGTGATCTCGAATCGGAAGGTCGCACGCGCCTCCCGTTCAGAAATAATCTCATCAAGCAAATGCAGTTTGAAGACCACCTCCAGAACGGTGGGGCGATTCTTTCTGATCTCGAGAAAGAAGTCATTCAGTTCCTGACCGGTTTCGCGTGCGGTCCACCTGAGCACCTCGATCTTGTGATCGTGATCCTCCTTTGCAAGGACCCACCCGGCCTGTCCCCCGAGGATAAAATCATTCATCCTCTCAGCATCATTCCGGCGAAAATCCTTCGCGAACTGCTTGAGCGAGTTGATGATCTGGGAGCCTGTTTCCTGGAAGTGAGCACCTCGCTTTTCCAAGTCCATCATGTAGGACCATAACCCCAAGGCAGCGATGGTGATGATACTGAGCCCAATAGCAGCGGCCGACCGGCTCCAACTCAACAGTTTCGAGGTCTCCCGGGAGCTTCCCGGGAACCAGAGGCCGAGGAGAGTGATTACGAAGTCAGGCAGAACAAAGGCCAGAACGAGAATTGTGGTGGTGTTGACAAAATTCCACTGTGGAGAACTGGAGGCAAAGTAGGTGGCCGACTCATGCACTCCGGTCTGGAGGAACATTCCGGCGAAACAGGTCTCTGCGATGAGGCCCAGAAGAAGGGTTCCCGTAAAGCGGAAGGCCTTCTGGGAAACAACATTAGAAGGGCGCACACCCCGCCGTAGCCCGGCAACCAGAAGAAAGGCAGCGAGGTCATGGCCAATTCCATACCATGGGTGCCAGTGGCCAAAGGCATAGATGAGGACCACTTCGGCGAGACCCCGTGCCATCATGAAGAACCAGAAGAGTCCGAATATTTTGCGGACCGATTTATCAATCCGTTGGTCTCGCCACAGGAAGAAGGGGAGGAGAAACCAGGCCGTGAGCGCATAGGAAAGCCAAGCCATCTTGGGGAGAGAGATCGCTCCTCCGACTTGCAGGCCAGCATTCTGACGGAAATAAAAAAACGTGGTTGCTGCGAGAGCGACCAGAAGCAGCCCTCCAAGCCAGAGACGTATTGAACGAAGGGTCATAGCAGGGCAGGTTCCACGTAGGGGATACGGTCATCGATCTCAACCGGGCCATCAAAGGTGACCGAAAAGAGCCGTCCCGCAAAATGAGTTTGAGGATAGTCGCGCAAGGCGACCGAACGAGGATCTCTCTCATGAAGCCCTGCAATCATATGGGTAAGAGGGCTGTCTATTGATTCGTTGTAGATGGAACGGAGAAGCGCACGGTAGTCCTCAATGGTGTCCGTCGCGGAGAAGGCGATATAGAAGAAACGGAGCGGCTCATCAGTTGCAGGGAGTGCTGGTTTCCGGAAAAGGTTGACCAGGGGGCGCAAGGCCCCGACCACCCCCGAGTAGTTTTTGACCACCGTCTGCCGGAACGGTCTCTGATCCCAGGCAGCCATGACCCCGGCCAGCTTCCCGCCCCGGAAGAGCAACCGAAAGTTGCTCGCCCGGAGGTTCTGAAACCGGCCTTCGAGGAGATTATCCTCAGAATGGACAGGCTGAAATTGCATCCTCGGTTCATTCAGTTTCTCGACGATTGCCGGCAGGTCTTTAAGAGTGGCGGGACGAATATCAGCTGGAATCTCTGGAAGTCTCTTCGTCAGGGAAATCATCGGGGTGAGAATCCGCCCCTGGTCAGTGTAGGCAGGCATATCCGCGCGGTTTGCTCCCACCGTCCTGAGCGCGGTTTCATTATCTTCCACGATGACAGTGGTATAGATCGGAGTTCGCCCATCGCGGTGAAGGTCCCGAAGATAGCGGTATCCCCTCGCCAGGGTTGTCCCCCTCCGGAACGCAGGAAGAATCCTCAAGTCGCTCAGGTAGCCCCCATCGATAATCTTACCATTGAGAAAGGTGGGGCGCACTGCCCGGGTGGCGGCCCCAACAATCTGGTCTCCCGCCTTGGCAATGAAAACCTGGGTAAAGGGTCCTTGGATCCGGGTGGCGGAGAAATATTCCGGTTCCCGAAGGAATGCCACGGAGATCGATCCGCCCATCGGGGTTTTATGAAGGAGCGCACGCAGTTCTCCGTCATCGCTCTCCTGAGCCGGTTCAAAGCGGACGCGGCACGCCGTTGCGCTAGCGTGCATGGCTGCCCTCCAGTCTCCCGATCCATCCCAGTTCCCTGCGTAGATACGCAGGCTTGACGTCACCAGCCTTCTGACCAAGCGCCTCACACCCCGCGAGATACGAACGGTCTCCGTCGGTGACCCGGATCCCCCGCACCGGTCCGAGTTGCCCAAGCTCCCGACAGTAATTGTAGTGGAACGATTTACGAAGATAGTCTTCAACTTTTTCCGCGATTTCCTCAGGGTGATCTGCCTCCACGAAAAGGTTATAACGGGGAGGCTTATCCCATTCCGGTGCGAGCATCACAAATCCCGGAAGCTCCATTTTCTGGATGCCTTCTCCCACGAAGGCTTCACTCAGCTTTTCTCCACAAAGATCACTGACCTGAACATTTCGTCCTGCAAAACGAATCTCCCCGGGCGCAACAACCTCGACCTGATCATCAAGACTGTAGCGGGCAAAGCCCCCACCCGTAGTCTGAACCACGGTATACTTCTGCCCTACCTCGAGTTCATCCACCAGACGGACTCTCCCACTGCTCTCGATAAATTCGAGGAAATGGGAAGTGATTGCCGGAGCGGAGCCGGAGGAACCCGCGAGGGGAACAGAAACAACCCCTTCGGTTGCGAGAAGCCCTTTGCCCTGGATAGGAACCCCGGGAAAAAGCGCTTTCAAGTCGGGAACAAAACGGGAAGCCGCACCATCCGTCCAACAACTGATCATTGATAATTCTGGCCAGAGATCAGCGGGCCTTTTTCCTGCAGGAAGATAGCCCATGAGCGTCGTCAGAAAGCTTGGGTTCCAGACGGAAAGAAGGCGGAGATCACGGCATCTCACGAGCGCCTCCATGGTGCTCCTCCGGCAGGTATCCATGTCAGTCGATCTTGCAACCGAGGAAGGGACCGCCATCACCGACTTGACTACCTTCTGGGCAAAAGGACTGAGGTATTCCACGTCCTCGGCGAATCCAACCGGGAGCCCGCCCGGGGTGACCTCCTTGGCCTGCACGGCTGGGCTGATCGACCAGTATTGTCTCCCACCATAAAGTCCCTCGTGGTTTCTATAAAGGTCATACATCCAGACCCCGACCGCATTCTGGAACTCCCTCCGGAGCGAGGCGGTGTAGGGGATATATTTGGCAGGACCCGAGGAACCGCTCGTTTTTTCGAGCATTAAAACCGGCTCGGAGGTTAGCACTCCCTGTTCTCCCGAGATGATCCGGTGGATCCAGGGTTCAAGTTCTTCATAGGTGACGATTGGAACGCGCTTCTGAAATTCCTCAACCGAGGTAATCGAAGTATAGTCGTATTTCTGCCCATAGCATGAGCCCGCATTACCCCTCAGGAAGGTGGCGAGAATCTCTTCCTGGACCCGCCGCGGGTTCCGGCGGGCACGTCTGAACCGCTGAGACGCGGACATGCTCGCGAGCATCCACAATACGTTGCCAAGGAACGGCTTCATTATGATGCCGCCACCTCCCTTATCATGGAGCCTCGGGAATCGAGGGATCCGAGAACTTCCCCGGCAATCTGCTGAGCAGTCCGCTTGGTATTTGCGATCGTGAATTCGGTAAGGCAGACCATTTCATCTCCCCGGAGATACTCTTTGTTGTTTTCGATGAAGAAGCGAATGTGCGGGTTGCGCAGTTTATGTTCACTGGGAACGGCAAGATCCGGATCGAGGCATTCACGCGGATTCTCGACACGAACAATCCCCTCCCGGTATTCGCTGGGAAACTTCATTGCTCCAAGGGTATCAATAATCTCCTGTTCGAAGCCGGGGGTTTCGGTCGCATGGTTTGGATAGAACTCCCTGAAGAAGAGAGGCAGGAACATGTAGGTGCGGAATCCGCTCACGATAAGATACCAGTAGAGCGGAATATCGGGATCTTCCCGTTTCATCTCTGCCATGAAACGGCACCAGGTATGAACAAGTTCCTGGTCTCCCCAGTAACCCCGGTCGATGATTGTACTTCCGTTGAACATCGCCCTAATAGTCTTCCCGCGAATCTTGAGCTCATAGATTTTCATCGTCGTAAATCCGCGAATCGTCCCCTCCTCGTCCGACAGGGTAAGGATCCAGTCCTTCTCCATGAGATCTTCTTCAAACATCGCCCTGTCCACGTTCTGGTAGTAGGTCTCCCACAAGCTGAAGAGAGTATTCTTCTGCTCCTCGGTCACCTTGAGCCGGGAAAGGATCGCGCCATTCAGTTTCCTCTTCATCGTCAGATCCTTATAGCGACCTCCTGGGATGTTTCCTTCAGATCCGGGGAACCCTTCATCGCATTCCGCCGCAGGGCATTGATATGGCGGCCGAGAAGGTCAACCTTGGTATGGGTGAAGTCCCTTCCGAATTCTTTCATCTGGGCTCCTTGGATTTCCAGGATATCGACATCCTGCTGGATCACTTTCCGGCAGTACCACTTCAAGAAGGGTCTGGTAATGAGGGTGGGCAGGGGTAGTTTCCAGGTGATTGCGGTTGTAACATCGACAACGAACTCTTCCCGTTGGGTGCATTGCGAGACGATCAGGAACTGGTGATCGGCGCCGTACTCATAATCTACCCGGGAAATAGAGGGGAGAATGAACCGGTCCGTATGCTTCTGTTTCACCCCTTTGGGGAAGACCAGACGGGGGCCGATTCCCTCCATTGGTTTTTCATCAAGAAAGGTGACAACGACTGATTCGCCGGAACGGGTCACCCGTGTCTGCACGGTATCCTGGTCTTCATTCCGGAAAAGGCCCGGATGGACGAAAATCGTATGCGGGACATCGAGGAAATTTTCGAGACACATATCGACCGGAGCATGAAACCGGGTCTGCATGAAAAAGGTGGTCCACCCCTCTTCCCCATAATGAGGAAAGTCGAATGGCTCCCGGGTTGGGTCCCCTTCCCCGATCCAGACCCAGAGCTGCTCCTGCTGCTCGATAACCGTAAAGGACTTCATCGATTTCACCTTGGGAAGGCGCTCCCCACTGCAGAGTGATGGAATATCCTTGAGGCGTCCCTCTCCGTCATAAGCATACCCGTGGTAGGGGCATTGGATGCAGCCATTGACCACCTTTCCGGCCGAGAGCGCCATTCCGCGGTGCGCACACCGATCCTGGAGGGCCTGAGGATTCCCCGCATGGTCTCGCCAGAGAACTAACGACTCGCCTTCAACCTTCCGCTTGATCGGCTTGTCCTTAAGCTCGGATCCTGCGGCGGCGATATACCAGTAGCCATTAATGGTATCCATGATCAATGGTTTCATTTCCCGGACTCATTGGACCAAGAGCCTCTCGAGCCATGTGTTCCTCATCGATGATTAATTGAAAATACCGCGTATGATCGCAGCATCCGAACATCGATCCAAATCGAAATGTTTTACGTTGGCATTGATTTGATCGATGTTTTTTGGTGCGCTGTTGTTCCGTTCTTACTCGCTATTAACCACTCTGGAAAATTTCCTGAGCACAGCATCACTCGGGACCCAGCCCGGGCTGAACTCTATCGTATCAAGGATCTTCTTGTCGTCGGCCAGCAGAAACGTCAGCGCAAGCATGGCGCGGATCCACCGATCGGGTCGGCCCGGGGGCAGTAGGAACGCCAGCTGCGTGTCAGTTCCTCCATTCGTTTTCGGGCGCGCTGTGAACACGGTCTGGAACAGGAAGGGTTTCGTCACTGTGAGCAGGGCGAAACTACCTCCATCTGACATAAAGGTAACCGACAGGCCTTTGCCGGTTGATCCTGTCAGAACGCGCTTGTACCTCTGGGTAAATTGTGCCTCATATTTGAGGGTCAGACCGTGCTCATGATCCTGCTCACAACTCACCTCCCCTAAGAGCTCCATTCGATGAACAGGGCCCAGGTGACTAATATCAAACCCATTACCAATGACCACGTGTGGATGGGCACGAATGCTACGGGCCGGGGTAAGGATCACCTTGGTCAAGGATTCATGCCCATCCGGAAGAGCACGAAAGGTCCTGCCCAGAAAAACCCACATGAGTCCCCATCTCTCCTCAGTTTGATAGCACCTGAGCCGCCGGTCAGGTGGAAGCTCACAAGTTGGTGCCTCTATGCAACGCCCCCCTCCATCAAAACGCCAATGATGAAAAGAGCAACGAAGGCTATTGCCTATCACCTGTCCCTGCGAGAGGTCGGCCCCGGTATGAGGGCAGGCTGGATCCTGCGCGATGAGACCGCCATCACTGCCTCGCCAGAGCGCAATTTTCTTACTCCCTACGAAGAAGGATGACACCGACCCCGATTTCAGTTGATGGCTTTTTCCGAGTGCATACCAATCACCGCGGACCCTCGCTGGATTGGCAAACAGAGGGCTGCCTCTTGGAACACTGGCTGTTCTCACCAGATCTTCAGGATCACCCTCATACTTATAACTACTCTTACTCATCCTGTAGAGGCAGGGCCACCATTGGCACAAATGAAGACGAAGTCAGGATACCGACTCTCGCCCTGATGAAAAAGCTGAAATTCATCAGCTCTTTATACCATTCCGCAGCAATCTCAGGATATCGATACTCCCGATGGCATCATTGTTGCACTCGATACTTGTCCGGGTGAAAAGAAAGGTGCATCCGAGAGGAAAGAGGCGCTTTCTGGAATTGTCTTGCCGGCCAGAAGAACGCGGAAAAAGCCAGATCACTCCGATCACTCCGGTGAATACAGTTCTCAAGGGGTATCCGTAGACTCGGTCACGACGCCGGCTCCCGAGTTTCGAGGTCACAGTCCGATAAACTTACCGCCAGACACGATAAAAACGTTTCTCCGGTAGCGGATCCTCGGGATCGGCCCACGTCGTGGGGCTCTCCCGAACCTCGATGAGAGCAGCTTTACGCCAGGACTGCAGATCGTCAGAGACTTCGACAAGGCACTTCGTGTGAGGGGGGCTATCCCAACTTGCGTAAGCACGGCCGTGTTCAAAAGACATCTCGATGGGGATCAGGCGATGGGGAGTGGGTTCCGTGATGGTAAGAAGCTGATTGGGCGAAATCCCATTGAGAAGCTGGACCCGTCCCGAAGGCCAGATGACTTCAATTTGGTCAATCAGGTCGTTTGATCGACCAAGGCCGAAGTGAACCCTACGTTCGTTCTGTCCGAGAAAATTAGAACCCCCATCGACGAAGCGGAGGAGAGCGGGGCTGGAGTCATTGGCGCGCAACCGGATTATCGCTCCAATAGCATCGCGATTGGAGCGCGTGCCCACCGGCTTGATCTTGAGCCAGTTCGCCTCGGCGCTTCCATTGTTTCGGTAAAGGATAGGCTTGTCACCGTTGTTGATCACAAGGAGATCAAGGTCCCCGTCGTTATCGTAGTCAAAGCTCAAGGTTCCAGTGGCGATCTTGCGATCGGTGATGCCTTCCAGGGAATTCACCTGTGTCAGGACACCGCCACCGAGGTTCCTCCAGAGGAGAGATGTGTCGTCGGGGAACCCGTTCGCTCCGTTCACCATCATGAGATCGAGGAGTCGATCATTATTGTAATCGAGAAAAGTGCTCCCCCACCCCCAGCCTCCGATTCGCACTCCCCTCAGATCGGTAACGTCGGTGAATCGCCGATCACCATCATATTGATAGAGCCGGTTACCGTCTCCGCCGAGAGAGCCATGGATGGAGGTGACAAACCAATCAAAGTCACCGTCGGCATCAAAATCCCCAATCGCCATCCCCATCCCATATTGATCAGTCCCCACTCCTGCTTCTCTGGTTCCATCCGTGAAGCTACCATCGTGATTGTTCCAGAAGAGGCGGCTGGTTCCAAAGTCGGAAACGACAAGGAGTTCGGGCCAGCCATCGAAGTCGAGATCGAGAAATCGGGATGAGAACGCCATCGAATCCGCAGAGGGATCATCCATAACGACCCCGGCAGCTTCGGTAACATCCTCGAAATGTCCGGGGGCGGCGGCGCCCCGGTTGCGCAGGAGGCGGGTATTGGAAGCGGCGCGGCGAGGGTTCTGCTCAGAGGTGCGCCACTCGTTGACGTGCAGGTCAAGGAAGCCGTCGTTGTCATAGTCGCCGAAGCAGGCACTGAAGCCAAAGTGGAGATCGGATCCTTCGAGAGCGGCGCCCCTTGGCACGGCTGCTTCCGTGAAGGAACCCCTTCCGTCGTTGATAAAGAGGTGATACCGATGTGATTTCAGGCTGGTAAGATAGAGGTCCTGATCTCCGTCGTTATCGATATCAGCCCAGGCACAACCGTTCGTGCAGACATTGGCAAGATGTTGTTCGCCGAAGACGGCTACGGTCACATCCCGGAAAGTACCATCCCCGAGGTTCCGATAAAGCAGGTCCGGGCGATTCAGTCGCGTGAAGTAGAGATCAATCCAGCCATCGTTGTCATAGTCGGCCGCAGCGGCTCCCCCGGACATACGGGATTGTATATCGCCCACTCCCGGAAGGTTGGCCCGATAATGCTCGTGTGTGAGTCCTGCTTCGGAGGCCACATTCTCAAAGGTTGCAGAGAACCCCTTGCCTGCTCCCATCAGAATTACGAAAACTTGTGCTAAAGCAATGAGAGGTAACAAAGGGCTGTTCGCCGGCCTCTTGTCCGATGGGACTGAGATGTCGGGCGACGACCCCGGGCCTTCAGCGGGTGGCGTCTTGCCACAGCCACTAAAGAGCACACAACGTGGAAGCAGAAACAGAAATCCCACTCAACCACCGTAGGTCATCACTTTGAGAGCAGCCTATTGCAAAAAGGATCGACCTTTGTAATGGACATCCGCCCCGCCCCGCATTGTCAGCGAGTCTACCGGTTCCGACGCTGCGACTTCTTCGTTCATCAGTGAGAGGAACACAATCACCCTGGGATCAGCTCTCTTGAGATCATGCCAGGCGGCTACTCTCAAGCTCCGCCATCCCATGATCAAGCGTTCACACTGAAGAGGCGAACCGATCAAGAATCGGAGAGAATCCGAAGGCGACACGCGCACGCCTTGTAGTTGGGCTGACGTGAATGGGGATCAAAGGACGGATGGGTCAAACGATTCACCCCATGGTAGTGCATGGGCACAAAGACCTGCCCTCTCCGTACGGTGGGAGCGAGGTAGGCTTCGACCTCAAGTGATCCCCTGCGAGTTTGAACTTCAATCAGATCGCCCTGCTGGATACCCATCTCGGCAGCCTCTTCGGGATGCAACTCCAGATAGGGTCTCGCCGGAGCAAGACGGGACAGGACGGCGGACTTGGAAGTACGGCTTTGAGTATGCCACTGGCTGCTGGTTCCCCGTCCGGTCAGTAGGATCAGCGGGTACTTCTCATCAGGCATCTCGGGCATTTCAGCGTGAGGCGAATACAGCAGACGCGCTTTTCCACTTGGGGTGTAAAAGCGGCCATCGGCGAAGAGTCGCCTCTCTCTCTCTTCTGGAGGACTGTCCGCGGGATAGGGCCACTGGATCCCCCCCCTGGAGTCCAAATGATCGTAGCCTTCAATACCGGTGATATCACAGGGTCGATCACGGGTCAGATCCCGAAGAAGATGGAACACTGCCTCGGGATCTGTCCACCCCGTGAATAACTCCCCGCAACCCCAGGCCTCCGCAATCAGCTTGAAAATCCTGAAATCCGACATCGCCTGCCCTGGAGCCCTTGAAACGACCTTGGTAGTGGCAATCCGGCGTTCTGAATTGATGAAGCAACCCTGTTTCTCGCCCCAACCAGCGGCCGGAAGGACCAGATCGGCTACCTGGGCGCTCTCGGTAGTGCGATACATGTCCTGGACTACGAGAAAGTCCAAATTTGAGCGTAGACGCTCCAAGGCTCCTCCATCAACCCACGAGTGAAATGGATTTGTTGCCACAATCCACAAGCCCCTGATCTTGCCCTCCTCTGCAGCCTTAAGGATCTGGTCGTAGGCCAGCGATGGACTCTCGGGTATTCTCTCCGATGGAATCCCGAGTCCAGCCGCAACCTTGGCCCGATGTTCGGCGATGGCGAAGTCGTGCCCACCGACCATCGAAGTGGTATTGGAAAACAGTCGTGATCCCATTGCATTACATTGCCCTGTGATGGAATTAGCGCCCGTACCGGGCCTCCCGATATTACCGGTGATAAGGGCAAGGTTGATCATGGCCTGGGCACAGCGAACTCCTTCGTGGGATTGGTTCACCCCCATGGTCCACCACCAGGATACCCGCTTGCCCGGTTCAGAGACCGTCCTCGCGAGTCGCTCGATCGCACTGGGAGTCATACCTGTCTTCGTCGCTGCCCACTCGGGATCGAGCTCACTGACGAATGCAGCCATTTCGTCATATCCTTCAACTCGTTTGAGAGCCGCTGGATCTGTCCGGCCATCCCGGATGATACAATGCGTCAGGGCCTGCAGAAGTGGGAGATCTCCCTTTGGACGCAGGGGAATATGCTGACTGGCCGCCTGTGCGGTTTCGGTTGCCCGGGGATCGATCACGATGATCTCAGGATCACGCCGATTACGCATGATACGTTGCCAGAGAATGGGATGGGCAATGCAGAGATTGGCACCAACAAGCACGATCACATCGCTCTCTTCAAAATCTGCGTAGCTTGCGGGTGGCGCATCGAACCCGAAGGACTGCTTGTAAGCCATCACCGCCGTCGCCATACACTGGCGGGTGTTGGCATCCCCATGCAGAAAACCCATGCCGAACTTGAATAGAGTGCCGAGAAAAGCCATCTCTTCGAGAGGGATCTGACCCGTGGAAAGAAAGGCTACCGACTCACTCCCATACTTTTCCTGGATTCCCTTGAAATTCGAGACGAAGGCCCCCATTGCCTGCTCCCAATCGACTTCCTGAAGGTTGCCATCGGCATCACGCAACAATGGAATCGTTGCGCGATCCGGAGCATCAAGAGGATCGAGCGCCTGCCAACCCTTGGGACAGGCCATACCGCGATTGACCGGATAGTCCACACTAGGGCTGAGATTGATGGCTCGCCCCTGGTCATCCAGGTGGACATTGAGTTGGCAACCAATAGCACAATACCCGCAGATCGAAGTTGTGGTAGCGGCCGGCTTCAGTCGTGCTGGCAGCTGACCCAGCCCGAAGTGCCCCGGGCGCTGAATGAGTTCGCGAGTCAGCGGCCCATGATGTTGCTTCAGGGAGAGAGAAGGCATCGTTATTCAGGGCGTTGCGGGCTCTGGCCCAAAGTTGCCCGGCATTTTAGGGGCGCAGACAGCCCGAAAGAACAAAAGCCGCTCGAGAACCTCGCCTGCAAGCAGACAAAGAAGAGCGATCCATGGATAAGGAAAGGCCACTGGAATGGCGAAAACCCCGATAAGGCAGCGTATGATCAGATGCACCCGCAGAGGGCCAGCAAGCAGACGTGCACTATGCGCATCCGGGGTCCAGATGTCATCACTGCACCGGCGCAGGAGAAAACACTCCCAAGCCAGCTTAGCGAGCAGCAGTACGCCGAAGGCGATCGCCCCAAGGAGGTTCTCAGACACCAGCAGCATAGAAAGCAGAGTGGTACTGAAGAAGCGCACCCCCCCTCGATTGATGCGCCACAAGGAGCGCATGGTATCGTGGTAAACCATGACACTGGTAAAAATTGCGGCGAGACCCAGAGGAGGAAGGAGCCATCTGACTGCGTTCACAATTTCACCCTTGAGGGCGAAATCAGGCATCAGGGGAAGACAAACCCATAAAACGAGCAAAGGGGTGAGAATCGCGAATGCGAGAATCTCCCGGGAAAGCCACGAGGTCCTGAGCCCGAGAAAAAAACGCCATGCCTTGAGGGGTTGGCCGAGATGAAACACTGAAGCGACCATTCCCATCAGAAACATGCCCGCACCCGTGGCTGCCACGGATGGACCGTAACTCGGGGTCAAACAGGTCGCCAGTAACAGGCCGATGCCGGATTGTGTCAGGACCAGCATCAGCACCAACGGCCAGTGAGCGTGCTCCACGACAAGCGCAGCACGATCGGCCGCGTGTGCTGTCACCGGGACCTCCCTTCCCGTATACCGCGTAGTGGGCCGCGTAATGCTCTCGTCCGGTAGTGCCGATGCCGAACCCTCCCCGCTCATCATGGACTCCGCTCGCTCCTCCTCGGCGCGCGTGGGAACCGTCACGATACGGATTGCCTCTGTTGGACAGGCCTGAACGCAGGCTGGCGCCTCTCCCTGTTCAAGGCGCTGATGACACATGTCACACTTGCGCACAATTCCCCTCTTTTTTGAGTATTTCGGTACATCATAGGGACATTTGAGAATACAGTAGGAACAGCCAATACACTGATCATCGAGATGTCGGACGATGCCGGTATCCACCTCCTTCTCATAGGCCCCGACCGGGCATCCAGTGAGGCACCCCGGGTCTGCACAATGATGACAGGCGGTGGTGACCGTCTGCTGCCATCCAGGGCTTGAATCACCGCCGAGGATGGCGCCGACATCACGCCACGACTCCTCCTCATCAAGACCATTCATTGAGTGGCAGGCAGAGACGCAGGCCTTGCAGCCCGTACAACGATCGAGAGCGACCTCAAAGGCGTATTGCTCATCAGGACCGGGCCGGCTCAGTGGAATCAAACTCCGGTAATGACCCGCCAGGTCAGGTTCCCTCTCATGAGTGTCCGCAAAACGCTGCACGGGGGTTTGAAGTTCGCTCTGCTCGGCCAGAAGATCATCAACAAGCGTTCGAACCGCAAACACGGAAGACTCGACCTCATCCTCGGTCACTGGGCTTGACTGGATCGAAACGGGGACCATCACAACGGGGTTCAGACGGCAGCAATGGCCTCAAGCAACTGGTCACTCCAGAGCTGGTAAGGCTCATCATAATCCACATCACAGGTCACCAGCGGAATGAGGGGACGAGCCCCCAGAGTTGAAAGGCGATCGTCGAAATCGAGGCCACACTTGCAGAATTCTTCATGACCGGAATCTCCCAGCGCAAGCACTGAGTATCGGATGCCGCCAAGCTCGGGAGCATCCTCGGAGTGAAGTGCCTGATACAGGGACCTGGCATTATCTGGCGGCTCCCCTTCACCGTAGGTTGAGGTGATAACCAGGAGGTTCTCCACCGTCGGCAAATCAACCAAGGGAAGATCAGCCATGTCACTCACCTTTGGGCTCATGCCGGCTTTGCTCAACTTCTTGAAGAGCTTTTTGGCAAGGGCCTCGGCATTCCCGGTCTGCGACCCCCACGCGATCGTCACGGGATGACCTCGCTCTATGACCGCAGGCTCTTCATCCCCGGAGGCTTGCAGAGAGCTGTTGATGCCATCCAGATATCCTTTCAGCCAGTATCTCTGAGCCCCAGTGAAAGGAGCATTGTCTGGGATTCTAAGCGACACGTTTTTAGAGGATTATGCAGCACTGACGGCTACGGGATTGAACAACTTGGCCAGTTCCTCGACGGACTGGCGTTCGGTAAAATCAATGAAGGTTTCGCCGTCCCTGCGATCGCGGAGAAAAGCCACCAGCAATTGCTCAATGAGCTGTGGAGTCTGATCCGCAGGAATGGATTTCCACACCTCCCGCGCAATGGCCTGCGTGTCATCTACCCCACCTCCGAGAACGATGTGATATCCATCTCTTGATACCCCTTCCTCATCTTTTACCCGCACACCAACCAGTCCGATATCACCGATATAATGTTGGGCGCAGGAATTCGGGCAACCAGTGAGATGAATGTTAATCGGCTGGTCCAGTTTGATATTCCTATCAAGATATTCGCCAATCGCGAGCGCATGACCCTTTGTGTCGGCGGCTGCGAATTTACAGCCCTTGCTACCAGTGCATGCAATCAGACCTCCGCGAACATTGTGGCTGCGATGGTCCAGCCCCGCATTCTGAATAGCGGCAATTGCATCCTGGACCCTCGATTCATCAATTCCAGGAATGATCAGGCTTTGCCAGACAGTGAGCCGAATTTCTCCGCGACCAAACTCATCCGCAATATCGGCGAGAGCATGCATTTGAGATACCGACACCCGTCCCACCGGCGTCAGCACCCCGATATAATGCTTCCCGTCACTCTGCGAATGAACTCCGAGGTGACCATGCTTGAACTTTGTTTGCGGCTGCTCACATTGTTCTTGCGGGAAATAGCAGAGAGGAAATGAGAGCTTTGCCTGCATTTCCTCGAGTGTTTTTGGGATACCCCATTGATCTACGAGATACTTGAGACGAGCCTTCTTGCGGTTCGTACGATCTCCATTTTCAATGAATACGCGGATCAGGGCCGCGGCTGCTGGAATGGTCTGCTCGGGGGTAAGGAGGATTCCGGCATCGGTGGCAAACTGACGGTGCCCGGTAATGCCGCAGAGCTGCATGCGAAAATAGACTCCTGGAACCACCCCTTGGTCATTCTCACCTACTCTTGTGGCATAAAAGCCAATGTCATTCGTGTCGGCGCAAACCGAAAGCCGTCCCCCTGAATCATAGGAAATATTGAATTTCCTCGGCAGCCCGTAGAGGTCCCGGTTCTTCAGGATATAATAATGCATTGACCGGACATAGGGCATCACATCAATGATCTCGTCCGGATCAAATCCGGAGGTCGGGGTCGCCGTGATGTTCCGGACATTATCGGCTCCGGCTCCTTGCGACGTGAGGCCGAGGTCTGCCAGCTTCATGAGAATTTTCGGGCAGTTCTCGGGCATAATTTCGCGAATCTGGAGATTGGCCCTTGTGGTCAGATCCCCATGCCCCGGACCCCATTCCTGGGCTATTTCAGCCAACCCACGCCACTGACTGGTGGTGAGAGCCCCACCGGCAATCCGGCAACGCAGCATGATGCTTTCCTGCGCAGGGCTTACAAAAAAAAGACCATGGAACTTATACCGGAACACATCCCCCCCCTGGGGAAACTGAACCTCTTCGGCATTCTGGAGGATCGTGTCGTAGCAATCCAGGCCATTCCCCTCATACTTGATTTCCTCCTCTTTGCACAACTCGTCGAGGGGAGTGCCGTAGACAGTCTCGTCGGCAACATCATCAGACTCATGTGTGAATCGGCCCTGGGCGTCCTGACCAAGGAAGGGCAGTTCCCGCCCCTGAAATACTCCCGACATAAACCCCGTGAGATACTGCTTTTGCTCCTCATTGAATCCAGGATCGACGGTGGGACGTGTCATTTGAACGGCGGTAGGGGGTTCTATTCTTTCGGTATGGTGACGTCTCCAGACAGAGGAAGGTTTCTCGTGTCACTCGTCTCGGCCACGAGCACTATACCTGTGTTACATGGTCTTTATCCTGCGGTAGCGGCCGGACGTATTTCATGCCCTTCCGACTCCACTGTCGGCCGACCAGTAAAGGTTAGGAGTGAACTCGAGTCATGGATGCGTGGCTCGCCCCTCAGATGGGCCCGTTCTGTGAGGAAGGAAACCAGATGATCCAGACAACGGAAATAAAGCGGATCCTGCAGTATCTCAGTTCGATCCCGTGGACGATCAAAGTCAACGGTGAGGATTTCCCCGATCGTCGCTTCCGGACCATTGGTCATCATGACAACCCGGTCGCAGAGAAACACCACTTCATCTACATCATGAGAAACCAGCATGGTCGTAATTTTTTCACGATTGAGAATTTCAAGCATGACGTCCTGTAATTCCATGCGAGTAAGGGAGTCCAGTCGCCCGAAGGGTTCGTCAAGCAGCAGCAGTTTGGGCTTGAGCGCTATCGCACGAGCTATCCCCACCCGCTGCTGCATGCCCCCCGACATCTCTCTCGGATACTTCCCCATCGCATCAGCAAGCCCTACTGACGACAAGGCCGACTCGACAATCTGGTTTCGCTCCTCCCGACTGACGTGGGGGTAAACGTTTTTGACACCCAGCATGACGTTGCCGTGAGCAGTCGACCACGGCATCAGGCATGGCGACTGAAATACCACCGCTCGATCAGGCCCCGCGCCATCGATTTCCCGACCGTTAACTACGATCCCACCCTCTGAAATTTCGTTAAGGCCGGCGAGCATGGTGAGGACTGTGGACTTCCCGCAGCCCGAATGACCGATCAGCCCGACGAACTCCCCCTGTTCGATATTGAGGCTGAAATCAACTACCGCCCGAAACGGTTCCCCGTAGGGATTCGGGTAAGCCTTGCCAATCTTGAAGAGTTCAACGGAGCGCATGGAAACTTGGAGTCTGGTTTGAGGATTCAGGCAGGAATTCTGGATTACCGACCCGGCATCATGGAAGGTAGTTTGAAGTCCTTGGGTTTCACATCCGGCATGGAGACGAGGGTCTTACTGCGAAGCTTGCGGGCCTCCTTGTTCAGTCCGACTAGATAGGAGGTAATTTCTGCTTTCAGCCTCTGGTACTCAGGCTGGTCTGTCAGGGTCCGGCGATCGCGTGGACGCTCCAGCTCCACCGGAAAGGCCTCTGCCAGGGTCGCCTCCGGGCCCATGGTGAGAGGAATGATGCGATCGGCCAGTAAGATGGCCTCATCAACATCATTAGTTATCAGCACCACCGTTTTCTTCTCCTTTTCCCAAATCTGCAGGATCTCGTCCTGAAGCACTGCCCGGGTCAGCGCATCCAGCGCAGAAAGGGGCTCATCAAGCAAAAGGACATCGGGCTGCATCGACAGTGTTCGGGCGAGGGACACACGTTGACGCATCCCCCCGGACAACTCATGCGGCGCCTTCTCGCAGGCATCTGTGAGGTTCACCATATCGATGTAGCGATTGGCATGCTCCCGAATTTCCGAGCTGCTGAAGTCCGAGAATACCTGTTTGACTGCCAACTCGATGTTGCCAAAGACATTCAACCATGGAAGCAGGGAATAGGACTGGAACATCACTCCTCGGCGTGGTCCGGGGCGGGTGACCTCGACACCTTCCATTCTTACCTCCCCTTCCGTCGGACGTTCCAGACCCGCCAGCAATGAAACGAGCGTAGATTTTCCCGAACCCGAGAATCCGATGACTGCAACGAATTCGTTCTTTGCCACCTGAAGGTTCACATCTTTGAGTATATCCTCACGTGTTTTCTCTGGGCCAAACCCGATCGCCACTCCGTCCAGTTCGAGAAAGGGCGCACCTGTGATTACTTCACTCATCAAAGGGCAGGAGAGGTATCAAACGAGACCAGTCGTTGGAGGAAGACCATGATCCGGTCCAGCACCATGCCGATGAATCCAACGATGAAGACTACCACGAAAATCTGCGCGAAGGATTCTGCGGATCCGTTCGTATACATATCGTTCACGAATTTTCCTATGCCCTCAGAAGTCGATAGGATCTCAGCTGCAACCAACACCATCCATCCCACACCCAGAGAAATTCTGAGACCGGCGAAGATCAACGGTAGGGCGGTCGGAATGATAATCTTGAAGAGGCGGGCGAAGAATCCAAGACGCAGCACCCGCGCGACGTTGAGATGGTCCTTGTCAATTGATCCAACGCCGAGGGCTGTATTCACAAGAGTCGCCCACAACGAACAAAGGGCCACGGTGATCGCCGAGGAGAGGAACATCGGGTCGATCTTGTAATCCTTGAGAATCGGAACCTTCCCGAGAGCAACAATCAGCCAGTGATTGTCAGGATCAGGCATGAAGCCCCCTACGATGATCATGACGATTGGAAGCCAAACCAGCGGAGAAACCGGTTTGAAAAGGGCTATAAAGGGCGTCATCGCCGCCATAAAGGTTTTCGACAAGCCACACAGAATTCCGATCGGAATGGCAATCACGGAAGCGAGAAGAAAACCCGCGAAGACGCAGAAAAGCGAACGCACAATCTGTTTCGGAAGAGTCCAGGGTTTGGCATACTGCGAGGTCCCGATAGTGTCCGCGAACTTTTCATTCTTGATGATGTTTCCACACAATTTGTAAAGGTCCCCCTCACCGCTGCTGAGGAATTCCTTTCGGGACGCCTGAAGGGTTTCCCGGGCTGCAGCGAGCTTGAATTCACGGGAGCTTTCTCCCACCAGATCGATGTATTTGATGAGAAATTGCTTTTCCTCCCCCAGCAACGTGGATGCCTTAAGAGCCTCCTTGAGTTCAGGGAAGGTCTGTTCCTCAGCCTCCTCCAGCGCTACTTTGAGAGCATCTCTTTCCATTTTCAGAGATTCTGTTTGCACCTCTACAGATCGCATATCCTCGAGATACGCGAGACGCTCTGACTCACCTTCCTCTACCAACGCCACAGCCGCCTCCTTGAGACGGGAAGCGTTCTCCTTCCGAAAATCACGATACTCATCGCTCTTTGCGTCATAAGCCTTTTTAAACGGCGCAATGACCTTCAGTTGCTCTGCATCGGCGGATTCACGAACAACCTTGAGACGCTCATTGGCTTCGACCTCAAGACTTTCGACTTTCGACAACCTCTCGACTGCCTTCTTCAGTTCAGCCAAGCGCGCGTCACCAGTTAACTGAAAACCGTCTTCCTTTGCGCTCTCATTGTCATGGAAGCGCGAGATGCCATCCCACGCCTCTAGTACGACGGCCGGAGTTGGAACCTCTCCCGACTTGGTCTTATGCCGGGGAGCAATAACGGACCAGAGGAAGGCGAACATGAGCATGGCAGCCACGGGCACCACAATCCAACGACCAATGTCCTTCAGCTGTTTACGTGGCTCTTCACCTGCGGCTAGGCGAACAACCGGGGAGAGGAAGCTCAGACCAGCAGTATCGATAATCTTCAGGAGTCGATACTTAATCTCCATATGCGCAATTTGGGGAAACGGGGTTGATCGGGTTCGAGGGCTGAATCAGCTGTAGGAAGATGGAAGCCGAAAACCAGCACCTCGGCCCGAGGTGCTGACTTCCAGCCGCCATGGATATCATTTTCCGGCCAAGGAGGGGTCGTCCTTGATCCCGATATCGAAGGAATTCAGATACTCGATCGGCTTCTTGCCGTCATACTCCAAACCATCGATAAAGTCTTTGGTTGCAGCCTTGTAGCCGTCCTCTGTCTTTGGCAAATCGCTTTCGGTCAGTTCACCTTCTTCGACCAGCAATTTTGCGGCTGCCATGTAGACATCAGGAAGGTAAACCTTCTTGGCAATCTCTTCGTACCAGGAGGCCGGCTTGGGCTCAGTAATCTGACCCCAGCGCCGCATCTGAGTCAGGAACCACACCCCGTCGGAATACCAGGGATAGGTGCAGTCATGCTTGAAGAAGACGTTGAAGTCCGGCATTTCGCGCACGTCTGTCTTCTGGAAAATGAAGGTGCCGGTCATGGAGTTCTTAATGACCTCGTAATCCGCTCCTACGTAATTGGGCTGGGAAAGAATCCGGCAGGCCTCCTCTCGGTTGATGAGCTTACCGTCCTCGGTTGCATCGAGCCATTTGCCAGCACGGATGAGGGCCTTAGTCACTGCAATCATTGTCTTGGGATTCTCATCCGCCCACTTGCGGGTTACCCCGAAGACCTTTTCCGGGTTGTTTTTCCAGATATCGTAATTGGTGGTCACGGGAACGCCAATTCCCTTGGCGACAGCCTGCTGATTCCATGGTTCACCGACACAGTAGCCGGAGATCGTTCCAGCTTCCAGAGTGGCAGGCATCTGGGGAGGCGGGGTGACCGAGAGTTCGACGGCGGCGTCCGTGCGCCCGGCAAGATCGGTCTTGGAATAAAATCCGGGATGAATTTTGGAAGCCGCAAGCCAGTAACGAATCTCATAGTTATGAGTAGAGACCGGGAACACCATACCCATTTGGAGCTTTTTGCCCTGGGCGAGGAGATCATCGACAACGGGTTTGAGGCTGTCGGCACTGATGGGGTGCTCAGGGGTATCGGTATCCAGATCAAGGTCGTTCTCCTGCATCTGGGCCCAGATGGCGTTTGAGACCGTAATGCCGTTCCCATTGAGGTCCAAGGTGAACGGGGTGACGATGTGAGCCTCTGTCCCGATTCCGATCGTGGCAGCAATTGGCTGCCCGGAGAGCATGTGAGCGCCATCAAGGTTTCCGGTAATCACGTTATCCAGTAGAACCTTCCAGTTCGACTGGGCGATGACTTCGACCTGCAGACCCTCGTCCTCAAAGAAGCCTTTTTCCTTGGCGATGACAATCGGGGCACAGTCCGTGAGTTTGATAAATCCGAACTTCAGTTCGTCTTTTTCCACATCGAGTTTACCAGAAGCTTCTTCAGGAGCGCTCTCCTCTTCCGGGGCGCTTTCCTCTTCCGGGACCTCGGCAGGAACCTCGGTCGGTGCTGGAGTCGTCTCGTTTGCCGAAACTTCCGAAGATGCCGGCTCTTTTTCGCCGCAGGAAGTCAGTAAGAGACAGAGACAAAAGAAACCCCCGGTGATCTTAAACTGGAGTGAGCCACTGATCATACTACCGGCGGCAAAGGTGATCCTACCCAGGGTCTTGGTGAGAGACCCTCGAAAGGGCCAAATTGATTGATTTGTTTTCATGAATCGCAATTGGTGCTTCGTGGGATAAAAGCGCGTGGAATGCCAACCTTGGGACCTCTTCCCGGCTTCGGCAGGAAGGTATTTCATCCGCCCCATGAGCGTTACTCATGCGGTGCCGCATTCCTGCAAAGCCTCCTCGTAGAGATCCTCCCGGTGCATACTGATAACCTTCTCGACCTCAACCTGATTGAGCAGACCCACCTTGCGTAATCCGGAAATATACCATGAAGCCTTGTCGGACGTTGGTCGGTTCACGGCGTCACCTCCGAACAGGTAGAATGGCTCCTTGCGAATCCGCTTGGATCCCACCCGGAAGGACCATGAAAAGCTTTCTCGCAGGATCGCGGCATCAACCCCGACATACTCCTTCCGACTCAGAATTGAGATCAGTTCGTTAGAAAAGTCGGGGTCCTCGCAAAGGGCGCAGGCCTCGATAAGAGAGGCCACCAGTCTCCTGATCTTCTCCGGATGCTCGTGGAGAAAGCGCCCGCAGACCACCAGTGCTTTCTCCGGATGGCCATGGGAGAGATCCCCCGATGTTGCCGGAGACCATCCAATCCCCTTGAGAATCGATTTGGAATTCCATGGCTCCCCCACGCAATAGCCATCAATTAACCTGGCTTCGAGGTGCCCGGACATGATGCGGGGGGGCAGAAATACGATTTCGATCCTCTCGTCGGCGAATAACCCATTCCTGCTCAGCCATTCATTCAGCAGAATCCGGTGCGAGGAGAGCCGGTGTGGGACAGCCAGAGTGAGTGGCCGTTGTCGCTTCCAGCTGTGCTCGAGAAAATCTTTCAAGCCTGCTCCATCACCAATTTTACGAGGATCAAGTTCATTGGACAAGGTGATCGCATTGCCGTGCAAACTCAGAATCAGGGGGACAACCACCTCGCATTGCAACTTCTCAATCCCCAGCCCCAGGGCCATCGCAATTCCCACAATTGACTGAGCGGCATCGAGTTCTCCATAGAATATTTTATCCCGGACACTTGCCCATCCCAGCTCCTTGGAGATCTTTACCCGCACCCCCCGGCGCCGAAAGATCCCCATTTCCTGCGCCACTGCGACCGGGGCGCAATCACAGAGCGGCACGATCCCCAGCCTTACTGCAGAACCTATTTGAGAGCCTCGAGAGGACTTCATGACCAGATTCCCTGAAGCGAGTGTAATGCCAACCTCCTGACTTTGGCACATACACTGCTAGAATTTGCTGGAAGGCCACAAGATCTGGATGGCCCCACTGGTCATGGAATGGGTTCCCGAACTCAGGCAACTCCGCGCCTTCGTCGCTATCGTCGAGGAAGGGAGCTTCACACTCGCGGCCCGAAGGATTTGCCTCACCCAGTCAGCTGTAAGCCACTCATTACGCGCCCTTGAGAAGCAGATGGGCTGCTCCCTGCTGGACCGCTCCAACAGGCGAGTCGTCCCTACGGCCGAGGGCGAACTGCTGCTCGTCCGCTGCCGCAGAATGCTCCACGAGATTGATCAGGTAGAACGAGATCTTGATGGACTGAAGCGATGGGGCCAGACCCGTATTCGTATTGGGGCTCCGCATTCACTATGCCATTCGGTGATTCCTTCTGTTCTCCGGGAACTCAAGGACTCCTTTCCTCGCTGCGAACCCTTGATCGAGGCCGGGGATACCTCCCAGCACCTCGACAAGCTGAAGGAATCGGATCTGGAGCTGGTAGTAGGCCTGAAATCTGACAGCCACTGCTGCGATGTTTATCGAGAGCTTTACCGGGATCATCTTGCGCTTGTCGTATCACCCTTCCACCCACTCGCCGATATCAACGAGCCCCTCGATCACCTCCTTCACGAGCACCAGTTCATCGTCTCCGGCAGGGCCAACGAGAGCACCCGCCAGATTTACCAGTGGCTTCAGGACAAGGCCGGTAACACATGCAAGAAACTGGTCCTCGGTGACATGCACGCAATCCGGGAGATGGCTAAAATTGGTATCGGAATTGGCATCATCGCACCATGGGTAGCGGCAAGGGAACTTGAGGAAGGCAGCCTGAAGATTATCCGCGCAGAAGGCCTTGATATTCAGCGAGAATGGGGAGTCTATCACTCCCCGAGTCACCAGCCCAGCCTGCTGGAAGAGACCTTCATCGGCCTGACCCGAATGGCTTTCGATATCCTTCCGCAATTCTAGGTCCGGTAGGGCCCGTCAGGCACATTGGTTTTCAGTATCATCTCAAGGGTCAGATAATTAGAGCGCTGATCATCCCTTCCATGGCAGGTGGTTCTTCCCCGCCGGGACCCTGCCTCATGAGCATCAAGGTAAACCGATCCGAAATATGAAGATGAAGATAGTATAAATCTTATCCGTTTTTACCGGAGATCTCTCTGTCGACCGGCACCTTTGTGGGCCCTGATTCGTCTCGGAACCTGGCCCCCGGGGACCCCAGATTTCCCACACTGTGGCACAGGCCGTGCTCTCCAAAGTAAAAGGAGAGGCTGCACGGCGTGATATTCAAGGACTACGAAACGAATGAATTCTTCGACGAAATGTTCACGGAGAGCAGCACGACTGCGGTCCGTGACCACTACGGGAGCGTTCGCAGGCGCTTTGCGTCCTACGCCCATGAGGATTTCTGCAAAAAGCAGTCCGCCATTGATCGTGCCTTCGTCGAGCACGGAGTAACCTTCACAGTCTACAGCGACGATCAGGGAACAGAGCGCATTTTTCCTTTTGATCCGTTTCCCCGGGTAATTCCTTCGGATGAGTGGACCCTGATTGAGCAAGGGCTCATCCAGCGGATCACTGCGCTGAATCTTTTCCTGCACGATATCTATCACGAGGCTCAAATCGTTGCGGACGGAGTGGTCCCCGCCTACTTTGTCGAGTCCGCTGCTCACTACCGGCCGGAGTTGAAAGGTCTCGATGTTCCGGGAGACGTCTACATCCACATTTGTGGGTCCGACCTGATTAGAGATCAGGAAGGGCGTTACGTCGTTCTGGAGGACAACCTGCGCTGTCCCTCCGGGGTCTCCTACGTCCTCGAGAACCGCGAAGTGATGAAACGCTCCTTTCCGGAACTCTATCAGGAGATGAAGGTCCGCCCCGTCAGTCAATATCCACAACTCCTCCGGGATACCCTGCGACGAGTGGCACCCGGAGGAAAAAGCGATCCTGTGTGCGTCCTTCTGACGCCCGGAGTATACAACAGCGCTTATTTTGAGCACACCTTCCTCGCGCGCGAGATGGGGGTCGAAATCGTTGAGGGCCGGGACCTGATCGTTCTGAATGGGTTTGTCTACATGCGGACTACAAAGGGTCTGGAGCAGGTGGACGTGATCTACCGGAGAATCGACGATGACTTTATCGACCCAACTGTCTTTCGCGACGATTCCATGCTCGGAGTAGCCGGCCTCGTGGATGCCTGCCGGCGTGGTAATGTCACTCTCGCCAACGCCCTCGGAACTGGCGTCGCGGACGACAAGGTGGTCTACGCGTTCGTCCCGGATATGATCCGCTATTACCTCGCTCAGGAGCCATTGCTCGATAACGTCCCTACCTATCTTGCCTATAAGGAGGAAGACCTGAAGTTTATCCTTGGGAATCTACCGGATCTGGTGGTCAAGGCCGCGAATGAATCCGGGGGCTACGGGATGCTGATGGGGCCTGCTTCCACAAAGAAAGAACGCGCTACCTTTGCAGAAAAGATTCAGGAGAACCCTCGCAACTATATTGCCCAGCCGGTGGTCAAGTTCTCTCAGCACCCCACCCTGGTGGAGGGAAAGTGCGAAGGACGCCACGTCGATCTGAGGCCCTTTGTGCTCTATGGGGATGAGCCCAAGGTTCTCCCGGGTGGGTTGACGCGGGTGGCCCTCACGAGTGGCTCGCTGGTAGTGAACTCTTCCCAGGGAGGGGGCAGTAAGGACACCTGGGTATTACGACACCCACAGGAGTAAGAAGCATGCTCTCCCGCGCCGCAGACAACCTCTACTGGATGGCCCGCTATTTGGAGCGGGCCGAAAACATGGCCAGACTGGTCGATACCACCGCGCAGTTTCTTCTCGATGCCGGCCTCTCTGCTGACTCTCGAAGCTCGGCCGGATGGCTTCCGATCCTCCAGGTGTGTGACCTTGATGAGGACTTCCAGCGATCCCGGCAAGAAAAGCCAGACCTTCCCATTCCTGAGTTCCTCGTTCTCGACAACCAGAACAGTGACAGTATCCGGCAGTGCGTTGCCATGGCACGGGAAAATGCCCGGATGGTCCGCGACCAGCTTTCCGAGGAAATGTGGCGAGAGCTAAACCGCCTCCACCTCTTCCTGCAGTCCTCTGCCGCGGATGATGAGTGGGCCTTTTCGCCTCAGGACTTCTGCGACCGCATCGTCAGGTTTTCGCTGCTCTTCCAAGGCCTTGTGGAAGCCACAATCGCTCAAAAGGAGGGTTACTCATTCATCGAACTCGGTAAGCACCTGGAGCGGGCGGACAAGACCACTCGTATTCTGGACATCCCGACGTTTCACGCCAGCTCCCTCGCTGTTTCGCCGTGGCCCACGGTGTTAAGGGCGTGCAGCGCACGTTCGGCCTACCTGTCCTCGCGGGGAGCAGCCATCACGATGGAACACGCCATTGCTCTCCTTCTCTTTGACCATGGATTTCCGCGATCCGTGCGCTTCTGTCTGAACGAGGTGAACAAGGCCTTGCATCGGATCACCGGCACCGCGAGCGGAAGCTATGAAAACGAAGCCGAGCGACTGGCAGGT
Organism: uncultured Roseibacillus sp.; assembly: GCA_963989605.1. GTDB lineage: Bacteria > Verrucomicrobiota > Verrucomicrobiia > Verrucomicrobiales > Akkermansiaceae > Roseibacillus_B. The sequence goes on along the minus strand of CAXEFH010000003.1, from coordinate 6,466 downwards.
GGAACCCTCGCAAATCTTGATTTCAACGGTCCTGGTGAACTGCAGCGGGTCGGGATTCACACCTACGCTGATGGTCTGCAGAAAGAGATTAATAAAATCGGACAACAGATCTTCGAAACGTATGTTCTCCTTCCCGCCGAGGTCCAGCAGCTGCCGGCACCGTCGTATGCAATCATCACCGAGTATCAGCAACAGCAACAGCAGCAACAGCAGCAACAGCAGCAGTAAGATCCATGCCTCCCATGAATGCCCTCGCTGTTGCGATCAGCTAGTCTCTCGTTTTCCGGGATGAGATACCACATCACACACCGTACAGTGTTCACCTATGGCGAACCGGCACATGACAATGTGAATGAAGTCCGGCTCTCTCCCGTCGCAAATCCTCACCAGTCCCTCGAGTTCTTCGTTCTGAAGGTTATTCCGGCCACCCGGCTCAGGCGCTTTACCGACCTCTACTCCAATCCCGTACATCACTTCGAAATCGGTCATTCTCACCGCCACCTCAGTATCGAATCACGTTCAATCGTTTCGGTGGCCCGCTCCATTGATTACGCGGCCCTCCCCTACGGATTCTCCCACAGCGAGCTGAACACTCTTCGTTCAAGGGAAGAATGCTGTGAATTTCTCCACGACAGTCGCTACGTGAAACGCTCTCCCCGGATCTGGCGCGAGGCACTCGATATCCAGAACGGATCGACGGATGTCTTCCAGACGGCCTATGCCCTCATGAAGTTCATCTACGATAACTGCGCCTATCTCCCCGGCTTAACAGATGCTTCCACAACCGCGGCAGACGTTTGCGAGGAGAAACGGGGCGTCTGCCAGGACTTTGCGCATCTCCTCATTGTCTACTGCAGATCTCTGGGCATCCCATGCCGTTATGTCTCCGGATATATCTGGGACCCGGGCGCTGGGAGTAATGAAACCATGAGGGGTGCCCAGGCCTCTCACGCGTGGGCGGAGATCTACCTGCCCGAGCATGGGTGGATCGGACTGGACCCGACCAACAACAAGGTGGCGAACGAGCAGTATGTGGTGGTTGCAACCGGGCGCGATTACGACGATGTGGCTCCAGTCCGGGGCACCTTCTACGGAGGTGGCCTCCAGCGCTCCATGGAGGTCGTCGTCAAGGTGAGGAAAATTGATTTCGATCAGGAATAACGCCCCGGCAGAGGGCGGCTCCACGCTCGGGCCACCTCCGTTAAATCGTGCCTCACTGATGCCTAAGGCCTTGTGACCTGTGCATGGTCCTCACGTCATCCTCCCGGACCCTAAACGATTCTCGCTTTCTCATTAATGTGAATAACTATCTGCGTATTCCTCAGGCAAAAATAATCGGTTGGCCTAGCGTTTGCTGCATAACGCAGAGAGAGGAGAGCGGCCATGAGCAAACCATCTTCTGCGCAGCCATACCACGAACTCACAAGTCCGAGGCCCGTGAACCTCATTCTGGCCACTCTCCTTGTCTCATGCGCGGTCTACGGTGCCGCTCTCATCGCCTACGGAGAGAAAATGGATTCTATCCAGGTTTTCTCCCCACCCGGCGAACCAATCTCAATTCGGAGTTCCGACGGAACGCTCATTGAGGAGGACCTCTCGATTTTCTTCCGATACGACTGCAGCAACCTGTCCCTCGGAGCCCAAGCCCGTCTGATGCAGTTCGCGGTTCAACTGAAAGCCGAAAGGAGTCTCCATATTCGGGTTGAGGGCCACTGTGACCAACGAGGCAGCAAGGCTTATAACAGGGCTCTCGGGCGCGAGAGAGCGAACATCGTGAAAGACTTTCTCGTAAACCACGGCTTGAGCGGTGACCACATCGAAACCCTGAGTTTCGGGGAGGACCGCCCTCTTGCCGAGGGCTCCTCCGAGACTATCTGGTCCAAAAACCGCCGCGCAACGATTCGGCTCTCAAAGCCTGATCAAAACCAGGGTGATCGCCTCGCGGAGTACTAAAAAGCTCCCTCCCTTATGGAGCTCCTGTCTTCGGTGCATCCTGATAGATAGCAGGTAGATGCTGGAAAGCCGATTCAGAACCGCCTCTCAAGAAGCGCACACGCTTGCTCCCCTCTTTGTCGCTAAGCACCCGCTGGTAGGGATGATAGGGTATCGATTCTCGAAAGTTTCGTGCCGAGTCCTCGTCGTCCCATCGCGTCTCCAGTAAAAGCATACATTCCCCCTCGGGGAGCTGCCAGATCGCCCATCGGTCGCCGGTCCAATTCCCGGTGAGGCTCTTGGCCTCAGGAACGTTATACCACTGACTGAGCCAAGGCAGGAGGCCACCGATCCCGAGAACATCCGTAACCGAAGGTGGGGTATCCAGCAGTTCGTCGGCAAAATCTTCTCGAACGGGATCTGGTCTCCAGCGAGAAGCGTCTTGATAGAAGAGCGGACGGAATAATTCCATCGTAGTAGCTGGGGGCTTGCCCAATGCCGCTTCAAATCCAAATCGTGGTTCCTCAGAATCGAGGAGGCTATCCACAAAGAACGGTCCGACTTCCCTCGGCAGCGCCAGCCATTGATACAGTTCTCTGGGTGCATTGATCGACTTTGGCGATTCCGCTCCAAGCTCACTCGGCGGCCGACTCGAGGTCGAAATGCCGCGCGACCGTGCATAGCGAAAGATCGCGATCTCATTGAGCCCCTGACGGAGTGCCATCGCGGCGCGGCGACTATCGCCGTTCATCGAGGGGGCTCCCTCGCTGACGAGTGGCCTGTTTTGCACCGGAAAGTGCTGGTTGGTCAGGGCCTCCGCAATCTCGCCAACCAGTAAAAGCCGAACGTAGGGGTGATTCTCTGGCACAGAGTCGAGGAGATAGATCTCCTTCCCGGTGGCATTAGTGATCGCAACCCGGCGAGTCAGCTCAATGTTCATTACGGTCTCGATCCAGTCCGCATCCGTTGGCAGCAATCCAAGCAGCGAGAAAGCCTTAGCTTGGCCGGAGCGATCTGCCTCAGGATAGGTCGACTCCAGATCCGCTCTGATAATCTCCGTGAACGTTTCGGAGGTAACTGGCTCGATCGCGATCGAGTGGAGCGCCTCCATTCCCAGAAGCTCACTGACATCCTCTACCAGGTCGGCCGGCGCTACTTCCGGGAGTGGCACGGCCTCCTTGCCCTTGTTGTGGTCATTCGGCGTTGCATGCCCGGGTGCACGCTGTGGGGCTTCGCCCACGTGAGGAGCAACCACCGCGTTCTCTATGGAATACAGAAATCCAGCCTGCTGTCCGGGATGGTCACTTTCCGGGTGCGAAATCCTGAAGATCCCGCTGACCCGCGAAGCCTCCTCAATAAAAGGATACTTACTCTTCGACTCATCCCCACCCTGAGTGACGAAGACAACCTGTGTCAGTGTAGGAGGAGTGCAAAATGTACACCCAACATAACTCGGCACGATCATGCAGCGCCGCATATCCTTGAGATCGTCAAAAGGCGCCATGAATCCCGTCAGGCTCACGGGACGGCCATCGAGCTCCTTCAACGCATCCGGAAACGCGAGATCCATCTGGATCAGATCAATGGGTCGAGCCCCATCCAGCATCGCAAAGCTCACCTCGGGGAGATCGCCATACTCTATGTCACTCTCCAGCTCGTCTCTTCCTTGATCACTTTGGCCTCCGGGTCCCGGGATGTGATCGCGAAGCGCATAGACTCCCAGTGCGATCGCAGGCACGAGCAGGAATAGGGCGATTCTGGCCTTTCTCATAGAAGTGCGGCAGGAAGTTTACTCTGTCAGGTGAAGATCTTCAATCGGTGTTCTCCGGTAACACGTAATCGCGGGAAACAGGGAAGCAATGGCTCCACAGGCCGCGATGGCTCCAAGCGCAAAAACTTCGGTGCTGGGGAGACGCCAAGGTTGAAGGACCAAGCCCGTCGCATCACGGATCGGCCCGACCGCAAGGGCCAGACCACAGTGCCCAAGAGCGAGACCAAGGACCACCCCCCCGCAGGTAAGCAGCACGCCCTCCACAAAGACGAGCGAGGCGACCTCACCACGAGAAGCGCCAAGGCTGCGCAGAATAGCGATGTCCCGCCGACGGCGCTCGGCAGCCTGATGGAGAGTCAGAAGGGCACTGAGGCAGGAAACGATTACAACCGCAGCCGCTATTGCCAGCAGGGCGCGCTCGACAGGGCCAATAATGCCGCGCTGAAAACGCAAAATTTCATTAATCGGAATCGCCGCAATCCCGTCGGAGCGATTTCGGATTTCGTCAACCATCCAAAGACGCAGACCAGGGATTTTGAGCCTGACAAGAATTGCGGTCGCTTCGGGCTCTTTCCGGGCACTCAGCACGGCCGAACCTTGAATCGCGGAGTGGAGTCGATCCTCCGTCTCGTGGATTTCCCATACGGACTTCAGGGTGCCAAAGATCGCACGATCCTGAGCGGTGCCCGTCGGCTCAAGCACACCACTCACCCGGTAGGGAAAGTCCTGATGGACCTCACCCCCGGGCACCTCCACCAGCCCATGCGTTCCACAAAACGAGTCTCCGATATCCAGGCCTGTGGCGCTCGCAACCTGACTCCCGAGCACCACCTCGAAGGAGTCCTTGAAGACATTGCCGCGGGCCATTTGGAAAAAGCGGCCTTCCTCCCTGTCAGGGAGATCAAAAAAATGAGCTTCCGTTCCGACAATACGATACCCGGCATAGTTATCCCCGAGACCAATGGGTGCCGCCCAGAGGACCCGCGAATCGCGTCGAAGACGCTCATATTCCGTGAAGGCTATATTCCCGGTAGGCGAATCGAGGTGATAGACACTACTGAGGACGAGCTGGAGGGGACTCCCCTTTCCTCCGGCAACCAAGTCGTAGAGCCCGGCATCTCTCGAGAGAGCATTTTCGGACTCATGTCTCAGGGCGAGAACGGCACAGACCAAGGCCACCCCAAGGGAGAGACAGGCCACGGTCAAAAAAGTGACCAACCGCCGAAACATCAGGTAGCGCCAAGCCATGGCTAGGAGACTCATAGGGCAGCATCCTCCTTTCTCTCAGAATCGAGGCCACCTCGCATCAGCTCAGAGCAATCAAAGCTTCGCGGCATTTCGGACGCGAGATCCAGGTCATGTGTCACCAGAACCAGAGCGCGACCGTCCTCGGCCGCAACCTTCCGCAGAAGAGAGAAAATGTCCCTTCCGGTCCGGGGATCCAGTGATCCCGTGGGCTCGTCCGCCAGGAGAATCGAAGCCTCTCCTGCAATCGCACGGGCAATCGCGACGCGCTGTTTCTCCCCAACCGAGAGCTGGCCCGGACGAGCGTGGAGACGATCTTCTAACCCGACCCGGCACAGGACCTCCTGCGCCCGCTCCCGGCATGCACTCTTCTTCCGCGCACCGAGGCGCAGACCAATGGCCACATTTTCAAGGGCGGTAAAAGGAGCGAGAAGGTGAAAACTCTGGAAAACCATTCCGCAGTGGGCACCACGGTGCCGATCCAGTTGAGCCGCACTCAGCGACGTAAGGTCGACACCGGCCACCGTCACCTCGCCTTCGTCCGCCCGCCGCAGGCCAGCGATCAGATTGACCAAGGTGCTTTTCCCACAGCCGCTCGGCCCAGTAAGGGCAACCGCTTCCCCGGCCTCGACCTCAAACTTGGGCAACTGGAAACGGACCGAGGAAGTGTCCCCTGGACTCCCCAGATTCAGTGTCACATGCCGGAGTTGGATCATGAATAAGTCATCCTTTTGGTGGGCGTGATGCTCCTTGATACCACCGGCAGCTCTGAACTCGGGCCCGTAACCGCCTTAATGCACGTGAGGATAAAGAGCAAAGGTCCCAGTCGTGGCATCTTGGAAGCGAAGCTCCGCCTTGGCGGCAAATTCCGCGCCCTGTAACCACGTCGCATCAGCCCCGGTCTCGCCCGGAAAGACAAAGTAGGAAGTGGCGCCCTCGGAGATGGTTGGCGCTCCTGACTCGTCCTTGTTGTCAACACGGTCTCGGACTGCCAGAGTCACCGTCTTTTCGAGGTCGGGAAACGCGAGACTCAGCGTCGAGTCAACCGGCAATCGCCAGGGCTCACCCCCGTGACCTCCGCGGGTCAGCCAAACCTCCAGATCGCCGGCATCGTCATGGAGCTTAATCTCTGCCGTGCCGATCTGCTCCCCATCCGCATTGAATACGGGATGAAGAAAGCCGTCATGGGGACCCTCGTTGCCATGGAGGTGCGGCATGCCGGCAGCTTCAATGAGCTTCTCGATCACCGGGTGCAGGCCTAAAACGAGAGAAGAAAGAGATTCGCTGTCGAGCTCCTCCGAGGACAGACCATCGATCAAATTCACAAGGTCTGCCAGCATGGTGTCAACCTGCTGCGGCTGCGCCGTATTATCCGGGACTGTGGCCGCGGTGACGGCACGACCCGCCTCCAAAAGGGTGGGAAGGGACTCACGGAGGGCGCCTGTATCTCCCGTACGGGCAAACCCATCGACGCGGTAGGCGATCTTGTCGAGGTTGGTGAGTTCAGGCCACTCCACC
>CAXEFH010000002.1:0-35001 GCA_963989605.1 uncultured Roseibacillus sp. | reverse complement strand
CGAGGAGCACAGCACACTCAAAGAGGTCATCAGGGAACGCATTGAATCCTTCGATAAAGCGCAGCCCAGAATGGAGCGGGGCAAGGTTGTTTTCAAGATCCACTGCGCTTCATGCCATCAGGTCGCTGGTGAGGGTGCGCTCCTCGGCCCCCAGTTGGACGGAATTGGAGCCCGCGGACCCGCGCGGCTGTGCGAGGATATTCTTGACCCCAACCGCAACGTCGATGCTCACTTCTACCTGACCACCCTTGACCTTGAAGATGGAACGACTACTGCCGGATTTGTCCGGGGACAGTCAGGAGAAGTTCTTCTTCTTGTCGATCCCACAGGCAGAGAACACCGGGTCCCTGAGAGATTAATCACCAAGAGCCAAACCCTTCCCCGCTCCCTGATGCCCTCCACCTTCGGGCACCTGCTCCAGGAAGACGAATTTAACGACCTTCTGGGCTGGCTCCTCTCCTTAAAAAAGCAGTGATCCAGGAGATCTATCTCCGTGCCCTCTATCGACACAGAAGGCCCTTCTGGGCCACCTAAAATGGCAGATTTCTCAGTCTGATGATGAAAGAAACCCGTTCCTGTGCCTCAAGCCCTCGGTCATGCCGGTAAGTATGTCCGGCACCTTCCCGACCACATCCTCAGAACGAAGAACATTTGTCCGCATGAAACATATTTCGCAGATCATCATTGTCCTTGTTGTCCTCGTGCAGGGCTCGAGCCAAGTTTCTGCTGAGGTCGACACATGGGGGAAGACAACCCCGAGGCCCGCAGAATTTTACGCCGCCAGCGATGTTCCCGGAAGCCAAGTAGAGCTTACGCGGCAGTGGTATGAAATCGCCTCCCGGGCGTGGGGAAACTTCGGCCCTCTCGAATTCTGGATTGTCGGGAAAAGCGAAGAGGCTGCCCGGGAACTCGACAAACGGTATTGTGATCACAGACGGCAGAGAGACCCGTCTATTCTTCTCAAGAACTGTCTCAACAGGAGCCATAACTTCACGGATTATGCCCGGGACGGCAATGCCGGCCTGAACACCCGCAGGAATGAACGGGATCAGTGGTCGGGATTCATTATCACAATGTCCGGAAAAAATCCCGGGCCGGAAGAGGAGGACTACAAGCCTGTTGTCTTGCATGAATACTTTCACGTCTACCAGCACGCGCATATCCGCAGCAGGAAGGAGCAGGTTCGGGAAAACCTCAACCAGCCTAATCCCTGGTGGGGGGAGGGAGGAGCGGAATATATGGCCCAGTTGCTCTACTCACGACAGGAGGGAGTGAGCACCGGCTACCTGAAACAGGTCATGGGACGGAAGCTTCGTTCGGTGGGCAGCCTTCGGAAGGGAGAAAACATAAGGGATATTCCCTATGGCGGAAGGGCTCGGATCGCCTATGATCTCGGCGCATGGTTTATCGCCTTTCTCATCAGCAGGTCGAGTGAGGACGCCTATCGGGTCAAATTCTTCAAGCTCCTGGAGAAACGAGGTTTCGAAGCGGCCTTCCGCGATAGTTTCGGCTGGTCCTCGCATGCGCTGCTTGATGATTTTCATGAGAATTTCCTCTCCCTGGAACTCCCTCAACAGCTGAAAATCATTCCCTGACTGGCTTCCGTAGTCTTAAATCATACACCCTACTCTCTCCTTTTTTTTCCCAGTGGCGAAGCGCTTCCCGGTGCTGTAAGAGATTCTCATGCTTGCCGCCTTGCGTTACCTCATTCCACTGGTGCTTCTCGCGGTCATCGCGGTAGGGTCGCTGGGTGGCGGGGCAGAAGACCCATCGCCGGTCAAGGCTTACGTGGGGGCCAGGATCATTCCCGTCACGGCCCCGGAAATCGCAGATGGCGTTCTCCTTGTGGAAGGAGAGTCCATCGCGGCCGTCGGCAAACGAGGCGAAGTCACCATTCCCGAGGGAGCCGAGGTCATCGACCTGAAGGGCAAGATCCTGTTCCCGGGCCTGATCTGCACTCACTCTCACGTTGGGAAAGTCCAGGGAGGCGACGGATCTTCTCCCATTCAGCCCGGAGTCAGGGTCCTCGATTCGATTGATGTCCTCGATAGCACCCTTGAGAAGGCGAGGGCGGGAGGTATTACGATGGCCAATCTCATGTCGGGCTCCGGTCATCTCCTCTCGGGCCAGACCGCGTATCTCAAGCTCCGGGATGGGGTTACTGTAGAGGAACTGGCACTCCGCAACGAGGATGGCTCCATGGCAGGCGGCATAAAGATGGCCAATGGTACAAATTCCATCAAGGGATCTGGTGGATCCCCCGGGACCCGAGGCAAATCCGCGGCCCTGGTTCGATCCCAATTCCTCAAGGCCCAGCAATATCGAGACAAGCTTGCGGGGGATGAGGGGGACCCTCCCGAGCGCGATCTCGCCATGGAAGCCTTGGTTGATGTCCTTGAGGGAAGGAAGGTCGTGCATCACCACACTCATCGACACGATGACATCATCACCGTGCTCCGCCTCAAACAAGAATTTGGATTCAGGGTCGTACTCCACCACGTTTCCGAGGCATGGAAAGTGGCAGACGAGATTGCGGAAGCCGGGGTCGCCTGCTCCATCATTTACCTAGACTCCCCTGGAGGGAAGCTGGAGGCCCGGGATCTCGAATGGAAAAACGGGGCCGAGCTTGAAAAGCGTGGCGTCCTGACGGCATTCCATACCGATGACCCGATTAACGACTCCAGGTGGTTTCTTCGCAGTGCTGGACTTGCAGTCCGGTCCGGAATGTCCCGCCAGAAGGCCCTCGAGGCGGTAACCATCGCGGGAGCAGAGATGATGGATCAGGCAGAGAACACCGGATCCCTCACCGCGGGCAAAAAGGCTGATTTTGTTATTCTGAACGGAGACCCCCTTTCCATCTACACGCGGGTTCTGGAGACCCACGTGGAGGGGACCAAGGTGTTCGATCTTGAGGATCCCCGGGACCGGCTCTGGGCTGAGGGAGGTTTCGGCGCGGGACACCGCAGGCAGGCAAGTGGCTGCTGCTTTTACAGATAACAGGACGCTCCTATGAGAATTTACCCCCTGGCTGCCAGCTTACTTCTCATTTGTGTTCCTGCCGCGAGCTCTCAGTTAGCGGTTCAGGCAGAGATGCTTTATACCATGACCGGAGACCTGAAGCCGCTCCATGACGGTGTGGTTCTCTGCTCAAAAGACGGCAGGATCGAAAGAGTGGGCCCACGTGCTGAGGTCGGCATCCCCGGGGGATACCGCCTCCTGAAAGCAAAGGTCGCGACCCCTGGTTTTATTGATGCTCACACCACGGTAGGCCTGTCCGGAATCCTTAATCTGGATCGCCACGACCAGGAGCAACTGGAAACCTCGGCCCCTATCCAACCCGAGCTCAGGGCCATTGACGCCTACAACGGAAGGGACCCTCTGGTGCAATGGATCCGCGAACTGGGGGTCACCACCATTCATACCGGACACGCCCCGGGCGCACTGGTGGCGGGCCAGACCATGATCCTGAAGACCAACATTAGTGCTATTACCGACCCCGGGCAGAACACCCTTCGCCCTTTCGCGATGGTGGCAAGCACCCTCGGGTCGGCTGGCTTTGGAAAAGGAGGGAAATCTCCGGGAACACGGGCCAAGTCCCTTGCGATGCTGCGCGAGCATCTCCTCAAGGCACAACGCCACCTCAAGAAAAGAAATGAGGTGGAGGAGGGCGAGAAACCAGATCCCAACCTGAGGCTTGATGCGATGGCTGCGGTCCTTGAAGGGAAGGCCCCGTTGCTTGTGACTGCCAAGCGTCATCAGGATATTGCTGCCGCCCTGCGCCTCCAGCGAGAGTTCAATTTTCCGCTGATCCTTGACGGAGCCTCGGAGGCCTACCTGCTGCTCGATGAAATCAAGGAGGCCAGAGTCCCTGTGATCATCCACCCCACCATGGCACGTCCCTACGGTGAAAACGAAAATATTACCTTTACCCTTGCGGCCAAACTATATGCCGCGGGAATTCCCTTCGCCTTTCAATCAGGCTACGAGGCGTATGTGCCAAAAACGCGGGTGGTACATTTCGAGGCAGCGCTCTCCGTCGCCTATGGACTTCCCCATGAAGTCGCACTGGCAGGGTGCACGTCGGCAGCAGCAGAAATTCTCGGCCTCGAAAAACGCATAGGATCTCTCCAGCCGGGCCTTGAGGCAGATCTTGCCCTGTTTGATGGCGACCCTCTTGAAACGGTAACCCACTGTACTGGAGTCATCATTGACGGCAAGATAGTCTCACGGAAGACCAAGTAGCGCGCCTCCTTCCTCCTCAGTCAGGCAGCAAGGGCAGTCTTCATCGGACGAGCTAGCACTTTTCCTGTCGACTTGTTTGGTGTATCCGCTTCTCTCATGAGATTGATACCTCTCGTCCTTGGCTGCCTGTTAGTCCTCCAGGCAACTGCCGAGACCTTCGAAAAAGCAGAGCGAATCGCCAACAAACAAGGCAAAAGGGCCCTGAAACAGTCGGCCGCCGGAATAGTAGAGGGGGATCTCCGGACATACGTCACCCGGCTGGCATCCGCCCAGTACGAGGGGCGAGGGACCGGCGACAAGGGCGAACGCATGGCAACTGCCTATCTTGCCACATTCTTTCGCGGACTCGGATTGGCACCGGAAGGCCCCGACCAGTCATTTTTCCAGACATTCGATTTCCCAGCCGGAATGCGCATGGACGGAGTGAACCAACTCACCTTTGAGGGCAGGGTTCCGGAGGGCTTTAAAAGCATGATAGCGCCTGGTAAAGACTACCAGCCTCTGTCGATTTCAGCTTCCGGGGAGACAAAGGCTGAAGCTGTTTTTGCGGGCTTTGGCATTTCTACGGGAGACTATGACAGCTTTGCCGGTATCGAAACCAAGGGGCGATGGATCATAGTTCTTCGTGGCGTGCCGGAGTCCCGCCCCGCGTTGCGAGGCTCCGGTCCCCTCATTGTTAAGGCCAACCTAGCAAAAGAGAAGGGCGCAGCTGGGATCATTTTCGTGAAAGGCACCAATGAAGAAATTTCAACAGAGCTCTTTCCGCTAAGTCAGGAGATCGGGGGAGGCCCCATCCTGCCCGCACTCTGCATCAGCGATCGCCTCGCCGCTCCGCTGCTTACCGGCAAGCCGGAACTCACTGCCCTGAAAAAGCTCTTCCGTTCCTATTCGGACGGGAAACAGGTAAAAGGATTTTCCCTTGAGGGCGAAATCTCGACCCGGATTGGCATCGTCAAGAACAGAGATGAGGGTCGCAACGTGATCGGTCGTCTCATTGTAGGAACCGAACCAGCAGCAGAGGCAATCATGATCGGGGCGCATATCGACCATCTTGGTTATGGCAACCGGGGCGGGACCCGGGCCCAGGGAGAGCAGGCCAAGGCTCTTCATCTCGGCGCAGATGACAACGCCTCTGGCGTGGCCGTGATGATGGAGCTGGCCCAGCACTTTACCTCTATGAAAGCGGCGGGTTCACTCAAGATGAAGCGCGACCTCATATTTTCCGGATGGTCAGGAGAGGAAATGGGCCTCTTCGGCTCGACCGCCTATGTTGAAGAGGGCACCCGGGAAAGTGCTCTTTATCCCCGGATAGCAGCCTACCTCAATCTCGATATGGTTGGGCGACTCACGGAGGAGGGCTTGAACGTCCAGGGAACCGGATCCAGTGGCGACTGGCAAGCCGTCCTCGACAAGATCGAAAAACCAGACGAGATGAAGGTTCTCCGATCCGCCAGCCCTTTTCTGCCCACCGACTCCACGCCTCTCTACAACGCTGGAATCCCAATCCTCTCGATCTTTACCGGGCTCCACGATGATTATCACACTCCCCGGGATACAATCGAGACGCTCAACTTCCCCGGGCTGCTCGCGGTCACTGGGTATGTGAGGGAGATGACGGAAGAACTGGCCCGTCTCCCCGAAGCCCCCGGTTACGTAAAGGTGGAGCGCAACCGGAGACGAAATGCACCAAGGGTGCGTCTCGGAATCCAGTTCGAACCCGTTGAGAAAGGCATCCGGGTCACCACCGTCCAGGAGGGCTCGGCTGCCGCACAGGCCGGACTGCAGGTGGGCGATATCCTCCGTGAACTTGATGGGGAGGCCGTTGGCAATACCGAGGAACTGGTTGCAGTCCTCCGCAAGCTTCAACCCGGGAAGGACTACCCTCTCACCATCAGCCGTGGGAATGACCAGGAGAAACTCACCATTGTTCCACAACAACGTTAGGAACTTCCACCCTCGAGGAAAAATCTGGAAGCAGCACTTACCCTTCCTGAGGGCCTGCCTGCATTTCAATTCTCCTGAGTGCTCTCGGCAGATCGAGGGAAGCGGCAAACAACATGCAATACGCCAGCAGCTCGGAGAGCTCCTCGTAGAAGACATGATATCGGGACCCGAAGAGATCCTTCTCGAAAGCCCCACTCAGAACCACGAGGAGGATGGCTGCCAGAAGGAAGTAGATCCCGAGCGAGGACCGAAGGTATCGCATCCTATTGGCCAGGTAGTAGGTTGCATGCCTCAGCAGGAGCAACAGAAGCCCGAGGGCCATGACAAAAAAGATGGCCCTGCCCTCCTCCGCGAGCAGGAAGATCAACCACGCGGGAACTTCAAGTTCATCCACATCCACTTCCCGGAAGGAAAAGATGAAGCAAAGAAGCGCCAGCAACAGCGCCAGCACTCGAGCTCTCGCCTCATGGGAGAACGCCGAAGAAGCAAAAATCACGGCGCTTCCCAGTAGCAGCCCTGCCTGAATATTCTCGATCCAGCTGTTTTCTTCATAGAGGAAGGCCATCCCCCGCCCCACCGCTAGATACCAGAACAGCAGGTTCACAAGGAGGAGCAGCGAAAGGATAAACATATTCCTGCGATCGAGGAACATGATCCCTGTCATGAACACCAAGCAGAAAAGGACTATGATTATGAAGAGGTCCATCAGGGAAGGGAGCCATCCCTGCCCGTTGGTCGGGCGTGATGATTCATGGGAAAAAGGACAAACTGGGTTTCACAAAGGTCCGCAAGAAGAGCGGCTGTAGATGAAGAAAACGCACTCTGAATGTGTGATTTGGAGTATCATGGATGATGCAGATATCCAAGATAGGATCTGCCGCTGCGGGACTAGGAACTCGGAAGAGACCCCCGCTCCCAATCGGCCTTCTTCCTCCTCCACTCCCCGGGATCAGGAGCCATCCATGCCTCGGGGTCCACTCCCAGCCCGTCTGCCACGCGGTTTATATAATTGAAGTAGCCTATCACCTGCACGGCAATGGTAAGGGCCTCCTCGCTGAAGCCTTCCTCCTGCAACCGCTCAAGGTCAGGCTCTCCGGCCTCCCCCGGGGCAAGAGTCAGCTTCACCGCGTAGTCGCAGAGCGCTCGATCCGCAGGAGAGAGCCTCATTTCCCTGTAGTCAAAAACCAGTTGGTGTGCCCCGGACTCATCCCCTGATTCACGGCCGAACTCAGCCGCATGGGAAAGTGTTCAATAATAGCAATCGTTGATATTGCTCACGACCGCTGCCAGCATTTCACGCCTCATCGCAGAGAGCCCGTTAGGAGACTTCATGAGCTTGAGATAGAAGGTCATGGAGCCCGCCAGAGCCTCCGGTTCCCGGCTCATAACCTTGATAATGTGCGCTACTCCACCAGCTCGTGTTCTCGCCGCTTCGTAGATGTCAGACAAAATCCCCTGAGCCTCCTCCTCGCGAACATATGCTATATAGGCCATGGCTCATATAACCTCGGATTGCGGGCCAAAGCCATCTTGTATGCTTCTTCTTCCAGCTCGGGAGGACCATTACTCCCCATACCACAGGCGACCCCTTCAGGGATCTTGAGAGTTGAACTTTATTGAATTGTAGGCTGCGGCAGGGAAGGCTCCTCCGCACCCTGAGTAATCCCGATAAAGCCATATCATCACACGATAGTGTAGGGTTCTCCGGCGGACCTTTATTCTTTCACCCCAAGAATGAGCATGACAGCCCCTCGCTCCTTGGTCAGGGTGGGAGTGATGGCGAAAATAACATGCAGCAAGTCCGCAATCATTTGCATTCTGCTTCTCGCCTTTCCGGTGTTTCACCCCGGACAGCTCCGCGCGCAACAGAAAGATCCCGCCCTCGATCTCTATTACCTCGCGACAGGAGCTTACAACCGAAAGCTTTATCCTGCGGCCATAGGAGGTTTCCGGGAGTTCCTTCAGAAGCACGGCACTCATCCCAAAGCGGACCAGGCCCGGCAGGGACTCGCCCTCAGTTTCTACGCGCAGAAGCAGTATGTTGAAGCGATCCCCCTGCTGACTGCCCTGCTCTCAAAACCCAATCTCCCGAAAGAAGTAAGCCGGGACCGAATTATCCTGATGCAGGGACAATGCCTCCTGCGAAGTGGCCAGAAAGATCAGGCGCGCGACCACTTCATCAAGGAACAGTCCCGCCTCCAGAACCCTGCCTACAAGGCATCCGCGCTGGCCGCAATCTGCGACATTTACTTCGGAAAGCGAGAGTGGGACCAGGTCAACACCTGGGCGACCCAACTTGCTAAGGCCCAGCTGACTGCTGACCAGGCCGCCCGGGGGCTCTACCAGCAGGGCTTCGCCAATTACCAGTTGAAGAACTACGAAGATGCTGCCGGCCAACTCGAAAAGGTAGGTTCTCTGGAAGCCGCTGTAATCTGGAAAATCAGGTCCTCTTACCTCTTGGGCGAGTGCTACACGATCGTTAAAAAACATGCGAAAGCTGAACCCGCATTCGTGGCCGCCCTGTCCGGGCTGACGGGATCAGACAAAACGGAATGCCACTATCGGCTCGGGGTCACCAGATTCATCCTCGCTAACTGGGCCGGAGCGGCGGAGCAGTTTGAGGCCTTCCTGAAATCGGAACCTGAAACCCGGCCCGAGGCCCAGAAGAAGGAGAACCCCAATATCAGGGAGGCCCAGCTCTACATCGGAAGGTGCCTTCTGGAGCAGGAGAAATTCAACGAAGCCCGCAACAGCCTGTCGAGGCTCACCGGTCTCGATGGTTCCTTGGGAGCTCGCGCAAACCTGTGGTTCGCACGTGTGTTTTCTCGCCTCGAAAAACCAAATTACGATCAGGCCGCGGCCACCCTCGAGCCTGCGGTCAGGAATTACCACAATATTGCCCCAGTTAATGACGACCTGCGCTTTGACTATGCTAACGCCTTGATGAGTCGCAACAATCCCGACTGGAAGACTGCGGCCGATGCTCTAGGACGCATCAACGGCGGAGTCTTCGGTCAGTTTGCGGAAGTCCTGGCCCAGAGGGCCACCTGCTACCATAAACTCGGCGACTACAATACGAGCCTCAACCTCGCTAATGAACACCTGTCCAAGTTCAAGGACCATGAAATGTCTGGCGACACCCGTTTCCTACGGGCTGAAAATATGTTCCTACTCGGCCAGGCCGATAACGCAATCAAGGCCTATCAGGAATTTCTCGCGGCCCACGAGGACCATTCCAATACCCTCGCAGCGGCATTCCGGATCGCCCAGATCCATCACCATGAAGGCCGCTGGGATCAATCCCTCGCGGCTGCTACGCCCCTCCTCGCCAGCAAGCCTGAGGGCCCCCTTTTTGCACAGCTGGCTTTCCTGGTGGGCAACTCCCACTTCCAGAAGGAACAGTGGAAGGCGAGTCTGGAGCCCCTCGAGACGTTCATTGCCACCCGGGTGGAAAAGAAGGGAAAGAACAGCCAGCGGGTCTCGACCGAGCCAAACGTCGACACCGCCCTGATTCAACTTGCCGTCGCATATGACCGGGAGGAGGAATCCGGCAAAGCTCTCGAGCATCTGGAAACCCTTACGCGCTTCTACCCTGGCCCCACGCCACACCTTCCTATCGCCCTTGCAGAACAGGGGCGGCTTGCCTATGAGGCCGAAGATCTCTCTCTTTCCCGGCAGTCCCTTGAGCGGTTCCTCAATGAGGATAAACAGAACAAGGACCCCTTCAAGAGGGGGGCGCCCCCGCAAAGGGTTCGGGTGAATTATTTCCTCGGCTGGGTCAATGCCACCGAGAAAAAGCATGAGCCTGCCGCCCTGCATTTCGGTGAGGTGGCCAAGCAACATCAGCATGAACTCGCTGCCGATGCGGCTTTGCAACAGGGCCTTGCCTACATTCAGCTGGAGCAGTTCGACAAGGCCGGAAGCCTCTTCTCTCAGATACTTCAACGCTATCCCCAGCATGAGAAAATCCAGCGGGTCACCTACTACGCCGGACTTTCTCTCGCGCGACTGGAAAGGTGGGGTCCTGCGGCGGTTCACCTGCGCAAGGTCTCAGACACGTGGCCAGATTCTGAATTTGCGGATCAGGCTCTCTACGAATGGGCCTGGTGTGAGCGGAAGCAGAAGAGGGAACCGGAAGCTACCAAACTCTATGAACGTTTCCTGAGCAAGTATGGTGACAGCTCTCTCGTGGTGAAGGTCCAAAGTGAACTCGCGGAGCTGAATCTGAAGGGCGGAGCTCAGGACATGGTCATTGAACGCCTTACGAAGGCTCTCGCCGACGTCAAGGAGGAAGCCCTCCGGGGAGATCTGCTCTACCAGCTGGCTACCGCTCATTTCAGCAAGAATGACTACCAGACCTCTGCCGGGATGTTCGAGGAACTGCTCGTCAAATACCCCGATTCCAAGCTCCGGGCTTCCATGTGCTTCCAAGCTGGAGAATCCCGTTACAAGTTGAAGGAAACCGTGGTCGCCCGGGCGCATTTTGCCGAGGGCATTAAGCAGGGCAACCTGCGGCCCGTCCTCGCGGAGTCCATGCTGATGCGCCTCGCGGAAATGCAGAGCGCAACTGCTGAACATCCCAGCGCCTACAAGTCCTATCGCGACTTCATCGGGCGCTTCCCGGAAAGCAAGTGGAGACGCAATGCCCAGTTCGGACTAGCGTGGTCGCTTGAGAATTCAGACAAGCCGGGGGAAGCCATCCGCCAGTACGCCCCCCTCCTTGAGGCCGACAAGTCAGTAGACCTCTGGACAGTCCGGGCCCGGTTCCAGACCGGAGAGTGCTATTTCAACATGCAGAAGTACGAGGAAGCGGTGAAGGAGTTCCTGAATGTTGAAATCCACTATAAAAAGTATCCCGCGTGGCAGGCCAAGGGCATCCTTGAAATTGGCCGCGTCCTCCTCGCGCAGGATAAGCGCGGGGAAGCCAAGGAGCGCTTCAAGGATGTCATCACCCGCTACCCTAATGAAAAGGCGGCAATTGTGGCCCGCCAGTACCTCGATCAGCTCCGTAGCAGCGGATAAACGAAAGACCCCTTGATCACTCAATTTTTCCCATGACCAACTACATTAAAAATCAACCTTGGAAAAAAGCTGCAGGCATATTTGTCCTCTTCCTCATGGCCCTCACGACCTCAGTCCTCGCCGCAGAGGCCGGGGCGGATTCCGGGGTGGAGAAAGAAACCATGTGGACCCTGATCAAGAAGGGAGGGCCGATCATGATCCCGCTCGGTATTGCCTCCATCATCGCCCTGGCACTGGCCTTGGAGCGATTCATCTCCCTGAACCGCGACAGGGTTCTTCCCAACGGTTTTCTAAAGGGGCTGGGAGAAGCCTGGGACTCTGATCCCTCCGGCAGGTCTGCAGAGCAGTATTGCGAGGAGAGCACGGGTAGCGCAGGGCACGTTTTCAAAGCGGGCCTTCAATGGCGTGGTTCGGGACATGAAGCAGTCGCCAAGGCGATCGAAGACGCCGGGATCCGAGAAGCCGACAAACTGAAGAGGAGCCTTCGCGGCCTTTCCATCATCGCCGCCGTTTCTCCACTTCTGGGTCTTCTAGGCACTGTTTATGGGATGATCGATGCGTTCCAGCGCACATCCCAGAGCGGTGGAGCTGCCAAAACCGCAGATCTTGCAACCGGAATTTATGAAGCCCTTGTGACAACAGCTGCAGGCCTCACCATTGCCATCCCAACCCTGCTTCTTTACCAGTTCCTGCAGTCGCGCGTTGATAAAATAATTGATCACATCGACGAGGTCGGAACCGACTTCATCGTCAACCATGCGAGAGAGAGGAGCACTCCCGCCAATCACGCAATCGCCTAGGGTTCACCACCTAACCAACCGAATTATGAGAATTCGCAGCAGGGACAGCGAGCAGGGCGAGATCATCAATATCTCGAGCATGATCGACGTCATGTTTATCCTCATCATTTTCTTCCTCGTCACCACCACCTTCAAGGAGGAAGAGGTCGATCACCTCGTCAAACTTCCGGTGGAATCCCGCAATCAGTCCCTCACCCAGACTGCAGGAAACCTGATCAAGGTAAATATCCGCGACAACGGAGCGTACGTCGTAATGGGGCAGGCCGTGACGGAGGAAAAACTCACCGAATGGATGAAGGAGGAGCGCGAGAAAAAACCTGAGATCAAGGTCCTCGTTCGCTGTGACAAGGAATCCAAGCACCTCTATCTGGCCAACGTGATGTCCATCTGCCGTTTTGTGGGAGTCCCGGAGGCCAACATCGCGGTCCGAACTGAAAAGTGACCTGATAAGACATGAGCCCGCAGATGCCTATACCCAAAGGGGACGATCCCAACCCTGAGCGGATGATTCTCGGGGTCACCCGGAAACAACGATTCCGTGCCTATTTCTGGATGGCGGTGGTCCTCGTGTTCGTGTTTCTCCTTTGGTCTCTTTTCTATCTCAGGCCCGACCGTTGGCACACATACACCGACCAGATAGCCTTTAATCAGGTCGCCCGCGACGTTACCCCCGGATATGTTCTCTGGGAGGATGCAGAGCCTGCCGGAAGCGGATTCGGACCGGAGGAGGACATTGGAACTCCTGTTATCTCGTCGAACGGAGCCCGCATGATCTACAGCTCCGGGAGGGACAGTGGCAACGCCAGCCTCTTTTTGCGGGAGTGGGACGGCAACAACTGGAAGGAACCCCGGCCCATGCGGGCACTCAACAGCGCATTCCATGAGATTTCACCCTCTCTGAGTGGCAATGGGGAGCTCCTCTATTTCAGCAGCGACCGTCCCGGAGGACAGGGGGGATTTGATATCTGGGTCTCGAAATGGGATGGTGCCGAATACGCATGGCCTCTGCCTCTGACGCCCCGGGTGAACACCCCCTTCGACGAAATTGATCCTGATATCGCACCCGACAATCTGGTTCTTTACTTCGCCTCAAATCAGCCACGCCGCGCTACCGACACTTCCGAGAAAGTAGCTGCCATGCTTGAGGACGTGGAGGACCGCAAGGGCAACTTTGACCTCTACGCTGCGGACAGGGCTGGGGAAACCACCTTTGACCTGATCGTGGAGCGGCAGTTGAGCATGCTCTACTCGCTACGAGAAAGTGCGCTCGCTGACCCCGAAATAATGTCAAAACTCGGCGGGAGCGTGGAAACCGAGAGTGCCGTCGACAAAGGGCTCGCCTATCTCGCGAGCACTCAGGAAGAGGACGGCCGCTGGGACATCAGCAAGTCCGGGGGCCAGGGCGGTCACGATCAGGCGGCCACTGCTTTCGCCCTTCTCGCCTTTTATGGCCGGGGGGAAGTTCATGACGAGGAATGTAAATACCAGGACACCGTAAAGCGGGGAATCGAGTGGCTGGTAGGCCAGCAGAATGGGGCAACCGGTGATCTCCGGGGCGCAAAACCAAAAAGCAATGCCATGTACGACCACGGGATCGCGGCCCTTGCCGTAGTGGAAGCCTACGGTGTGACCAAGGACACCGACCTGCGCCCGAAGGCTCAGGCTGCCATCGACTTTATCAGCGAGACCCAGCACGAGGGCGGCGGATGGCGCTACAAGCCCAATCAGGCGGGAGACCTCTCGGTCACCGGCTGGTTCATCATGGCTCTGGCCAGTGCAGAGATGTCCGGCCTCATTGTTCCAGACAAGACCATGGAGGGCGCGGCGAAGTTCCTCGACGACGTCAGTCACGGCAAAAACAAGGGTGCTTACGGCTATACCGGAGCGAGTGGAGGAACCGCGGCGCTGAATGCTGCGGGATTCTTCTGCTCCCAGCTCCTAGGCCGCTCCTCCAACACGGCCAAGGCCTATGAATCCTCTGCCATCGTTGACCGGCAGGGATTCAATCTGGACGATATTTATCACGCCTACTACGGCAGCGTGGCCTCCTACCAGCACCAAGGTCCCGCCTGGCGGAAGTGGATGGAGAAAATGCACCCGGGTTTTGTGAACTCCCAGAATCCTGATGGATCCTGGAAGACCGGCAGCGGGCACGGCGGACAAATGGGAAAGGTGATCGTCACCGCTCTGGTGACCCTCTGTCTGGAAGCGCATTACCGCTATAGTCCGCTTTACGGACTGGGTTGGGAACCCGATGCCAATGGGCCTACCGGCACGAGCAGAGACCTTGCCGACCTCGCTGAAACTCCGCTGTTTCGCCATGCGAGGTTCCTTGAGGATGTCAGTTCTCCAGCCAACGATACCGGCCCGGTCCTGACCGACCATGGAGACTTCCTCTACTTTGCCTCTGAACGAGACGGCGGAGAGGGCGAATCAGATCTCTGGCGCTCCCGCCTTGGGCGGACGGAGGCCAACAAATACGGTCAGCCCAAGAACCTTGGGCCTGAAATCAATGGAAAGGGTGACGACACAAACCCCGCCGTTCGTAATGCCGGATTTCACCTTCTCTTCAACTCTGACCGCGACGAAAATGGGAATGCGCTCTACAGTGCCAGAAGCAAAAGGGTAGTCCGTCGCTTCGATCTCACCAAGATGCCCGACCTGAACTGGATCATGGGCAATCTTCCCTGGATCCTTCTGCTCCTCATCTCCCTAACGGGGTTTGTATGGCTCACCAAGCGAGCCGTGTCGACGGGCAAGCGACCGCCTCGCGGATCCCTGCCCGATAAAGCTCCACCTGACCCTGCCTCTTAGCCCTAACCCAGGCAGACGGCCATGTCCGAACCGGAACAAAAGAGACTCGAACCACCACCGGCAACCAAGCTGCCTTCCAAGGCCCGCTGGCTCCTGCCGCTGGCTGCTCTTGCGGTCATGCTTGGAGTCGGACTTTTTCTCCACGACAAACTTCGTAAGGAGATCTGGTCTTATTTCACGGACGACCAGGGAACCAGAGTCGAAGTCCAGGACGGCAAGGAGCGGTATGTCCTCTGGCAAGATCCAAGACAAAACCTCTTCAGGGAAGAAGGATCCCCCGAGGAGCCGGATCCAGTCAACCAAGCCTCAGGACGTCTGGAGGCTGCCTTCTCCCCCGATGGCACCACCATGATTCTGGTCCGCTCGGATCCCGGGGCCATCCAAGCCGATCTTTACCAGTCGACCTGGAACGGAAGAATATGGACCCGCCCCACCAGGGTGGCCTCCCTCAACTCAGAATCCAACGAGCGAGGGCCCGCCTTTTCGCATGACGGAAAATCTCTCTACTTCAGCTCTGATCGCGAGGGGGGACAGGGAGGCGATGATATCTACGTGGCCCGCTGGAATGGTCAGGAATGGACCGGGGTGGAGGCCCTCGGAACCGCGATCAACTCGCCCGCCCGGGAAACCGGACCGGCGCCCACTGCCGACGGCAAGCGCCTTTACTTCTCCTCCAATCGCGCCGGCAGGAATGACATTTTCGTGGCCCAGCTCCTCGAGCAAACGCCTCTCGCGGATACGGAACCCGATGACAACCAGGCATCCCCGACCGAAGACAAAAAGACCCCGGCACAATCAGAGAGCACCCTTGCCGGTCCGTCCACCCCGCCTGTTCCTCTGTTCGGCAGGGCAGAGCCAGCGGACCATCTCAATTCCACTGCTGACGATCTCCAGACCGCCCTCACAAGGCGCGGAGATCACGTCTTCCTCGCCTCGGATCGCGACCGCAGTGAAAACGTCGGATTCGGAGTCTACTTCAGCCGTGTGATTGGCGGGAAGGCTCTTCCCCCCGAACGGATTGACCTCTACTTCGACGAGGGGAGCGTTACCGATCCCGCGGTCCGCATGGAGGGATTCGACCTTCTTTTCAGCAAGAAGCCCGGAATCGAGACAGAAAACGAGGGATTCAAGCTTTACCGGTCCACGACCCGGGAGGTGATTGGCTACACCAATCTTGACCAGTGGGAATCCTTCATGGAGCTCATGGAGGGCATTGGTTGGTGGATCCTCCTTGGCCTCCTCGCTCTTGCCGCTCTTCTCTACCTTCTGGAAAGCTGGCAGGACCTCACCAACCTTTTCCACAAGTGCCTGGCTGGATCGGCGGCAGTCCATCTCGTCATCCTCTTGCTTCTCATGGCATGGCTGATCGCAAAGGAGGTGGGAGGCGATGAACCTCAGTCACCCGAAATCACGGTGAGCATCGAGGCGCTCATGGAGGAGGAAATTGCTCTTGAGAGTGAACCCGAGCAGGCCGAGATCGCGGAGACCAAGGAACTCGTGATGACGGAGAAATTCGAAAGTGACTTCAAAATACCCGCCTTCAAGCCGCGGGAAAACACCAAGGTGGTTCCCGTAGTCACCCGGACCTCCCGTTCCTCCTTGGTTCCCAGCGTTCGTGCTTCCAAGCTAAACGAGTCAGAATCAGAACAGGAACAGAAACAGCCGACCAAGGAGCTCACTGTTTTAACCGCTCTTCCCGAGACCTTCCTGCCCGAGCCCGAAGACCCCACCCTCGAAGAGGAGCAGGTCACCGAACAGCAGCTTGCCGAGAAACCTGCCGATCCCACGGACGCTGAGTTCAAGCCTACTGAATCTCTGGATCAGGTAGAACCCGAGCAAGCCAGGGAACGCGCCATTGCGGACACTGCGGTCGACAACGAGTCCGAAGTAAAGGATGTCTCTCAAACAGATGCAGCCCCGGAGACTACGGATACTGGAGGCGACACTGTTAATCCCCATCGAGGCCTCGAGGCCCTCGGCGCACCTCCCGAGCTCGATGGAGCCGGCGACGCGATTACCAACCTGCTCAACCTCCCCGGAGATGACCAAGCTAATGACCCTCTGATTCCTAACGAGCTTGCAACACCCAAGAACGATCTTGATGCTCGGGCGATTACCAAGCTCATGACCAAGCGTCGTGGGAGACCCTCGCCTGAGACGATCGAGCAGCTGGGAGGATCGGATGCTACCGAGCGGGCCATTGGCTCGGCCCTCGAATGGCTCGCCCGCAATCAGGAGGGAGACGGTCGCTGGGACATGCGCAAACATGGAGCCAATGGAGAATTCGATACCGCGGGGGCCGGACTAGCGCTCCTCTGTTTCTACGGCTGGGGCGAAACTCATAACAAGGGAGGGAAATATCAGGCCAACGTCAAGCGGGCCCTCGAATGGCTCCTCAAGCAGCAGAAGGAGAATGGCGATCTGAGGGGCGGGGGACGGATGTATTGTCATGGGATCGCTGCGATAGCACTTTGTGAGGCCTACGGGTTTACCAAGGACCCGAAGCTGAAAGAGCCCGCCGAGAGGGCTATCGACCTCATCGTGGCCTCCCAGAGCCCCAGCAGGGGAGGCTGGCGCTACAATCCAGCCGATGCAGACGGTAAGCCCAGTGACGACTCCGATCTTTCCGTGACCGCCTGGCAGTACATGGCCCTGCACAGCGCGCGCCTCGCCGGCCTTGAGGTTGCCGACGAGCCCTTCCTGCGAGCCCAGAAATACATGACCTCGGTGTCCTCCGGAACGCATGGCGGGCTCTACGCTTACACGGGCGGCGGCCCTAACCCCGCCATGACTGCCAGCGGGATGTTCTGCCGGCAGCTGGACCTCGTTCCTCCAACCGACCCCCGGATGCCTGAGGGGGCTGAATACCTCGGACGCCACAAGTTCAACAACAACCCGGACTATTATTACGTCTACTACGCCACTCTCGCCCTCTACCAGCATCAGGGGCCTGTCTGGAAGGAGTGGAACGACAGGCTCAAGGATACTTTTCCCAGAATCCAGAACAAGATCGGTGCTAACCGGGGGAGCTGGGACCCGGGCGGGCGCCACTCAAATGCAGGGGGCCGCGTGGTCTCCACGACCCTCTCGGTTCTCAGCCTCGAGGTCTACTACCGCCTTCTGCCCATGTATGGATTCCGGGGCGCCAGCGACCTGCCCGCCGCCAAGGAGAAGGGGCAATAGCCTGAGGTCCAACGGGACCCAGACAGTGGTCCCTGTCGTCGCTCGCGCCTAGTGCGCCTTGACCTTGATATTGCGCACCCAGAATGGCTGTCCGTGATCCTGAATGGCAATCTTCCCCTTTTCCGCCAGCTTCTTGTTAGGACGCTTCTTGGCCACAAGATCCAGTCCATCCTGGACCTTCTTCCCGTTCAGAATCACGGTAAGCTTGTTGTCCTTCAAGGTCACCACCATGCGGTTCCACTCGCCTGGCTTCTTCGCAGCGTTGACGAGGGGCCCCGAGGTGCCGATCACTCCTCCAAGGTCATGGGGCCCAAGCTTCTTTTTTCCGAAGCAGTCGAGGATCTGGACTTCAAATCCATGGGCCGTGGCATCTGACTCGTCGTAGATCCGGAAGTAGAGCCCTGAGTTGCCTCCCTTGGGATGCTTGTATTCAAAATCCACGGTGAAATCCTTGTAGTCATCCTTGAGCCATAGGTAGGAGCCGTAGCGGGTCCATCCCCGCTCGCCCGGACGTGGCTCTAGGAACAAAGATCCATCTTCCTGGATCTTCCAATTTCCCTCCGTCTTGATGTTGGTGAGGTCCTTGCCGTCATAGATGGTCTTGAACTCGTGGTGGTCGGCCAGGACACAGGTCCCGGGGATCAGGGCGGCGGCAAGGGCGAAAAAAACTAGTTTCATGATCCTTCGAGCTAGCAACAAATCGGCGAGCCCCGAAAGCAGAAACTGCAACCCGATTCGACGACAGGAAGTGGAATCCACTCTCAGGACCCAAAGGACCAGAGAGTGAGACGGTTGAGGTCCTTGATAAGAATCTTGCTGTCGAGAAGGACCGGGGGAGCCCAGGTCTGATCAGGGGCCACCTGGTAGGAGGCCCGGGCACGGTAACTAGCCGGATCAGCCGCAATGATGCGGAGCTCCCCATTGGAGCGCAGGGCCGCCACGTGTCCCTCGACGGAGAGAAAGGCCACATTCTGGCCGATCCTCCCTTCACTGAGCCAGCGGATCGTCCCATCCCGGGGGTCGAGGCAGAAGATCTGGCCCATCTTGAAATGCGACATTCCATAGAGGTAATCTCCGTTGATGACCGCCGTGCTCATGTCGAGTGCCACCTTACGCTGATACCAGACACGGCTCACCGTCCACCTGCCGTCCTTCAGTACCGGCTCCAAACACTTGATTCCCCGGTTCTCGCCCCCGAGCAGGATCCGGCCCTTGTGGAACACGGGCGTGGGCATGTTTTGGTTATGACTGCGGTGGGGGGCGGGATACTCCCAGAGCAACTTACCGGTCCTGCTCTCTACCCCCGCTAGGGTCTCATGGTTCCACTGCACCACCTGTCGCACCCCTCCGATCTCAACCAGGAGGGGAGAGGAATAAGACGTGCCATGTTCTCCCTGCTCCCACACTTCCCGGCCCGATTCTACGTCAAAGGCCATGAGCGCACCCGCCTCGTCATTTCCGAGGTGCACAATGAGGCGTTCCCCATCCACGATGGGTGAAGTGGACACCCCCCAGTTGGGCTGGTTTCCCTCCGCCCACTTCTTCCTGTAATCCTTGCTCCAGAGCAGGCTACCGCTCTGTGCATCCCAGGCGT
Organism: uncultured Roseibacillus sp.; assembly: GCA_963989605.1. Lineage (GTDB taxonomy): Bacteria > Verrucomicrobiota > Verrucomicrobiia > Verrucomicrobiales > Akkermansiaceae > Roseibacillus_B. Next base: position 15,402 of record CAXEFH010000002.1, on the reverse strand, counting down.
GAATCGTTCCGGTGATACTCAGGGTAAAGAGACGGCCATCCGCCAGCACTGGACAGGACTTTGGTCCCTTCCCATGACGCTCCCCTCCACCACCGATCTTGAAGGGCGCGGCATAACTCTTACGCCAGAGCCGTTTTCCGCTCACCAGGTCGAGGCACCACACCACCTCTTCCGCTCCCTGCCGGGCATGCTGGTAGACCCGCTGGCCCACCACCAGAGGACTACCGTATCCAGTTCCTACCTCCACACTCCAACCTTTTTGCAATTTCTCAGGCCAGAACTCCGGGACCTTGAATTGGCCGGCCCAGCCATTCCGGTGTGGCCCCAGTAATCCCGACCACCTAATCTCAGAGGCAGGAAGAGCAGAAATGAATGCGCCTGCGCAAACGACCGTCCATAATGATTTCATGGTCTGCCTCTCCTAGGCCATCTTCTCCCCGGGAGCGAGTGTCAAGTTGCCCCTCCGCCCGTCTCGCCCGCAAAAAGAACCGGAAATACTCTTTTGCCATAGGCTTGGCGCTCTTGCTGAGTCAAAATTCCCCCATGATCAGGTCCGCGTTTGGCTTCCTATTCCTCCTTAACACAGGGCGTCTTGTGATCACCTAGGCGGACCAGTTCCGGCTTGGTCGATGCCAGAGCCTCCTTCTTCCCATGAACTCCCTTCCTATCGGCGTATTCGATTCCGGCATCGGCGGGCTCACGGTGGTCAACGCAATCCAGAGGCACCTTCCCAACGAGGATATCATTTACGTTGGCGATACTGCCCGGGTGCCCTATGGCTCCCGTAGTCCGGGAACGGTTATCGAATACGCGACCCAGATCGCCTCCTATCTCGACAATGCCGGCGTAAAGGAAATTCTCGTTGCCTGCAACACGGCCTCCGCCGTAGCCCTTGAGACCGTGGCCTCACAGACGTCTCTGCCGGTGTCCGGGGTCATTGTCCCCGGAGCAGAAGCTGCCGCAAACCTCACCACTACCGGTCCTATCGGAGTCATTGCGACCCGGGCCACAATAACAAGTAACGCTTACCGGAATGCACTCAGGAAAACCGCTCCCGCGACCGAAGTGGTATCGGTAGCCACCCCCCTGCTTGTCCCTCTGATCGAGGAGGATTGCATCGATGAATCCTTCACCATGGAGATTCTGCAACATTATTTTGTGTCCTCGCGCCTCAATGAATGCAGCTCCCTGATTCTGGGTTGCACTCACTATCCTCTTCTTGTGGAACAGATTGCGAGAGTCTTCGGAAAACCAGTGGCAGACACCCCCACCGCCACCGCTCTCGCTCTCGCACAAAACCTGAGCCAGCGGAATGCCCGGAACAAGTCAGACGAGCAGGGATCTCTCTCCGTTCTTCTGACTGATGACGCCGACCGCTCCCTCGAAATCGTGTCACGTCGCCTCGGCGTACGTATCACGACAACGAAAAAAATAGAGCTTCCCGAACTTAATGTCCGGGAAAGCCGACCGTCAGACTCAAGCGGCGTATGAAGCTCCTTATTGCCACCTTCCTCGTAATATTCCCATCTTGCCTCTCCGCGAAGGCCCTCCCCAATCTGGTCCTCATCTTCATCGATGACATGGGCTATGGCGACATTGGCCCCTACGGCTCCAAGCTCAACCGCACACCAAACCTGGACCGTATGGCCAGGGAGGGCCGCAAGCTTACCAGTTTTTATGCCGCCCCCGTGTGCTCGGCCTCGCGCGCACAATTGATGACCGGCTGCTACGCACCACGCGTGGGTGTGCCCGGGGTATTTTTTCCCGCCGGAGGCAATGGACTCAACCCCGAGGAACACACGGTAGCCGACTACCTCAGGGAACTGGGATACGCCACCATGTGTGTGGGCAAGTGGCACCTCGGAGACCAACGGGAATTCTTACCCACGCGCCACGGCTTTGACGGTTACTTTGGTATTCCTTACTCCAATGACATGGGCCGCACCGCGGCGGCGAACGGCAAGCGGGTTCATCCCCTGATGCGGGACGAACAGGTGGCTGAACTCCTCGAAGATGAAGGCCAACGACGCATCACCCGCGAATACACCGGGGAGGCCGTGAAATTCATGGAGGCCAGTCACAAGGAGGACCGGAACTTTTTCCTCTACCTGCCCCACACCGCCATGCATGTGCCGCTCTATCCCCATCCGGATTTTGCGGGGAAATCCAGAAATGGCACCTACGGCGACTGGGTGGAAGAAGTCGACTGGAGCGTCGGACAGGTGCTCAAAGCCTTGGAACGGCTGGAGATCGAAAAAAATACCCTTGTCCTCTTTACCAGCGACAATGGTCCGTGGGCTTCCAAGGGCAAGGCCGGCGGGGTCTCCGGGCCCTTGCGCGGAAGCAAGGGCTGCACCCTCGAAGGCGGGGTGCGCGAACCCACCATCGTCTGGTGGCCAGGAACCATTGCTCCCGGCACTGAATCTGCAGGTATCGCCGGCACCACCGATGTGCTGCCCACCTTTGTTTCATTGGCTGGTGGCAGGATTAAAAAAGACATCCAGATCGATGGCATTGATGTCTCGGCGTGGATGCTCGGTAAAACCGAGACGTCCCCACGTGAGATCTGGCACTATTTTCAAGGGACGCGATTGCAGGCGATCCGACAGGGCCCATGGAAACTGGCACTCACTGCCCAATCCTTGGGAATGGGAATTCGCCAGCGCAACGCGGATCTGGCGCAAGGAGGTCGGCTCTATAATCTCGAAGAAGAAATTGGAGAACTAACCAATCTCGCGGAAGAGAATCCCGCCATTGTTGCGAAACTGGAGGCACTGGCAACGCAGATGACCGCAGACATGGCCGCCAATAAAAGGCCGGCAGGCACAATACAGAATCCAGTTACCCTCTATCCCACGACCAACCGCAAGCAACCCGCACGAAGAAAGAGGAAGTCACCGGTCAAGCCAGTCCAATGGGCAGAGGCCAGGCTGGGTGACACCTACGCCAGCTCATCTCTGCCTGATATGTCAGGCAAACCCTTCACCATCGAGGCCACCGTGGAAATCGAGGAAGGCAAAAAGCCCCATGGCATTATTGTTGCCCACGGGGGCTCCTCAGTGGGCTATGTTCTTTACGCAAGGGATAACAGTCTCTTTTTCAGCGTTCGCATCGGCACAAACTCCGTCCAAAAGATCGCATTTCGTTCCCCGGGCAGGAAAATGGAGATCTCGGCCTCTCTGACGGGGGAAACGCTCTCTCTCCGGATCGGCGGAAAATCGGTTGAGATGAAATCGCGCGGCCTGCTGAAAAGACACCCTCAGGAGAGTCTCTGCATTGGGTCTGATGATGCAAATCCGGTCGACCCGGAAGCTCCCCGGACCCGTATCAATGGACTGCTCTCGACCCTGAATGTGACCGTCAGATAATTTGTTCCGCTCGTGAAAGTCCTCTTCTCTTCTCTTATCGTGCTTTTCCTACCGCTCGCCGTCTTTGGTGGAGAAAAGAGAAAGCCGGATATCGTAGTGATCCTGGCAGATGATGCCGGCTACTCAGATTTTGGCTGTTATGGTGGGGAGATCGAGACTCCAGTCCTCGACGCCCTCGCTGCCAATGGCCTGCGCTTTTCCCAGTTCTACAACACTGGACGCTGCTGCCCCTCGCGGGCCTCCTTGCTGACCGGTGTTTATCCACATCAGGCGGGCATGGGCCACATGGCCAGAGACCGGGGTCTTGCCAGCTACCGCGGAACCATCCTGCCTCATGTGCCAACTCTGGCAGAGCACCTGCAGAAGGGTGGTTACCGCACCATGATGACTGGCAAGTGGCATCTTGGCACCAAGCCTGCCCAATCCCCGATAGCCCGCGGCTTTGATCGCTTTTATGGCACCCGTAGCTTTATCGACTCCTACTTTACCGTCCTCAAGGGATGTCAGGTCTTCCTGGATGACAAGGAGGTGTTACCTGGGACGGAAACCCCAACCAATCACCTGCACCCGGAACAGGAGTGGTACACCACGGATGTGTTCACTGACTATGCACTGCACTTCATGGACGAGGCCTTTGAGGATCATCCCGATCAGCCTCTTTTCCTCTACCTTGCCTACAACGCTCCGCATTTCCCTCTGCATGCCCGGGAAGAGGACACCAGAAAGTATCGCGGCCGCTTCCGGGACGTGGGCTGGGATACGCTGCGTGAGGAACGCTACGAGCGAATGGTCAAGCTGGGACTGATCAAGCCGGAATGGGGCCTTTCGCCACTGGATGTTCCTGGATGGGGCACCTACGATACCAAGCTGCGGGATGAGCTGGATTTCAAGATGGCACTCTACTCTGCCATCATTGACCGAATGGATCAGAATATCGGGCGCGTCGTGGAAAAACTGAGGTCCGCAGGAAGACTGGAAAATACCCTGATTTTATTCATGGTCGACAACGGCGTGCCCGGCACGGGCGTCCACGATTGGCGCGGCCTCTCTGCGAAGAATGGCAAGCATCCCGAAACCCGCGTGGACAATTACGCGGAATGGGCAAGGCGCGGAGGTTGGTCGTCGAGTTCCGGCCGCGGGTGGGCCAACCTGAGCAACGCACCCTTCCGGATGTACAAGCGCTATACTCACGAGGGTGGAGTGGCTACCCCTCTGATCGTGCACTGGCCGGATACGGTCGGGGCCCGGGGAGAGCTCCGCCACACACCTGGCCACCTCATCGATATCGCCCCCACCTGTCTCGCAGTAGCGGGATTGCCAGCTGCAGACATGGAAGGGAGGAGCTTATTGCCCGTTTTTACCCGGGAACAGAATCAGGAGCGTACGCTTTTCTGGGAGCACGAGGGCAACCGCGCGGTGCGGCGGGGTCCTTACAAGCTGGTAGCGATCCGCGACGCTCCATGGGAACTCTACGACATGAGCAGGGACCGCAGTGAATTACACGATCTCTCAAGTTCCATGCCCGGGAAGGCCAGGGAACTACAGGATGCCTACGAAACCTGGGCTAGAAGAGTAGGAGCAGAGCCGTGGGATGAAGTAACCGCGAGGAGGAACAAGAAGGAGTGAACGTCTTTTTGTTCACGCTACCTCCTCTATCGCTCTGCCCAACGCTTCGCATGCCGTGGCAATCTCTTGCTCCGTGCTGCAGAGGGGTGGCATCATGACAATGGTATCTCTGATCGGACGAGTAAGTAGTCCATGGCCACGGGCCGCGACACAAACCCGCTCCCCCATGCGGTTACTGTCACCAAAACGCTCTCCAGTCTCCTGTCGCAACTCAAGCCCGGCAATGAGACCGCATTGGCGAACTTCGTGAACAAGAGGGTGGGCAATTGCCTTCAATCCCTGCTCGAGTGATTTCACCCGGGAGGGAAGCGTCTCCAGCACACGTTCTTCCTCGAAAACCCTCAGACTGGCGAGAGCCGCCGCACAACCAAGCTGATTTGCGGTATAACTGTGGCCATAATGGAACGTCTGATCGCGTCCACCCAGGAAGGCGTCGAATACCGGTCCCGTTGTCAAGGTAGCCGCGAGGGGAAGATAGCCCCCGGTCAACCCCTTCGCCAGACAGAGGAAATCCGGGATGACCTCCTCCTGCTGACAGGCAAACATGGTTCCAGTTCGACCAAACCCGGTCATGACCTCGTCCAGGATCAGGTGCACTCCCTGTTCATTACACCATGATCGGATCTCCGCCAGTTGCCCACCTGGCCAGGGGCGCATCTCGTTCACGCCCTGGATAAGGGGCTCCATCACAACGGCGGCAGTCCGGTCGACCTTGCCCGGGGGCAGGGCACGCATGTCCGCCACTGAAGTCACCCTTGTGGCAGAAAAACCGAAGCTGCTGAAACGATCGAAAAAAAGTGAGACCCCACCGAGAGACGCTGCGCCCATGGTATCTCCGTGATACGCATTCTCGAAGGCGATAAATTCCTGGCGCTCTGGCTCACCGCTCTGCTGACGATACTGGATGGCCATCTTCACTGCCACCTCCACCGCAGTCGATCCATTGTCGGAAAAGAAGACCCGTCCGAGGCTATCCGAAGGGAAAAATTCAGTCAGCCGCTTTGCCAGCTCCGCAGCTCTGGGATTGCCGAACCCGAGGAACGAGGTATGAGACACTTCGTCAAGCTGCTCCCTCAACGCCTTATCCAACCTCGGATGGCAATGCCCATGAATATTGGTCCATATGCTCGAGTTGCCGTCAAAGTAACGCCTCCCCTCAGCGTCAATAAGCCAGGGTCCTTCACCGCGAACGAGCATGAGTTCCTTCTCTGATTCCGCCCATTCAGAGTGCTGAGTAAACGGGTGCCAGCAGTGATTCCGATCCCACGCTGTCCAACTATCCGCCTCCCTGCTCACAACTGTTTGCCCGGGCCTCCCTCCCCGTTCATCGGGTCTTCCAGCCTCTTTTCAATTTTGTCGATCAATTCCCAGGGACAACGTCCCCGTTGATATTTTTTCCATAGAACCTCCCTTAGTTTTTCCCACTCGACTTTGCTGATTGGCTGGTGCTCTTCCCATTCCTCCTCACCTTTTAACTGCGAATGCAGCACCCAGCTCGAGGCGTGGTGGGAGGCCCGGTAGAACCGGACCCCATGATCCGTCCTTTCGCGCCATGAGTGTCGCTGCATGCCCTTCCCATACGAACATGCAGCCAAATCCCAAGAACAAACACGATTTGACTTTTGACCGGTGCACCCTACAGATCGCCACGGAATGAGAATTATACGCAGTGACGCCTCCAAGCTCATCCTGTATCTCATTTCCTGCTTTCTCCTCGCGGCCCTGATGACCCCCTGGCTCTACAACGCCGGGACTCTCCTCGGTGAAATGACCGAGGACAAAAGTTTCAACCGAATCATTGATTATGTTGGAGAGCACGCTCGAGGCGCAGAATTACCCAAATACTTCAAACGCTGTCTTCTGCTTGCAGCCCTTCTCCTGTTGCCTCCGCTCATTTTCGCCTTAAGGCTGCGCAACAAACCGGCACCTCTCAGCGAATCCCCATGGGCAGCATATCTTCCCTCCCATGTGGTGGCTCCCTCCGGAGGGCAACCCCTTCGTAACAGCCGATGGGGCCCCCTACAGCTTCTGACCGGGTTTCTGCTCGCCGGAGGTCTTCTCTCCGGCACCGGGTGGCTTCTTGTCTCCATGGAGTGGTTTTCCCTCAAGGATCCCGTCCCGTGGGATCTAGCGTTGCAAAAAGCCGTGGGACCCGCGATCTCTGCATCCCTTTTGGAGGAAATCGTTTTCCGGGGGGTGTTTCTGGGCATTTGCCTCCGGACCTTCCGCCCCGCGACCGCAATCATTCTGGTTTCCGTTCTCTTCTCGGCACTTCATTTCCTGCAGCCTCCGAGCAATATCGCGGTCTTCATCCCGGGAGAGCCCATCCCGGAGGGTGCGGTGTATATCGATCCACGAAGTCAATTCTCTGGTTTTCAATTATTGCAGGCCATCCTGATGCGGTTTCAGGATTTTGAACTCGTGCTTTTTGAATTCATTTCCCTTACCGCGATTGGGCTGATTCTTGCCTATGCCCGCTACGCGACGGCTTCGCTCTGGCTACCGATCGGTCTCCATAGTGGATGGATATTCGCCTATGTTTCCTTCAAGAAAATCTCCATTCGTCTCCATCAGGCAGATGAAATCTCGGGCTATCTGGTCGGATCCAGTCTTAAGGAAGGCCTGATCCCGATGGCTACCCTGGCCCTTACCGCCATTCTGGTTGTTCTTTTTGTGAGAATATTTCCATCCAGAGGCATGACTCCCACCCAGAAGAGCCTCCCCACGGATGATTGAGGGAGCATCTCTACCGGAGCCTCCGGAGACTCCCCCCTCCAGCCGAACTCATTATCGATCGAATTACGCGGGAATACCATTCGCTCGGTGGCTCGACTTGCTCTACCCCCCATCCTGCGTGCTATGCCAAGAACCCATGCGGAACGGTCGTTATCTCTGTTCCGCATGCAGCGATGGCCTTCTACGGATAGAAAAGCCCTACTGCATGAAATGTGGTGAGGACATAGAGGGACACGTCCCGGAGGATGTATTGTGCGCACATTGCCGGAGGGTGAATTATTCCTTCGAATTCGCACTCTCTGTCGTCAGAGCCGAGGGCCGGGCCAACGAGATTATGCACGCCTATAAATACGGCAGGCAAATCCACCTCCACCGTGAACTAGCTCTCCTCATGGAGGAGCTCTGGAACGATCCACGCCTTGCCGTGCAGCAAACTCATCCATGGGTAATCGTTCCTGTTCCCCTTCATGGTAAACGGGAAAGGTGGAGATGGTTCAATCAGTCGCATGAAATTGCACAAACACTAGCACGACGTTGCAAGCTACACTGCAAGAAAGTCCTGCGAAGAACCCGCAACACCAGCCAGCAGGCTCTGCTCGGCAGGGAGCAGCGCCTTGCAAATCTGCAGGGCGCGTTTCGCCTCAGCACCCGGGAGCGACGCGTAAAAAGTATCCGGCAGAAGCCCGTTTTACTCATCGATGACGTCTTCACAACCGGCTCCACGGCAGAAGAATGCGCCCGTGTTTTAAAGCAGGACGGGGGTGCCGAAAAGGTGGTTGTCCTGACTGTCCTGCGAGGATAGGCTAACCACCAATTAAGTAATTTCCGGTTAAGCGCCTCCCATCCTGGGCGGAGATCAAGAACCTCTTCGCGTATCCTCCAAACAATTGCGCTCCAAGCCATGGGTATCTTTGACAAGCCGAAACTCCGTCGTGGCAGCAAGAAGAAGGATACCGTTCCTGATGACCTCTGGAAGAAGTGTCCGGATTGCGGGGAGTTGATCCACACCCTCGATCTGAAGCAGAACTATCAGGTCTGCACACACTGCGGTCATCACTTCCTGATGAGCGCTTACGAACGAATCAACCTGCTGGCAGACCCAGACAGTTTCATGGAAACAGAAACCTCGCTGGAGTCCACCAATCCTCTCGAGTTCGAGAAATACGAGGACAAGGTTGCCCTCCTTAAGAGCAAGACAGGAATGAATGATGCCGTCATCACGGGTCGTGCCAGTATCGGGCGGCATCCTGTTTCTCTGGCAGTCATGGACTTCCGATTTTTTGCCGGTTCCATGGGATCCGTGGTAGGTGAGAAGATCACCAGAGCTATCGAAATGGCCACCATCGAGAAACGTGCTCTGATCATCCTTTCCTCCTCCTCCGGGGCTCGGATGCAGGAGGGCATGCTTTCCCTCTTACAGATGGCAAAGACCTGTGGAGCCATTTCTCAGCACAACAACGCTGGTCTCCCCTACATTTCAGTTCTGACGCATCCGACAACTGGGGGGGTAACGGCCTCCTTTGCTACGATCGGCGACGTCAACCTCGCCGAACCAAGGTGCATGATCGGATTTGCCGGCCCTCGTGTTGTCAAGGAGACGACACATCAAGACCTTCCCCCCGGATTCCAAACCGCTGAATTCATGCTGGCACACGGCCTTATCGACTCCATCGTGGAGCGCCGCTTCCTGCGTGAAAGATTAATACAGCTGCTGGGCTATATGATGCCCGAGCAGGAGTAGAAAAAGCCCCGTGAATTACTCTGAGGCTCTGGACTGGCTCTATTCCACCCAGTTTTTCGGGATCAAGCTCGGTCTGGAGAGCCCGCGGCGCCTTCTCCGCGAGTATCTGGCCTTCCCGCCGCGTAATACAAGGGTCATTCATGTCGCAGGCACCAACGGCAAGGGGTCCACCTGTGCCTTCATCGAATCCGTCGCTCGGGCAACTGGATCGCGTACTGGCCTTTTTACTTCACCCCATCTTGTCGAATACTCTGAGCGAATCCGCGTCTCAGGTATCGAGATCCGCAAAGACGAAGTCGCTCTTCATCTATCCGCACTACGGAAGCTCGTAGCAGGATGGGACCCTCACCCAACCTTCTTTGAGATCAGCCTTGCCCTCGCCATGAAGTATTTTTCAGAGCACCAATGCGAACTGATCATTCTCGAGACCGGAATGGGGGGACGTCTGGATGCGACCTCGGTAGTCCCTGCCGACGTCGCCGTTCTGACTCCGATCGGAATGGATCATCAGGAATGGCTTGGAGACACCCTGACAAAGATTGCGTCCGAAAAAGCGGCCATCATCGTCCCGGGAAAACATGTCCTGTCTTCCACTCAGCTTCCGGAGGCCACCACTGTCATCAAGCAGATCGCAAACGAGCGTCGGGCGCCTCTCGCATTCGTCGAGGAACCGCTGGAGGGCTATGCCCTCGGGCTCAGTGGAAGGCACCAGCAGGACAATGCCGGCCTCGCCCTCGAGGCGCTGCATGCCGCTGGAATCACTCTTAGCTATGAAACCGTGAAGGCTGGACTGGCCTCAACAAAGTGGCCGGGACGGTTTGAAGTGCTTAGCCCATCAGCAGGAGGCAATGCGTCAACCCTCGTTCTCGATATCGCACACAATCCTGCTGCCGCCATGGTTCTCGCGGCGCACTGGCAATCGGAGTTCGGCGATATCAAGGCCGATCTCATCCTTGGGGCGGTTGAATCCAAGGATATCGGGGGGATCCTTGCCGCGCTGGTTCCAATTTCGCAACATATTCACCTTGTTCCAGTGAACTCACCCCGGGCTCTCCCGCCCGAGGATCTCGTCTCGTTTCTTCCCGGAGAACATCCGTCTTTCACCGTGCACAAAACCCTTCAATCCGCCCTCGACAGCCCGAAAAGCCTTCCCACTCTGGTTACTGGATCCGCGTTCCTCGTCGGAGAGGTAAAATCTCTACGGGTGCAATCTTCTCACAGGACAAGTGCACAGTAACAAGGGAGACATTCCGATTCACAGCGACTGCTCGCCAGTATAGAAGTTCCTCAGGAGGCTCCATGCGTGAACCAATCCGGATTGAAACTGACGGTGGACTCTATCTTCCCGGGCTAGAGTTGTTCCTGGACCTTCGTAAACCCCGCGAAAACGGATTCATATCGCATGCCCACGCCGATCACTTTGCACGGCATGAGAATATCCTTTGCTCCGAGGCGACCGCTCGCATCCTGAAGGCGCGCTACAATGTGGCCGATGAGCGTCTTAACCCGAGGCCCTTCCACGAACCTCTCGATGTCGGCCCATACAGTCTGCAACTACTCCCAGCAGGACATGTCTACGGATCTTCCATGCTTCATATCACTCGGAAATCCGATGGGGAATCACTTCTCTACACCGGCGACTTCAAGGTGCGGGCGAGTCTCACGGCCGAGGATCCCGTGTTCCGTCGGGCAGACACCCTTATCATGGAGACAACGTTTGGATCCCCAGAATGGATCTTTCCCGGTAGAAACGAGATCACCGGAATGATCCTCAATTTTGTCAACGAATGCCTTGAGGAGGAAGTGACTCCAACTCTTCTGGCTTACTCACTGGGTAAGGCTCAGGAGGCCCATGCCATCCTCTTCAATGCCGGCATTCCAGCAGTGTCCCACCCCACGGTCGCAAAAATGACTACTGCTTGCCGTGAGGCTGGGTGCCCGTTGTCTGATGCCCTCGTCTTTGAGGGTACCGTCCCTCCCAGGCATGCCTTCATCTGTCCTCCCAATGCGCTGCGCTCTGAGCAATTCCGGGCAATGCCTAACCTGCGAACCGCAATGCTCTCCGGATGGGCCCTGAAAAAGAACGCTACTTACCGCTTCGGTGTCGACGCCGCATTCCCCCTGTCAGATCACGCTGACTTTCCGGGACTTCTTGAGGCGGTAGGGCGAGTGCGTCCTAAACGCGTTGTGACCGTCCATGGCTATACCCGGGAGTTCGCTGCCGAACTGCGCAGGCGAAATCATGAGGCATGGTCTGCCGGAGGAGGAGACCAGATGGAGTTTGACCTTAACCGCTAGGACACAGCCCTGTTCTCTCAGTGCTGTTCCGTGTAGGGGTGCGGAAATGCCTGAGGATTGCGTGACTCGCTACCCCGGAAAAGGCCACGGCCCGCAAGAAATCCCACGATGAGGCCTCCCACTACCCCGGCCACCACTACCCATAACGAATAACGAGATCCCATGCAGAGCATAGAACCGCAATGTCCCGGCCCTTACAACAGCGCACTTCCGGGATGGTTCCCAATTGCTCCCCCCTACTCCACGATGAAAAATGGATTAAGAAGGTCCCGCTTGTTGTAGCGCAGCGGTTCCCGGGTCTGCATGTCAAGGACCTGCTTCCCAGCTGCACTGACGACCGCATGCGCGGCGCCAGTATCCCACTCCATTGTAGGTCCAAACCGAGGATACACATCAGCTGAGCCCTCGGCCACAAGGCAGAGCTTCAAAGAACTCCCGGCAGAGAGGAAGTCCACCTTCTTTCCATCCTGTTGCATCCCATCTACGAAGGCCTCGACTTCGGGGCTGGCGTGTGACCGGCTCGCGACAACCTTCACTCTTTCCATTTTCAGGTAATGCTCCCCGCCTGTTATCTTTTCAGGACTGCCGTAACCCGATATTTTCCAGGCTCCAGAACCCTCCACCCCGAGGTAGAGGGTGTCAGTCACCGGGCGGTAGACAACGCCAAAAACAGGTCTTCCATTCTCGATCAAAGCAATGTTCACCGTAAACTCGCCGTTCTTCTTTATGAATTCCTTGGTTCCATCAAGCGGATCAACCAACCAGAATCTTCCCCACCCGGACCGTTCACTGTAGGGGATCTGGCGGTTTTCCTCCGAGATGACGGGCACGCTCGGATAGTCGGCCTCAAGAAAGGTCATGATCGCATCATTGGATTCCTTATCTGCCTCTGTGAGAGGCGAGTCATCTCCCTTGTATTCTACTTCGAACTCCCGTCCATAAATCTCCAGAATCCGGTTCCCCGCGAGGCGAGCAGCGTTAAGCACGCCTTCGATCCGGATACCGTGGGCTTCTGTAATCACCGTCTTTCCGGTATCACACGTTGTGTCATATCCGCACCTGGGAGCACCCTAGTGCGCGCGACAGAATTCCTCGAAGCGGGTAACTCCCTCGTTGATTACATCCAGGGTTGTACAATAGCTCAGGCGCAAGGATGAATCGTGCCCGAAGGCGATGCCAGGCACGGCCGCGACTTTGTACCGAGTCAGCAACTTGTCACAGAGGTTCTGTGATTTCAGTCCCAGTGGCTCACAGTTAACGAAGAAGTAAAAAGCCCCACCTGGATTCTGGATGGTGATATTGGGTATCGCACTGAGCCGGGCATGTACGAATTGCCGGCGTACGTCATACTCACTGCGCATGTCCTCCACAAAGTCCTGCGGACCGCTCAGGGCCGCAAGTGCGCCATACTGAGCAAAGGTCGTGGCATTGGATGTGGTATGGCTCTGGATCTTGGCAATCGCCGCCGCCATTTCGGGTGGAGCCGCAGTATAACCGATCCGCCAACCGGTCATCGAGTATGCCTTCGCAAAACCATGACAGACCACCGTGAGACTCTTCAACTCCTCACTGATCGAAGCGATGCTGACATGCTTATGGTCCCCGTAGATGAGCTTCTCGTAAATTTCATCTGAAAGAATCACAATATCCTCGTAGGAAGCTACTTCCCCAATCGCCCGCAACTCTTCTTCAGTATAAACTGCTCCAGTTGGATTTCCCGGTGAGTTGATGATAACCATTTTTGTTTTTGGCGTCATCGCCTCTTCAAACTGCTCAGCTGTCATCTTCCACCCATTCTCCTGACTCGTCTCTACTATCACAGGCTCTGCACCGCAAAGTCGGACCATCTCCGGATAACTAACCCAGTAAGGCGCAGGAATGATCACCTCATCGCCCTCATCGCACATCGCCATTATCGCGTTCATGCAGGCCTGCTTCCCACCGGCAGTGACGCAAATCTGCTTCGATTCGTAGCTCAGGCCATTGTCTTCAAGAAGCTTCTTCGAAATGGCTTCACGCAACTCTGATATCCCGGCAGCAGGGGTATACTTGGTCTTCCCATCCTGAAGAGCCTTTATGGCTCCCGCCTTGATATGATCAGGGGTATCCATTTCAGGCTCGCCTCCTGCCAGCCCATAGACCTCGTCTCCCTGAGCGCGCAACGCCTTGGCTTGATTCGTAACAGCAAGGGTGAGGGAGGGGGTAACCCCTTGGACACGTGCGGAAAGAGAGTCTGGATCCATCTGGAAGAGTGTTTGTGAATGCCGCCCGGAGAGGCAGAGTCACGGACGCTGGGCGAACACACTCTCCTCCAGAGCGGGAGGAGTTGATAGCGCTGCTCCTCAAGGATGCAAGCGGAATTCGGTAATTACGGTATGGCTAAGGCGCCTGACCGTACTTCTTCTTGTAGAGGGCCCGGGCCTGTTTCTGCCATTCGTCACGCCGTATCCGTTCCTTGAGGTTGAGATCTTCACTTATCGCCGTAACCTGGGAAGCCTTCCATTCAGCGACTTGCCGGTAGGTATAGATCCCTGCCTCGTGGAGGCGACGGCATATTACCTCTCCTACCCCCTGCAGATTAGTCAGATCGTCAAGGTCCTTGGGGGCCTGCCGGTAAATACGCCCAAGCCTCGCGTCCTTTACCAACCTGCCTTTTCCACGTTTCCCCCGTGATGGCAGCTTCACAACCTCTTCCCCGGGACGCGACCGCAGGGCCGCCGGGTTTCCTGAACGCTCCGTGGAACGCCTCATAACCTCAAGCTCCGCTTTCAGCGCAGCGATCTCCTCGGCGCGCCGTTCAGACTGCTTTTTCTCCCGGTCCAGAGTCTCGCGCAAGGACCCTTCAACGGCTTTTTGATTTGATTCCGCCTCTGCGGCGGCGTCCTTCCAAGCCTTTGACACGGCCTTTTGCAGCACTTGTTCACTTTCTCCCCTGACGGCCTCAAGCTCCTTCGCGAGGCGGGTCTTTTCTTCTCCAAGGGTTGAGGCAACTTTTTCAATCGAGGACAACTTCTTATGAAAGGAATTCTGCTCCTCCCGCGATCTCGTAAGTTCTGTCTGGGCCCGCCGAAACCGTTCCTCTGTGGCCAGCAGTTTCCCCTGCAACACATCCATCTCCGCGATCCTCTCCTCGGCTTTCACCAACTCGATCCGCAATCCGTTAATTTCTCTGCGCAGAATTCGGGCAGCATCTTCTACCTGTTGACGCTCGCGCTGCTGATCACCCAGCTCATGCTGAATCCGGTTTTTCTCATCCTTGATCTGTTTGAGGAGGACCTCTGCCTTACTGTCGCCCGAGAGCATCGCCATATGCTTGTGGAGTTCCTTCTTCTCCTCGCGAAGACGATGTAATTCGTCTGACCACTTCGTTTCCGCTACGCGGCAGCGTTTCAGCTCCTCATGTTCACGCTCCCTCTCCTGCCGCGCCAGATCAAGATCGACCATTACCTGCTCCATCTCACGACGAGCAGCAATAAGCTGGTCTTCCAGAACGGCCCCCTTTCCAGATGAATCCTCAAGTTCGCTGGTAACCCGCTGAACCCGCTCTTCAAGCTCCCCAACGGTAACAGCCAGCACCTGTCTCTTATACACATCTCCGAGCCCACGAGACAGGCAGAAATCTCGTATGGCGTC
>CAXEFH010000001.1:0-58767 GCA_963989605.1 uncultured Roseibacillus sp. | reverse complement strand
CCACCGAGATCTACACCTCTCTATTCGTCGGCAGCGTCAGATGTGTATAAGAGACAGAGCCACAACGGCAAGAAATTTAGTGAGTTTCATGGTTAGTGTCAGTAGTAGTCCCGGATGATCCCGGGGTCAGAGGAGGTTGCCCGATAATCAGGGACGCTTAAAGATTATTTTGCCGGGGCCACATAACTTGGCGGATCGGCCGGAGGGCCCTGAGAACAAGAGGAAGAGAAAAGCGCCGCCCCCAGAACGGCCGATATGCTGGCGATTACCTTAAGGAATTTCATATTCTCGCTGGTTTTATATAGGTCTAAACATTCGGCAAAAGAGCCGAGATGCTTTGAGCATAGGACCGGGCGCCACGACCGCAAGGTCGAAAGGACGCCTCGAACCCAGCATTGATCCCAGGTTGCGCACCCTTGGTACGATATGCGATGAGAGAAATTCGCAGCGAATGGGGAGTTTGAGACTAGACTATCCTGTCCTTTCGCATCACACCCTGCGCGCCATGTCCGATTCCCCTCATGTTGCCATAGCCGGTGCCACGGGCGCCGTGGGAAAGGAAATGCTCAAGTGCCTGGAGGAGCGCGACTTTCCGATAGGCGAGATTTCTCTTCTGGCCTCATCCCGCTCAGCCGGCCGGAAGATTCCTTTCCGGGGAGAGGAGTGCGTCGTCAGGGAACTGACCCACGAGTCCTTTGAGGGGGTCAATATCGCCCTCTTCAGCGCGGGCGGTGCCCTGTCCCTCGAATACGGTCCCTCCGCCGCAGCGGCAGGGGCGGTGGTCATCGACAACTCTTCCGCCTTCCGGATGGATCCCGAGGTGCCTCTGGTCGTTCCGGAAGTCAATTCCGCGGCAGCGCGATCGCGTCCAAAAGGGATCATCGCAAACCCAAATTGTACGACGATCATCACTTTGATGGGTCTGAACCCGCTGCACCGGAAGTTCGGATTACGCTCTATTGTTGCCTCCAGTTATCAGGCTGTTTCAGGCAGCGGCCAGGCGGGCATTGAAGAGTTGTCTGAACAGGTCAAGGCTCTCGCCGAGGGCAGGGATGACCTGCCACGGGAAGTGTATCCGAAACAAATCGCCTTCAACGTCATTCCTCATGTCGACCAGTTCCTCGAGGGCGGCTACACCCGGGAAGAACTCAAGATGGTGAACGAGGGAAGAAAGATCCTTGGATTGCCAGAGTTGAAGGTTACCTGCACATGCGTTCGTGTCCCGGTCTACCGCTCCCACTCCGTATCGGTAACCGCTCAGTTCGCGACCGCCCCGAGCGTCGAGGAGGCCCGCCTTGCCTACGAAGGGTATCCCGGGGTCCGGGTAGTGGACGATCCCTCCCGGGCCCTCTACCCGACTCCATTGGACACTACCGAGAAAGATGACTGCCTCGTGGGAAGAATCCGTAAGGATCTGGTGATGGACGATGCCCTTGCCCTCTGGATCGTCGGGGATCAGGTCAGGAAAGGGGCTGCCCTGAATGCGGTCCAAATCGCCGAATTAATCTGAACGGAAAGTAAACAGAGCTCAAGATGAGATTGGGAGCTTGGGAATGAACCCTTTTTAGGTATTTTTGTATCAGTGTCCGATCTCAAGGCCTACCTCCGGAAGCAACAGCGCTTCGTTGACACAGCGCTGCGCGGGTTCCTGCCAAAGCCTGGCGTCCGCCCTTCCACCGTCCACCGTGCGATGCGGCATCCAGTCTTTGCGGGGGGTAAGCGCCTGCGACCCATCCTCTGTCTCGCGGCGGCAGAAACCTGTGGTGGCACCAGCGAAGAAGCGCTGGCACCGGCCTGTGCGGTTGAATTGATCCACACCTACTCTCTTGTTCACGACGATCTTCCCTGCATGGACGACGACGACCTGCGCAGGGGCAAGCCCACAACTCATGTCGCTTACGGTGAGGGTGTGGCGGTGCTTGCCGGCGATGCCATCCTGACGGAGGCCTTCGCGATCATCGCTCAGACCCCGGAGTGTAAAAGATATCGGACGCGCGACTACGTCACCGAGCTGGCCTTCTGTGCTGATTCCCGGCGTCTGATCGGGGGACAGATCATGGACCTGGAAGCCGAAGGCCAACGCCTTTCCAAGGCTCAACTTGCCAAGATTCACGAGGCCAAGACCGCGGCCCTGCTGACCTCTTCCCTGCGCCTCGGCGCGATGAGCGCCAACGCGACTCCGCGACAGCTAGACGCATTGACCGAATTCGGAAAGTCCCTCGGCCTCGCCTTCCAGGTAATCGATGACATTCTCGACGTGACCCAGTCGACCGCAACGCTCGGGAAAACGGCAGGCAAGGACGCTCAGGTAGACAAGGCGACCTACCCCGGAATTCTCGGCCTCGACAAGAGCCGGCAGGAAGCTCGTCGTCTGACGAGGAAAGCACTGGCCGCACTTCAAGGCCTCGGCCCTCGTGCCGCCCGGCTGGACGAACTCGCCCATTACCTTCTGGACCGCGACTTCTAGCAAGGGCCCCTCGCAAAAGGCCTAGAACCTGAAGGTCGCGTCTGCCTTCAGGGTCAGGTCTGACCTCTCAACTCCCAATCCGCGGTCCTCAGCCAGAAGCGACTGATTGAGCACAAGGAAGATCGTTGAGCCCGGGCGATATTCCCACCGGATTCTGGAGTTAAAACCTACTTGCCTCGAGAGGCTGTCGTATTGCACCAGACTGGACCACCCGAGATCCGGCGTGAGGTTCCAGTTAACGCCAAGGCTCCCGACATGAGCATCGAATTCGCCCCCTCCGAGATCCACCAGGTTGTATTGATAGCTTCCCTTAATACGGAAATATCGGTTCGGATTCCACTCCAGATCTCCCGCTGCTTTTACCCGCCATCCATCGTAGAACTGCCCGGCTTCCAGAGAGAACTCCCCCCAGAGGGGACGGGAACTTGTGGTCTCGTATTCCAGTCGTGCCTTGGTCCATGAATAATTATCCGCAGGCACGGTCACCTTCCCGATATCAAAATCCTCAACCGGGCGGTCGATGTCGTGGGAAATCCTGAGGGACAACTCATCCGTACTGGCGAAGTCGATGTTGAAGGGCACAACACCGAAGCGAGCCGAATCCAAGCCTCCGGAAGTCAGCGAGGTTACCTTGAAATCCGCCCCCCGCGCCAGCTGCCGATACCAACCACTGCCCCCGGAGCGGTGCTTCCGACGCAGCAGTCCCGAAAGGCTGCGGACCCCCGTGCGCTGCACGAAGCCAAGTGCCGGGTTGAAATCTGCCCCGATCTCCATGTAGCTGAGGTTCCCATCCCATCGATCATTTGGATAAGAGACCTGAGCGCCAAAGGCGTAATCCGTTCCATGTCCACCCCCGACCGCTTCCGCGTAATTCCCGAGCGCATATACGTTAGCCTCGAGGATCTTGTCCTCGAGAAACTCGTTTGTCCGGTAGGCGAAGTCGACTCCTCCGACGTAATTATCCAGCTCGGAAGCCGGATTCCCACCGGTGGCGATCACTCCCACCCGGGATTGGGTAAACACCTGTTTCGTCACCCGGGCCGCGAATACATCCTGCTCGCCGAGGCCGGAGGGCCCGTCCAATCGGGCGTGAGTCAGCCCGACATCATACTCCCCAAGCCTTCCTGCCAGTTTGGTCGCCAGCTGGATGGGAATGATCTGGCCGTCCGACAGACCAATTCTTCTCGTAAAATAGGGCAGGAAGTTTGGCCCCCTGCCTTTCCTCTGTGTCACGGGCCCAAAATCATAGATCCCACTATCCTCGAGGAAGAAGTCCCGCTTCTCGGGAAAGAACAGGGGGAACCGGCTGAAGTTGACAACCCGCTGGTCGACCTCCGTCTCTGCAAAATCGGTATTGTAACTGAGCGTTGCGGAAAAGTTTGGCGTCACCCGATAGCGCAAGTTTGCTCCCAGATCACCTCCAAGAGTATCGGGCTCACCACTGCCGCTCCCATACCGACCGACACCGTAGGGTGAGAACTCGAGGCCGAGTCCCTGACGCATGCCCCCAAGCCCCGTGATATCCCCGGCTTCGATGGCATTGTGGGATTTGATCTCGTCTTTCCATCCCGTCCAGCGAACCGCTTCGCTTTTCCTCCGGATCCTCCGGGACATGTTGAACCCCCATACCGTTCCGTCCGGGGCAAAGCTCAGGGTCTTGAAAGGAATCGCGATTTCCACAAACCACCCTTCATCGCTGATAGTCGCCTTGGATGTCCAGATCCCGTCCCACGAAAAATTCCTGCCGGTGTTGTTTGTGATGAGGGCATCACTTTGTGCTCCCGCGGGATTCACCGCAAAGACGTAGCCGTTGCGCTGATCATGATAGGTATCGAAGAAGAGATACACGAAATCTGAACCCGTGTACATCCGATCCCTGACCATCGAGCGGGCCATGACGCCCCCGGGCTCTGAATCATAGCACCAAACCGCCGCGTAGAGATGGTCCTGATCATAGGCGATTGCGAACTCTGTGCGCTCGGTGGCCGGCGTTCCTCTGCCGGGATCATATTGCCGGAAGCCCCGGCCTTTCTCCGCTCTCTGCCATGCTTTTTCATCCAGCCGACCATCTACGTTCAGGCTCTCCCCGGGCTTGAGCCGCAGGGCCGCTATACTGGGCTTCTTCTCGGCTTGTGCGCCCACCGGCGACCCCAGCCAGAAACAGACTGCCAGATAGTAGAATCCTTTCCTCATTCCTTTCCCGCGGGTTCGACAACCGGCGGCGGGTGAACACAACCCAGACCAGGGGACTCGTCAAGGCCCGGCACCAAGGAAAGAACATTCGTACTTTCCCCTTCCCCCGGTCCCGGTCCAAGCTCTCTCCACCATGAACCGCACCCACGCCTTTTTTGCCGCCTTCGCGCTCGCCACTATCGCTCCCGCAATAGCCGAGGAGGACAAGGCTCCAGCCAAAAAGACCCCTGCTGTCGAGGCTCCAGCCGTGAAAGCCGTCGATGGAGGAGAGGTTGAGAAGAAGTTTATTGGGAAATGGGCCCCCGACCCCAAGGCCATGATGAATGAGCTTCAAAAAGGACTTGGGGACGACCCTGCAGCGGCCGCAGCACTCCCCCTCATTGAGGCCATGATGCAGAACATGGCGGTGAGCGTGGATAAAGGTGCGGTCACAATCCACGCCATGGGTGAAAAGCAGACGGCAACCTACACGATCACAAAGGTAGATAAGGCCGCCAACAAACTCACCATGAGCATTAAAGACGATGAGGGCGAAGGAGAGGGCTCGGCCACGATCGAGGAAAAAAAAGACGGCAGCAGGACCCTGACCCTCGAGAAAGACGGGGAGAAATTCATCCTCAACAGCATTACTGCCTCGGAGTTCGAGAAGCGTAAGAATGCAGCTGCACAAGCGCCCTTGTTTCCTGGCCTCGAGTAGGTCTGCTCAACCCTTCGGATCCCCGAGGCAGACAAGCTTTTCTCTTCTTCTGTCGTTTTCGAATACCGCTACCCGGGCGTAGACGCGGCCTCCACAGAAGACGGGCGTGGCAAACACCTCATCTCCTATTTGAGTTTTGTGGACGACCTCGAATTTACCGGGGTCCGCCTTGAACTTAAAGTAGTCTCCGGTCTCGTTGATGGCGTGGATGTAGTCTCCTACCAGAACCGGGGAGCTCGAAAACGTTCCCCCCAGAATACCTTTCCACTTTCGTTGACCGGTCCGGCAATCCCAGCACATCGCGGCACCACCATCCATCACGGCGTAGAGGTGCCCTTCGGCGACCAGCATGGAAGGGACATAGACTCGGCTGATATTACGCCACGCGACCTTACCTGAGCCATTGCCTTCCACGGCGTGAACGTGATTCTTGGGCCACCCTCCACTCACGAAGATGCGCTCCCCGTCCGTCACGGGCGAGGTGACCGTTTCCTGTGTCGATCCCTTGGCTTCCCACAGCAACTTCCCCGTCATCGGCTCGAGACTGATGATCTTCTCGCACCCTGAAATCACGAGCTGATCCCGGCCGCCCACCTGCTGCACGATTGGAGGCATGTAATTAGGGATCTTCGGACGGTTCACCTTCCAGACCACCTCCCCGGTCCTGCGATCCAGACCAAGAATTGCTCCGGCCTTCTTGTTATCCGCACATACCAGCAGCAGGGAGCGATACACCATGGGCGACGCCCCATATCCCTGATGAACCTTGTAGTCAGTCAGGCGGGTGCTCCAGACTTTCTCGCCCTTGAGATTCAGGGCAGTTGCGTGCGCCGCCCCGTCATTCACAAACGTCACGTAGAGCCTCTCACCGTCATACGCCGGGGAGTTTGAAGCATGAGTCGCCTTGCGATTGATCCGCTCCGGTAAATTCCCCGAGTGAATCACCGTGGTCCACGCGAGTTCGCCGTTGGCACGGTCGTAGGCCAGCAGGGACTGGGATTGTTTGTCCTTATACGCAGTGACGAGGTAAATACGATTGCCGGCTACGATCGGGGACCCATGTCCCCGCCCCGGAACCGCTGCCTCCCAGAGCGTATGCTGCCCGGGGTCAAGGGCCGGAGGTAGTTTCTGCAGAGGGTCCGCATGTCCATTACGACCAGGTCCTCTCCACGCAGGCCAGTCATCACTTGCTGCCTCAGGGTTTCCATAGCCGCACAGGGCTGTTCCCACCGTAAGGGCTACCCCACAAAGGAGGCTGAAAGCTTTCATCATCAGGGAGTCTGGCGTGATCGACTGGGAGACACCAGCAAAAGCAACCTGAAGCCCGCAGGGGAGCATGGCCAGGAGCGCTATTTCGAATCGCCACTACCACGTTCATCCTCATCCACTGCTTGTCACAATGAAACGGGCCAAGATCACAGCGGCCAGCGCACTCATCCTTTCCGGCGTGCCGCTGCTGCTCCCCAGCTGCGAAGACACCCAATCCCCCTCCGCACAAAGCTCATCTGCGGACCTGTCTGCGAAGTCAGGCCGGATACCCGTTGGCTCATCTCCGGGAAGCAGGCCCGAAACCTCACGAGACATTGAGGAGATCCTCATAGGCTACTGGGCTCCTGATCTTGAGGCTACCACGCGGGCGATCGAAAGGGCCTCCGCACAAACGCCGGAACAGGGAGATCCGCCAAGGCTCTGACAGCCCGCATCCTTGATTCACTGGCCCTTCAGATCCAAAGCAGGGGATCCTTCTCGGTTCACATGTTGGGGCAGGAAAATACGGCCTCATATGTTGTCTCCGCCAAAGACAAGGAGAATGACATCCTCTACATCGAAATCACACGAGCAGGCTAAGAAGGCGCCCCCGAATTTGCGACCTTTCACCTTGAGGGGAACAACTTGGTCCTCACCACAGACGTAGGAGGTTCAATTAACCCGCTCGTTCTTTCCCGGATCGACGGGGCCACCTTCGAAGAGCGGCTCAGCCTCGACGAGGCTGAGCCCCGGAGGCCGTGGACTCCGAAGGGGACGAATAGGAGTCCTTCCCGGGGCCTCGGCACATTACTCCTTTTGCCGATTTTCATTTCGCTCCTCCCGGAAGCGGTGCACCCTCTACTGCATGATCAAGACGCGACGCTTCATTCTGGCGGGCCTCCTGACAATCGTCCCCCTCTGGATTACATGGTTGGTCTTACGCTTTCTCTTCCAGCTTCTCGCAAGGGCAGGAGAGCCCGCCATCAGATGGATCGCGGACTTCTTGCCCGAGTCCCTACAGGCCCTTGTAGAGAGTCCTCTCTTCACAAATTTATTTGCCATCCTGCTGGTGGTCTTGGCCCTTTACGGCGTCGGCCGTCTGACAACCGTGGTAGTTGGCCGTCGGTTACTGGGTCTCTTCGAGGCCATCCTGTCAAAGATCCCTCTCGTAAATGTGATTTATGGAGCGGTAAAAAAACTGGTGACGGTCCTTCAGGAAAAACCGGGAGGAGGTCTGCAGCGCGTCGTTCTTATCGACTTCCCCTCGCCCGAGATGAAAACCGTGGGACTGGTAACCCGCGTCCTGAAGGACACCAGCACCGGACGAGATCTGGCTGCGGTATACGTCCCAACCACCCCAAACCCTACCTCTGGCTACCTCGAGATCGTTCCTCTGGAGAGGGTTACATCCACCGAGTGGACCCTCGATGAGGCCATGGCATTCATCATGTCAGGAGGCGCAGTAGCACCGGATACAATGAACTACGACGAGCCGCCCAAAACCGCGGCTCAGTGATCAATCAATTCCAGGATCGTGCCCATGGCGTAGAAACCCCGGGGACAATCTTTTGTCCCCAGCTCTTGCAGGGAATAAGTCGTTTTGCTTAAATAATAGCGAATCTAAAGCAATTGCCCCTCGCTCAGTCGGCCACAGCCTTCCCTCTCCCGACGAGAGCAGGAGCGGGCCTTGCGAGGCCGCCAGTCCCCGCCTCTCGTGACATGACACCCAGCCTTCCGGATCCCAACCAAGCCTCGGTAGAACTCTCCGAAGGACTGGCTATCGGGTATCGTTCCGTGCTCGCCACCGTCACTGAGGACATTCCCCTCAAGAGTGGGACGCACTATCTTCTCGCCCGGAATGGGCGCGGCAAGACTACCCTCCTGAAGACTCTCGCGGGTCTCCTGAGACAACGGTCCGGCTGCTACTCAACCTATGGCCTCTGTCAGTTCATTGGCGATGAATTCTATTTCGACCGTGAGTTGAAATCAGGTGCCATCTTCAAGGCGCTGATCTCAGCCTCTGTCCGCGAAGCCGCCTTTAACCTCGCGGATCAGCTCGAGCTCGATATCAACAAGGAGTTCGGCAAGCTTTCATTCGGCAACCGGAAGAAGGTGGGACTCGTGGTCGCTGAATTCCGAACCTTGAAGGAGAACCCTAACCTCCTGTTCTACGACGAGCCCTTCACCGGACTTGATACCCCGGCCCGGGAAGTGGTCACGAGGCATTGGTCCTCAAGTAGTGCGCAAACTCTCCGAATTGTATCATGTCACCCCGACTTCGACTCCATGGTCATGCCAAGCGCCCTCCTGATCAGCGATGGTGAAATTACGCAGGGAGGCAGTGGTAGCCTCACGTGGGCCGATTTCAAAAAACGGCTCAACTGATACCACAAAGAGATCTAGTGCTCATGACTGCCCTCTTCCGACTGACCATCGCCACCATGCTGGCCCGGAAGATGTGGGTCGTGGTGCTCCTTGTCTCCATCATCACGCCCATCGTCTTTCCCCTCTTTACACCCTACGAAAGTAATACTGCCCTTCTCGAACCTGCCCGGGCCCAGACTGCGTGGACCTGTACATGGATGGTCGCGGTCTTCTGGACCCTTTCGCAGGCCGCGCGTTTCGGCGAGAGTAATTCCAACACCGGAATGGGGTCCTATTTCCGCTCTCAGGGAGTCGGTTCTCTTCGCCAGATTTTTGCGATCTGGAGTGCGGTCATCCTCTCCCTCCTCCCGATCGTCCTGATGTCCGTGGCCACATGCCTGATCTTCGCCATGCCTGCCGACCCCAAGGAGGCTTCAATGTGGGTATGGACCAACCTGCAATTCGCAACCCTTCTCCTCCTCACGATCGGCCCCCTCACCCTCCTCGGCATTGGAGCTGCCAGCCGTTTCGGGGCCCTGATCGGCTACGTGGTTCCGACAGCGCTATGCCTTTACGGTCTCTATGGGGTGACTTATCTGGGAATGACGATCCGCCTTCGAGACGACAACAAGATCCTGGAATGGCTCTACGCCCTCTCGCCCCAATATCACCTCGCGGATCTCACCCCTCGCCTCATTTTTAAGATGGGACCCCTGTCCTGGCCCGAATTTTCCGGCTTTCTCCTCTACTTTCTCGCCATCACGATCGTCACAAGTTCTCTCGCGACCCTGCTATTTCGAACCGATCCTCTCGGTAATTAAACTGTGTAGCGATGGCCCACTTAAATGTCCGTTATCTTCAGGCAGGTTTCTTGATCGCCGGGCTGGCAGCATGGGGGCTCCAGAGCAGCCGCCTCTACAGCGCAGGCCACTTCGCCAAGGGCCATAATCCCCTGCACCTGAAACAAAGCCCTTTCGGGCGGACTCTTTCGCTCGCCATGCGCGGCCCGGTGGACGTCTACTGGCACAGGGGAGAACCACACGAGCATCCTCCAGGAGAAGAGCACTCTCACGATCATTCTCACGGTCACTCCCACGGCCACAGCCACGAGCTTGGCCATGATCATAGCCGCGATGACGAGGCGGGAATAAAAGCCGGGGAAGACGCGGACCTCGATTATCTCGCCAGCCTGCTTGAAGAGGAGGAACACCAGCATGGCAGAGACCTCAGCACCGCAGATACCACCAAAACGTTCCCAGGCCTCCGGCCCTTCCTCCTCGACAGGATTGAGGCCATGCGTACTGCCTACAACTCGAGAACGAATCGAACCGCCGAATCTCCTCGCCACAAGGCCTACATTATGGGGGAGACGGAGAAGCGGCTTGCGGTTGGCTACGAAATGGATCCCCGGAACCCTTCGGCTTACGGAGCCTATTTTCTTTTTAAAAGCGAGGCACTCGCAAGAGTGGAAGGACAGGCCGGAGAGGGGTTGGTCATCCGGGACCGCCGGGGCGAAGCCCGTCGTCTGGCCCATCAAACCCAGCACTACTGCTGGGACTTTCCCGCCGAGGCACCAGCAATGATTACCGGGGCCTCTGCCGCCCATGATTGCCTGCAACTGCTGTCGGAAGATCCGGATCCGGACCTGAACTTCGTCCGCTTCTACCTCAGCCGCCTCGACCTCATGCTTGAGAATTACGAAGCTATCCGGCGCGCAATGATCGAAAATAGCCGCTGGCAGCTCTTTCCCGCTCCGAGAAGGTCTGAGATGGAAAAGACCCACTCTCTCATCAAAGCTCTCAGGCAGGCAGACATTCAATACTGGAACAAGCGGCTCAGCCAAAAGACCGAGTCGCAAGGCCGGGGCAGCTGAAGCCGCTCACTACTTGACCGTTCCGTGGGCGCCAGCTGTGTTTCGCGCGCGCCATCTGGGAAGATCCTCGTCGAGAAGAACCCGCGCATAGGGGCCCAGCCATGAATATCCATTCCGCCTCTCATGCGAAATCTCTGCCAGGTTCGCTCTCGGGACACCATCACGACTCGAGAAAATGGGCTGATTCGAATGCAGGTCATAGAACCGGGCCCAAATTGAGGGCGCACGAGGGTCCCTTACTACGACGGTATCCATCCCGCCCGGTTGACCCTCCTCGATTTTTCGCTCCACGCGAATACCTCGTAATTCTACGCGCTTGAACCATGCAACTGCACTTCTAATCGCTCGCTTCACCGGTTCATCGGGACTCTCGATTCGCATCAGAAAGCGTACGATCCCGACCGATTCCATGCCGCTGAGGGACGGAAGCTCATAAGATCTGCCCCGACACGGAGCGAGGGTGTGGCGATCGTGCTGGGCGCACCAACTCGTCGGAACTCCTTCCACAATTACCTGGCACCTCAGGATACACGAGATCCCCCGGTCCAACGCCCCCGCGCAGCGCTGTCGCAGATGGGCCGGCACAAAACGGAACAGAGGCTTCTCGTCAACGATATCCTTCAACAGGTTCATCACTCCGATCATCGCATTGTCATTGAAGGTCAACTGTCCGGCGTAGCCCCGGCCATCCGGAAACCGCTGAGGCCACCCTCCATTATCCATCTGGCCCGACAGCAGGTATTCAATTCCCCGCAAAGCTGCTACCTTGATATCCTGTGCCTGTGCGCCCGGAAGCGCAGAGGCCAGAAGGCGGATTTCGGTATAGGTGGCTCCGTTATCGATCGTCGTGTCACGCTGGGAACGTTGCTCAAGGAGCTCCTGCTGCTCACGGCGGTTCAGGTTGCGCTTCCGGTCATAGTTCTTCGGCCAGCCCCCGGAATTCCGCTGGAATGCCAGAACCGTATTTACGACCGAAGCCTCATTCGCCGACGTAACCCCACAAAGCCCGAGGAGTAAGATCCCAACCAGCCTACTCCCTGTGACCGGAAGAAAATGGACGTTGGAGGTGCTGAGGGCCATGGCGTTCTCCCGGATGTCAGCCCTCGTCCCCGGGAGCTATCTCGTAAAGTGCTTCACCATAATGAGGTTTCAAAGGCCATGTGTCCGTGCGGAAAGGGTAGGCCGGCAGTTCCTTTCCATTCATCAGGGATCCCAGTGGCAGATTTGACCACGCGTATCGCACCGCGACGGGATCGGGAACATCATCGGACCAGACCTCTACCTGGGGAGGAGCATCGCGGGCAGCAATGACCCGGGCTTCCGCATGATGAAAAATCTTATCTCTCCCGGCGATATAGAAGCCTCTGGCGTCAGCTCGTTCCAGCCTGAGCCCCTCGTCACTTCCCTCTTCAAACGCGATATGGATCCTGTCTTTTTCCTTTTTCATGGATTCATAGACTGGGCCACGCCATTGCAACGGCTTCCTACGGGCGTCATCCATTACGCCATGGACTTCTGAGAGAGCCCAGCGGGCCGCCCGGTCACCCACCGGATACTTCCTACCCGGATGAATACTGCTGTTGCTGTTAGCATCGAAGCTGACAATCAACCCCGTATTGGAAGTAGAACGCCAGGTGTTGAATTGCACTTCCCGAACAACATTCGTGTGATGATTCATATCGTAGGTCATGGATCGCCGGGTGCTCCACCCCGCAATCTGGATCATGCCGAAAGGAAGGTCGTTGTTCCGAAATAGCCTCCGCCAATCAGAGACTACCGCGGGAAAGGTCTCCCTGAAGGGAATCCAGGCGTCCCCGAAGGAATTATTCTCTCCCTGATAAAACAGCACCCCTCGAAGATTGAGACCGGCCAAAGGCATGATCATGGCATTGAGCGGGCCGGCCGGGATGCGGCCCTCGGCCGGATTCTGGTAGTCTCTACGATTCGGTTTCCCCGGTGGATCCTTATCACCCCGCTTTCGTGCATCCTCGGCCAGTGCCTGCCATTGCTCTTGGGCAAGGGTAAAGCGCTTGGAGGCCCCCTCTTCCCGTCCCCCATCGACCCATTCCCTGCACTTCCTGTCATAGTCTCCAAGATAGGTCTGCGCGGCTGGCAGGGTCTCCAGAGTCTCCCGGCTCACCCAGTGCTGCGCCATCGTCCCTCCCCAGGCTGCATTAATGAGACCAATCGGCACGTTGAGGTGGCGATGAAGCCGCTGTCCGAAGAAATAGGCCACCCCGGAACAATCGCCGGCCGTTTCCGGACTACATGGAAGCCACGCACCCTCTCCCTTTTCCTTTGGAAAATTGTCCTGCGGGGCCGGTGAGCCCCCTGGTCTGATCCGGATAAAACGAAGCCCCGGATAATTTGAAGATGGAATCTCAAGGTCGGCATCTCGCGAGCCCCGCAAGCGCCACTCCATGTTGCTCTGGCCACCACAGAGCCACACATCTCCAACAAGCACATCCTTGAAGGAAAGGACCTCCTCCCGACTCTTTACCGTGAACGCCTGGCCTGAGGAATGAGCCGGCAAAGCCTGTAGTAAAACTTCCCACTTCCCGTCTCTGTCCGCGGCAGTGGACTGACTTTGTCCCGCGAAGGAAACCACAACGGGACATTCCGCCCCAGCCCAGCCCCAGATACGGATGGGTTTATCTCTCTGCAGGACCATCTGGTCTCCAAATATGTTTGGCATTCGCAGCTTCTGCTCAGCCTCCGCTCGGGGGCCAAACAGGAACTGGAGAAGGCAAAGCGCGAATGTTGCAGGTAAGAAACGGGAGTCGAAGACTTGCATGATGAAAAGAGCATCCGGGGGCAGCAATCCAGGATCGAGCACCCGCGAGTTGATTTCTTGAAGCCGTGCCGGGGCTCATGTCAAGTCATCCTATCATCCCATGTCGATCACCATGCAATCATGATTACCCTCGACGGCCTTACGCTACCATGCGCCAGCCCCCTGTCGCGAGGAGCCCCCATTGCTTCGCACCCATATCAGTTCTCGAATACCCATTGGGAGGCCGCATCTTCTCTGGACTTCTTCCTTTGACCACCCAATCTCGACTCCGTGTCCCTGCTCATCAAAGCTGCCGACCAGCTCCGCAGGGCTCTGCGCCCGCTTTCCTTTCCAGTTCCCGTTACACATACCTACAATCCCCTGGAATATGCGTGGGAGCGTCACTGCGAATACCTCACGCGGTTCGGCCACGGCCCCAAGGACATTCTTCTTCTGGGAATGAATCCCGGTCCCTTCGGGATGGCACAGACAGGTATTCCCTTCGGAGAGATCCCGGCAGTGCGCGACTGGATGGGAATCTCAGGGCATGTGGGACAGCCTGAGCCAGAGCACCCAAAGCGCCCCATAACCGGATTCGCGTGTGAGCGCTCGGAAGTCAGTGGCCGCCGTCTCTGGGGGCTTTTTGCGGAACGGTTCCCTGACCCTGATGCATTTTTCAAAGATCACTTCGTAGCTAATTACTGCCCTCTGGTCTGGATGAAGGAAACCGGAGCAAACCTCACCCCTGACAAGATTCCTGCGAATGCCATGAAGCCAGTGGACGATGCCTGCCTGAGCCATCTCGAGACCATCATTGAAGTCCTCAAGCCCAAATACCTGATCGGCGTTGGGGCCTACGCTGAGAAGCAGCTGGCAGGCATCGCAGAGAGGCTGGACCCCGGGCCCGTAGTGGGAAGAATCCTGCATCCAAGCCCAGCCTCACCCGCCGCCAACAGGGATTGGGCTGGAACTGCCGAAGCGCAGCTCCGGGAACTCGGGATCTGGTAACCCGGAACACGGCGATATCACCTCAGCAGATTCCAGGCACTGACAAGCGCCTTGAGACCCGCCATTTCAATTGAGGGATCGATGCCCGCACCCCAGACCAGCAGGCCGTCGTCACGCTTAAGCTGCACGTAGGCTGCGGCATCCGAGCTCGAACCGTCCCGAAGAGCATGGGACCGGTAGTCCGTGAGGGCAAAGTCCTTCCGCCCGTCTTCCTCAAGCGCATGGACAAAAGCATTGATCGGGCCGTTCCCGATCCCGGCAATGGCCCGCCGTTCCTCTTCAAAGAGAACTTCAGCACGGCAACGGACTGTCCCTCGTTGCCCAGCCTCCTGCTCAAGCTCGTAGCTGACTACCTCGAGGGGCTGCACCACGTTTGCAAAATACTCGAAGAACGCATCCTTCACTTCAGCAGGATTCAGTTCCCTGCCAAGCTGATCGGCAAGATCATACACCTGCTTGCCAACCTGGGGATGCATGGTCTTGGGCAGGTCGAAACCGTACTCCCTATCAAGAATATATGCCACCCCCCCCTTACCGGACTGAGAGTTAATCCGAATGATGGCCTCATAACTCCGCCCAATATCCTCAGGATCAATTGTAAGGTAGGGAACGCCCCACTTCACAGGAGACCCATTGCCCGCGGCGATATCACTCCGGCGCCGGTCAAAACCCTTCTTGATAGCATCCTGATGACTGCCGGAGAACGCGGTGAAGACAAGCTCCCCTGCGTAAGGCTGGCGATCGGGCACCTCCATCCGCGTGGTGCGCTCATATACTTCCCGGATTCTGGGCAGATCCGTGAAATCGAGGCCCGTTGCGATCCCATGGCTGTTCATGTTCAGGGCCGCAACCACGATATCCAGGTTGCCGGTCCGTTCCCCATTGCCGAACAGCGTCCCCTCCACCCGGTCGGCCCCGGCCAGCAGGCCGAGCTCTGTCGCCGCAATCCCGGTTCCCCTGTCGTTGTGAGTATGAAGCGAAATCTGGACCCGCTCTCGCTCGCTCACATTTCGACAGAACCACTCGATCTGGTCCGCATGGACGTTTGGGGTCGCCCACTCAACGGTGGCAGGGAGATTCAGGATGACCGGTTTCTCGGGGGTCGGCCCCCATACATCCATGACCGCCTCGCACACCTCGAGAGCAAAATCGAGTTCCGTGTCTGAAAACGACTCCGGAGAATACTCGAGGTCTACGGTCGTACCCGGCACCGTTGGAATCAATTCCCTGACCATCAGGGCGCCATCCACCGCCATTTGCCTG
Organism: uncultured Roseibacillus sp.; assembly: GCA_963989605.1. Lineage (GTDB taxonomy): Bacteria > Verrucomicrobiota > Verrucomicrobiia > Verrucomicrobiales > Akkermansiaceae > Roseibacillus_B. Next base: position 42,881 of record CAXEFH010000001.1, on the reverse strand, counting down.
ATCTCCTCCCTGCTGGCATCTCCAAATGTAACCCGCCTCTGCAGTGGAGAGGTCGAATTATACATATGGACAATCACATTCTTGGCGCCCTCGATCGCTTCAAATGTCCTCCGGATCAGATGTTCGCGGGCCTGCACAAGAACCTGCACCTTGACGCCATCCGGAATCAGGCCCTCCTCAATAAGGCGTCGAAGGAAATTGAATTCCGTTTCTGAAGCCGAGGGGAATCCCACCTCAATCTGGGTGAACCCGATTTCCACCAGCATCTCAAACATCTCGAGTTTCTCATCCACACTCATTGGCACCGGAAGAGCCTGATTCCCATCCCTCAGATCCACGGAACACCAGACCGGCGCCGAGGTAATTGTCCGGTCGGGCCATTGGCGGTCCGCCAGCCCTACTTCGGGGAAGGGCTGATACTTCCGGATCTTGTCTGTGTTCATGATCAGAATGAATTGGCTGATAATTATCTTTTAGTGCGGTCTTGGTAAACGCATCGGACGCAGTTCGTCCCGGGAACCGGGATACAATTGCTGGACCAATACAAAGAGGAACGGACTAGCGTCCGAGTCGCACAAGAAGAAGAGGTGCTGGTGTCCACGTGTTCACGGCCGGCAGGGTTTGCACGCCGTACTCCGCCTGTCGAGGCAAAAGGGTCGAGGGACCCCGCCCAAGACTCTCTCCTTTCCGCATATTTCCGCTACTCGATTGGAAAAACCCCTCTTTGGCCGCTTGCCGCCTTGCCGAATGGCTCTGCATGCCTTTGCGTAAGGGCAGGCCGCAATGGTCTGCACATGAAAGATTCCTCCCGGCTCACGGCCTCAAAAATCATCAGAGATTTCGAGCGTGTCCTTGTCGCCTTCTCTGGAGGGATCGATAGTACTCTCGTCCTGAGAGTCGCCCATGAGCAACTCGGTGCCAACGCGGTGGCCATTACCGCAGTGTCCCCGAGTCTGGCCCAGAGCGACCTTGAGGCCGCTCGGAATATTGCGGCCGAGATCGGGGTCTCCCACGAGCTGGTTCATAGCCGGGAAACAGAAGATCCCCGCTACCGCCGCAACGATTCCACGCGCTGCTATTTCTGCAAGACCAACGTCTATCAGTGCCTGATCGACTATGCGAAGGCCGAAGACTTCGCCTGGATCCTCGATGGTACTAATGCGGACGATATCGGAGATCACAGGCCCGGCTTACGGGCCGCACGAGAGCACGGGGTTCGCAGTCCCCTTCAAGAGGCGGGAATAGGTAAAAAAGAGATCCGCGAATGGGCAAGACAGCTTGGGCTTTCAAATTGGAACCGGCCCGCCAACGCCTGCCTCTCCTCCAGAGTTCCTTATGGCTCTGAAGTCACTCCCGAAAAACTGGCCCAGGTGGAAAAGGCTGAAGCCGCGCTTCGGGTGCTGGGGTTTCGCGAGCTTCGAGTGCGGCATCACGACCAGATCGCCCGGATCGAGGTAAGCCAGAACGAGCTGGCCAGAGCCGTGGAGCACAGTGACCAGATCACAACCGCAATGAAGGAAGCAGGGTTCCCATATGCCACCCTTGACCTTGCGGGATTTCGCTCGGGGAGCATGAATGATGTCCTCAGGAAAAAATGAACCCCGAACGGATCCAGCAACTACTCACACAGGTCGCAGCCGGTGAAGTGACAACTGATGAGGCGCTGGAGGTGTTGCGCGATCTCCCCTTTCAGGAGTTGGGACATACGATCGTCGATACTCACCGGGAGCTACGACAAGGCGCCCCCGAAGTCGTCTTCGGAGCAGGGAAGGGTGGAGAGCAACTGGTTGAAATCCTCGACAGGATCTTCCAGAATCATCAACGAGCACTCGCTACCAGAGTCTCCCGGCGCAAGGCCCGCATCGTGGAGCAATCACTTCCGGAAGCCCGCTATAACGGCCTTTCACGCCTCCTTACCCTCGGGGAGCGCCCAGAACCAAAGGCTCAGCCCTATGCGGTCGTTGCTTGTGCTGGCACCTCGGATTTGCCGGTGGCAGAGGAAGCTTCCCAGACTCTTGAGTTTCTGGGTCACCGGGTAGAGCGCCTTACGGACGTTGGGGTAGCCGGCTTACATCGTCTTTTGGATAAGCTGGAAACGCTCCGGGGAGCAGGAGTGGTGGTAAGCGTTGCGGGGATGGAAGGCGCACTGACAAGTGTGATTGGTGGGTTGGTCGCATGCCCGGTCATAGGGGTCCCGACGAGCGTGGGTTACGGAGTCTCGAGAGGTGGCGAAGCCGCCCTTCATGCAATGCTCTCCTCCTGTGCTTCCGGGGTCTCAGTAGTCAACATTGATAACGGATTTGGTGCCGCCATGGTAGCCAGTTCCATCCTCCTCCCGAGGGAGAAAGGAGCCTGTTGAGGCTTTCATTCAGCCCCGATACCCTTTCCAATCCCCCCATGCGCACGGCCTACTTTGACTGTATTGCAGGAGCAAGCGGAGACATGATGCTTGGAGCTCTCGTGGATGCCGGGCTCCCCGGTGATCAGCTTGAGGCCGAGCTCTCCAAGCTTCGCCTGAAAGACTTCCATCTTCATATTGGAAGGGTCTCCAAAAATGCCTTCAGCGCGGTAAAGGTAGACGTCCACGTCCACGACGATACCCCTGAGCGCCACCTGGCTGACATTCGCAAGGTCGTTGATGACAGCTCCCTGTCAGACCACGTGAAGGAGACCGCCACCCGGATATTTACCCGGATCTGCGAGGCAGAGGCAGCAATTCACGATTCCACAGTCGACAAGGTCCACCTCCACGAGGTGGGTGGGGTCGATGCCATTGTAGACGTCTGTGGTACCCTTGCCGGCCTTGAGGCCATGGGCATCGAGCAGATTCAGGTCTCGCCGTTTCCCCTTGGTCGTGGGTTTGTCACCGGGGCACATGGGCAGATCCCACTTCCTGCTCCGGCCGCCCTCGCTCTCATGAAAGGGTGTCCTGTCGTGGGGACTCCCATCGATGCGGAGCTGGTAACCCCTACCGGAGCCGCCGTTCTTTCAGAGGTCGCAGATGGGTTCGGGCCAATCCCACCCATGGCGCTCAAGTCAATTGGCTACGGAGCGGGTTCAAATGATCTGGAAATCCCCAACGTCCTGCGCCTTATCGTCGGCGATGCGGCAGGAAGTTCCAGTCTGTTGACGGAGACCTTGGTGCAGCTGGAAACGAATCTGGATGATGAGTCTCCGGAACTGGTGGGGCATCTGTCTCAGAACCTGATGGCGGCAGGCGCCCTCGACGTCTCAGTCATTCCCGCGCAGATGAAGAAGGGGCGCCCCGGCATACTTCTTCAGGTTCTTTCGAGGCCTCAACATGCCGACTCCCTTGAGCACCTTCTCTTCCATGAAAGTTCTACCCTGGGCGTGCGCAGGCAGGAGGTTCAACGAAATTCACTGCCGCGTCGTAGCGAAGTAGTGGCCACCAAGTTCGGCAAGATTCGCGTCAAGATCGCCTCTCTGCCTGGCGGGAAATCTCGCGTGACTCCGGAATACGAAGACTGCCGCGAAGCGGCGGCCGAAAGCGGAACGCCCATCCGCGAAATCTACCACCACGTCGAGCACGAGGCGGCCCATGCTCTGAACCTGCCTCATTCTCACGATGGGCATGGACATTGAGAAGAAAAGCCCCAGTCACCACAGAAGACCACTTGCTATTTTCCGTTACCTCCGCGCTCCCTGGGTGTAGGGTCGGTTGTGCTTCAGATCGTCTTTAATGAGATTAGCGCTGCTGAGATCTCTCAACTCGGCACGCTGGAACAACTCGAGCTCCTTGAAGAATTCAAGGTCAAGGAGGAGGATCTGGAAGACCTCGAGGATGAGCGCTTTGGGAGAATTGACAGGGACGGAAAAGTTCTCTTCCGCTTTCGAGCAAACGAATGGAGATTCTACTTCGAGGTCCTTGACGATCACGTCAAGGTTCACCGCGTCCTGCACAAGAATACCTTTCAGGACTTCCTCTTCCGTTCAAAACTCTCTTTCGGGGCAGAGGACGAGGAACTGGCCCAGTCCAAGCAGTTCTGGCGCCTAATTGAGGAAGGGCGCAACGCGGAATCAACAGGCTGAAAACAGCACCCTCTTACTTTCCGTGGAATAGGATTCCCTCGCCGGCTCAACGCGCAGATCTGGGCCTCTAGGACTCATCATCCCCGGCCTTCACTTCGGGCGCGGGCTTATTGCTCTCCCGGTAACGAAGCAGCGAAGAGAACTCCGCAGGCAGCGGCTTCCCGTTTCCAAGCGACTTCTTCCAGAGGTCACACATCGCCACCCCTTCCTGAAGCAGGAAATACCCTGGAGCGTTGGGATCCTCATCCTCAGTACCCCAGAGCTGAATGGCGAGACGAACTTCATCATTCCCCTTGATCACCCTGAGGCAGGCAAGGGCTGCTTTCTGGGTCAGGTCCTCCGAAGCAGTATAGTCCGCGGTAAAAGCCCCGTTAAAGGCAATCAGTGCATCCGTGTCTCGTCCCAGTCCTTCAAGGGCCAGCCCGTGGCAATATTTCAATTGCGCCAGATGTTCCCCGATCCACTTTTTCTCGGCGAGAATCTCCGTCGCGAGGGCATCAAGGCGAGCCCAGCTTTTCGTCCGGACCGCGTCCCAGACAGGATATACGTCTAGCTGATTACGCTGATGCTCACGCTCAAGGGTGTCGGCCTGGTAAACGTCCAGAAGCTCTTTTAGCCCTTCCAGGTCCTCCAGCTTGCGGCAGGTTTCCAACTCATAGAATCCGGCGAGCGTGCTGTAGTTTCCCTTGATTTCATCCAGCGCTTCAAACGCCGTCTTACATTCGGCGAATTTCTCCCGCGCTCCTGTGTAGTCCCGGCTCTCGTAGAGGTCCATGGCCTCCTTGAAAATTGGTGGCTCAAAAAAATACACCGAGTTTACCGACGAACGCTTGATCCGAGTCCTGTTGAGGCTTTGCGGAGTCGTCTTGTACTCGAGCTGGGTTGTACTTGCCGCTGTCATCCATACCTTGAGGACATCCTCCTGCTTACTCACCGGCTCGGTGTATATAATCACACCCATGGCATCGGCTGCGACGAGCCTTGACGCGGAAGCGATTAGAAGGGTGATACTGAAAATTAACCTTTTCATATGCTCGTTAAGTTTGTGCTTGGGCGGCTCTCCTCTTACTTCGGCTTCTCCTCAATAATCTTGGTTACCGAGCTGTGGCCCTCATAGCGCTCCACGAGTTCGCGCACTTCCTCCCACTTGACCTTTTCATCATCCTTCATCTGCTTGAGGAGGTGCTGCGTGGATTTCCGGAACTTGTAGCCGATTTCGTAGGCCTGCTGGTGATCAGTCCCGTTGTTTCGCTCCCAGACCAGCTCCATGACCCTTTTCATTGACGGAGCAGATATGCGGATCAGCCCCGTGTAGCTGGCCCACGTGTTGTTGTAGGAAACAATGGCGTCCTCGCGCATTCCGCGTTTGTCGTAGGACTGCGACAGCAAGAACGAGACCTCCGCTGCGTATCGGCGAAATCCTTCCGTTGTCAGATACTCCTTGGCCCGGGTGGTGACCAGATCCCAGTCCTTCTTGGCACCGAGGATACCGACAATGCGGTAGAGGGCTCTCTCCTTCTGTTTCTTCTGAGGCGCATTCTTGAAAATATGCTCCAGACTGTTAATCGCCTTCTGCTTCTCTGCCGGGCTCTGGGAATCCCCCAGGATATCGGCGAGGCCAAAGTTCGCATTGAAGCGATAGGACTGGTCTTCCCTCCTGACCACCTCGTTATAATAAGAGAGAGCCTGTCTCGGAGTGCTGGTCATTTCACGGAGATAATCACCAAGGCGCACAAGCACATAATTCGTCAGTTGAGGTGGTTGGAACTCGCTTTTCAGGTCCTGGAACAGAACTTTCACCATTGAGTCTGCCTCTCGCTTCTCTTTCGCATTCTCCTCCTTGTCTGCCTTCTTCCCCTTCTCCTCAAACACCGTGATAAGGGCGATCCGAAGGAGGGCCTGGGCCTCCTTGTTACCCGCATCGATTCCCGGGAAGTTGTAATAATGCTCCTTGAGATCATCCTCCGAGTGATTTTTCAGATACGCCCGGGTGTAGGAGTTGATCGCCTCTTCCAGTCCATAGGCCCCCGCAACTGACGCAAGTTCTGCGATCACGCCCTGCAACCGCTCCAAGGCTTCTTCTTCGCGACCAACAACGGTCAGGGGATGAACCCCGGCGACGGCCGTCTGGGCCTTGTAGGGCGAGGCGGATCCATGATCCTTCCAGAATTCGTCATAGTATGGCACCGCATCCTTGACCCGCGGGTTCTCTTTCTTTCCCCGTTTCTCCGAACCGAGAAGCCCTACCAAATAAAACAGGGATTCTCCCACAACGATGTTGTTTTCCCGGCGCTTGGCGAGTTCCATTGCCTTCTTGTAGTATTCTTCCGAGGGATCCCACTCCTCCTGAGTCTGGAGGACATTGCCCTTGAGGTTGAAGGCCATGTCCATGATGTCACTGGTGGGGAACTCGCTTTCAAGGCGGTTCAACTTCACCAGAGCCGGGTCCAGCTCATCTTCCGCAAAGTGACAGTTCGCGCGGTCGTAGAGGGCAAACGGCAGGTAAATGTTCTTTCCGGGATCGGGATATTTAGAGAGAAACACATCAAGCAGCTCTGCCGCTTTCCCCCAGTATTGTAACCGGGAGAGGTTGGACCCCTGAAAGTAAAGAGACGCCATCCGGAACTGGCTCTTTTCATACATCTCAACGTGTTCGTCGAGGAACTTGCGCGCCATATCATACTGAGCCGTGTAATAGTAACTTCCCCCCAGAACGTGGAGACAGATGTCATGCTGCTTGGACGGCGACGCGAGCTTGGGTAGCATCACCGTCGCCACCTCGATGCACTTTTCATACTCTCCCTCCATGAAGAGGCTGGTCAGCATCATGCTTCGGACAGATTCCACGTGCTTGCTATCCGGGAAGGTCTTAAGGAACAGGCTTCCATACTTCTCCGTCACCAGAACCTCCCCGATAATTGCTGACGTCCGAACAAGATTATAAAGATACTCTTCCCTCTTTTTCGCCCTGCTGTGATACAGCTCGAGTTGCTCATAGGCGGCAAAAGCCCCACGAACGTTCCCATACTGCTCGTGAATGTAGGCCGTGGCCGCAGTCGCAATCACCTCGTAAGGATTTCCTGAGGCCCATTGCTTCTTGAGCTCCTCAAGGTCCGTCTCAAGCACTTTCTTCTCGATCTGCCGGTTACTGCGCGGTGGATCCTGAAATGGATTTTCAAATGTCCCAACCTGAGCGAGGCGAGCCTTGATGTCATCGATCGAGGCCTTCGTACTAGGGACCAGAGCATACAGCTCAAAGGCAGACCTCTCCATTTCTGCTGCGAGGGCATCTGCCGCCAGCTTCATCAACACCGGCGCGAACCGATGCATCTTGAATGGCTCGAGCCGGATATCCGACCGGTGCTTCCCGAGGAAGTCCATGAGGGACTGCTCGTCCTGCTTTTCGATCACCGCCTCCACGAGGTCCTGAAACCCTACCATGATACCCTCATCCGGAGTGGGAAAGGTCTCCTTGTTATCGATCGCAATTTCGAGATTTTCTATCCCACCCGGAACCTGCGAGAGCTTGAAGTGAGCCTTCGACATATTGACGTAGAACGCCCCACGCTGGTAGCCGTCCTTCTTAGGATCACGCTCCTGAAGGAACTTTTTGTACATCTTGATAGCCACCTCCCAATCCTGGGCGCCGATCGCCGCATCTCCCCATTTGAGGAGAGCCTTCTTATGGTAGAAATTGAAGCTCCCCTGAGCCGCTGGATCCAAGCCCGCGCCTCCCGCATTCTTGTTGGGGTATTTGGTATAGCAGGCCTTAAACGACTCCATGGCCGCCTCCCATTGCCTGAGTTTGAGCTCGCAATAGCCCTTGTGATACCAGAACCATCCAAATCTCGGACCGAAGAGCGTCTTCGCTCTCCCGTCATACTGGGCCACCGCCTTTGCGAGAATTGCATGAGCTTTTGCCCATTCCTTCGCCTTCATAGCAGTCAGCGAATTGGCCCATGCGGCTTCAACGCCCCCCTGGGCGAGCGCTTTTTCGGGAAGGCAGAGGGTGGCACAGAGGGCCAGAAGGCCACAAAGGATCCTGTTCTTTGTGAATTTAATCATGTCAGAATGGGGTTTGTAATCTGGGTTGAATTATTCTCAGAAACCGGGACGCCCGGCAAGAATACCAACGCACGACCGCGAATTTTCTTAGATCATCCTTGGGGCCTCCAGCACAAAATCACGGGTGCAGGCCGCCAACAGGCAGAAGCATACCCTATTTGAGCTGCTCGTCCTGCGCCACCAAATCCGTAAAGGTGACTGTATCAATATCGTGCTTGGCAAGATGGTTGAGGACGTCCGAGACCACTTGTTGCTCTGCCTCTCCCTCAACATACACTTGCACGAGAGGCTTGTTGCTGCCCGCTTTTGCCGCGGCTGCATAAATTTCCAGCCGTTGGTCCAGAACGGGAAGAACACGCTCTGCCCCCTGTGCCTCGGTATCAAGAAGCTCCTGGGCCGCCCCGACGTTGGCAAATATATGCCCATCGTTACTTACCTTGATAAAAAAGGGCTGAATGTCTGGCTGCGCCTCGGAAGGGGCAGCCGATGGAAGCGCCAGACTGTTGTCCCTCTCCTTCTGCTTAATGGTGGTCGTCACCAGAAAGTAGATGAGAAGAAGAAAACAGATATCAATGAGGGGCGAGATGCTAAGCTCAGGCTTATCCTCCTCAAGATTGGTGACTCGACGATGTCTGGCCATTGATCAGTTCTCCTTTTCCGGGCTAGCTACTACGGGACCAGAGGCTCACAAAGATGACCTCGTTGACTCCTGCCGCCGCAGCAGCGCGAATCACGCGGCGGACATAGGTGAAGTGCACCTTTCCATCAGCGCGGAGGTGGAGCCTGGCCTTCTGACCCTTTAGGTCCCAGCTCTCTTTCTGCTTCTTGATAAAGTCGACCAGGTCATCGTCATCAGCAAACACCTCCTTGCCATCCGCCATTCGGAAGCGCCCCTCTCCTGCATGGTCATCGCTGTAAACGTTGACCACGATGCGCCCCATCTTGTCGTTCTGCTTTTCGGAGTAGCGTGCGATCGGCACCTGCACCCTCTTATCCATCTCAACGATGATCAGGGTGGCATTCACGATGAAGAAAATCAGCAGCAGGAAGACCATGTCGATCATCGGCGACATGTCCACCTGGGTGTCATCTTCCTGCTGTTGCTGTGTCGAGCGCAGTTTCGTGGAAGACATGGGTAGTGCGGATTCGAGGCCGAAACAAAATGGTCGCTGCTCTTAGACCGCAATTCCTTCCGGAATCTTGGCAAGATAAGCATCCTGATTCACGGTCTGGATCGAGGCGTTGATCAACTCCTCGGAGGTGTGGTGGGCCTCAGCCACCAGATTATTCATCTTATTCTTGAAGTAGAAATAGGAGATCAGGGAGGGGATCGCGGTCAGCAGACCCCAGAAGGTCGTTAGCAGTGCGATCTGAATATCACCCGCAAGCTGGGCAGGCTCGGCTGCACCGGTCGAGCTGAGGACCCCGAAGGCATTGACCATTCCGTAAACCGTTCCGAACAGTCCAAGCATGGGAGCGGCCTGAGCGATCAGAGCAATGTAGTTGATCCAGACCATGTTCTTACGGCTTTCGTTGATGGTGAAATCCGCTACCGCGTCTTCCACCCCATCCCGGCCGAGATCTTCCGGCTTGGTCGCATCAATATTCGGCAGGGAGTATGCGAGCATGCGGCCAAGGTAACTCGGATGGGAGGCCGCTAGTTCAATCGCTGAGCGGACGCGGCAATTCATCATGTGATCAAGCAGCGCTGCTTTCAGGTCATCCGGGCAGAATTTCGGCTTGGTGAGATTGATAAAATTAAAAACACTGAGGGCGAGAAGGGAAATAATCGCAAGGGCGATCAGCCCCATCGGCCATCCTCCATCCAGAACCCACTTCTGGAGAGCATTCTTGTCACCTGTCGACGCTTCTCCCTGCGCCATGAGGCCGGGAGCCGAGACAAGGAGGGTGGTGAGCACTAGTGAAAAAGCACTGAAGAGACCTTTCTTGGTTTTATAGATCATGGTTGGTTCCAGGTTCGTGGCGAGCGCCTTTGATAGAGGGCACCGCGGCGTGCGATTCTCCAAGGAGATGGGTGCGAGTAAAGGCTGGTTTTGAAAAATTTGCTTCCCCATCGGGGGGAGCCGCCCCCGGAGGGCCTCCACCGCCCGTTGACATCCCGGGCAAATTACTCACGAAACGAGTCCGCACACCAGCGAGCGGCCAGCAGCACCACTCCATTCAGGGTTTCAATAGCACCGGGGCTTCACGCCTTCCTCGTGCTGACAGGAGAGCGGCGGCGGGGAAACAGAGCCTGGCAGATTTCACACTGTCGGCCGTCACAGCCACGGGCGCTACAGTACTCTCTGCCGTAAAAGATGATTTGGAGGTGCAACCTGTTCCAGCTTTCCCGGGGAAAGAGCCCTTTCAGAGCCTTTTCAGTATCCACGACGTTTTTGCCGCTGGCCAAGCCCCAACGCTGGGCGAGACGGTGAATGTGGGTGTCTACTGGAAACGCAGGAACACCAAAACCCTGTGAGATGACAACCGAAGCTGTCTTGTGGCCAACTCCCGGGAGAGCCTCGAGGGCCTCCAGCGAATCCGGCACTTCTCCACCGTGCCTCTCCACGAGAATCTTCGACAGGGCTGAGATCGCTTTTGCCTTCCGGGGCGCAAGTCCACAGGAACTGATGGCAGACTTGATTGCCTCAACGGAAACTTCCTGCATACGGTGCGGAGTATCCGCAAGCGCAAATAGGCCCGGGGTCACTTTGTTTACGCGCGCATCCGTGCACTGTGCAGACAACAGAACCGCAACAAGCAGGGTGAAGGTATCCTTGTGGTTCAGGGGCGCCGGGGTCTCGGGATAGAGTTCGGCGAGACGCCTGTGAACAAATTCAGCCCTCTCCGCTCTCGTCATGCCACCGGGACAGAACCTGCATCAAAGGGAAGAATTCTCCGCTTCCCTCCGGGCTCGCAGGGCGACCTTCTGCCTGCGAATCTTGGCGAGGGTTGCATAATACATGTGCGCACAATGTGCATATTTGGTCCGCCCCCGAAGAAGAGTGGCCGCCTGCTCCCACGAACCCCAGCGAATGACATTGATCTCCGCATCCCTGGTCCCCCAATCCCTCATCAGCTTCAAGTTGGGATGATAAATATCGATAGTGTTTGTGCCTGCAAGAGAGCGGCCATAGTCATCTACGACATAGACGTGAGGAAGGCCCTTGATCCTGAAAGCGGTCCCCACCGGGTATCGAGACCAATCAGCCGCCGCACTCCTGACCCGGCCATATTTGAGAACAGTGCCCATGGCATTCAGACGGCCTTCTGCTCCGACCTCGTTCTCCTGATGGGAGTAGGACGTCGTGCGAACATAGCGATGCCGGACCGACTCGCTCAGGTAGGTGGGGCGACCATGCCGGTCAACCGGGAGGGTCGACGCCGCTGCCTTCACCGCAAGATCAACCTGAGCTGGCAGAACTCCCTGACCCGGGCCACGACTTCCTCCGGGCGACCAGAGCGACGAAAGCCACGTCGCCCTTGAGGGATTACCCTTTTCCTCCGCCGCCCTGCTGACAACTCCGGACTGGGAACTTGAGGGCTGGAAAAAGCTGCAGCTGGACACGATCGCAGCGGAAAGAATGGCGAGTACCACTTTGAGGAGCAGAACTTTCATGAAGACAGGCAGAGGATGTTGATTGTCAATAAGACCAAGTCGGTGCTCGGCCGCATTTTTTAGTCTAACAGGTGCTCCCGGACAACACTTTATTCACAAAACTCTCAGCTTTTGGAACACCTGCGCGATGGTAGCCCATTTCAAACACCGCATGGCGGTGATCAGGCGACCGGAGTTCGGGCTTGGTGCCTGCAGCCCTTCCTGCTTGCTTCGGGTGATGTCGGCAGTTCGTTCCCTCATTGAATATCTTCAGCAGCTTTCGCGCGAGGGCGAACGTTACATTCGCCTTGATGAGGGAGCCAAGGAGGTCCTCCGTGAGAGGATTCGCGCAGGAATGCGCAAGTCCGCACGGACCTCCCCCGAGAGGGACCCTGCGCCAACCCGTAACATACCAGGGATTTCCGGCCGCGACAGGGAGCCGTCAGAGATGCCTCTGCCGGCGTTGAATACGGAAGGCACCAGCGCCAGCGAGAAACTTGCGTCCCTGAGAAGGCAGGCCGAAACTTGGGAGCCCGCCCTTTCCCTGCAGTCGCTCCGCGACACCATGGTCTTTGCCGCGGGAAATCCAGCTGCTGACCTGATGCTTGTTGGTGAGGCCCCGGGCTACGAGGAAGAGAGGAAGGGCGAACCATTCGTGGGAAAGGCCGGGCAAAAGCTGGATCAGATTCTTAAGGCCATGGGGATCTCTCGTGAGATGGTCTATATTTCCAACATCTGCAAATTCCGTCCTGCCCTTAAAAACCAGACAACCAATAATCGAAAACCTACTTCCGATGAGATGCGGGCCTGCCTCCCTTTCGTGAGGGCTGAAATCGAGATCGTGGCACCAAGGTGCATTGTGGCCCTTGGTGGAACGGCCGCGGAGGGACTTCTGAATTATCAAAATCAGCCTGTCGGCCGTATGCGAGGCCGCTGGCACAAGTTTGAAGGCATTCCACTACGGGTGACCTACCACCCATCCTATCTTCTTCACAATGATTCTGCCGTAACTGAGAAACGTAAGGTGTGGGATGATATGTTAAGCATTATGGATTTTCTGGAAATGAAGATCTCCAAGAAGCAGCGTGCATATTTCACTGAAAAATAGGCGGCCGAGAATTCGTCGGCACGAGAATTAAATTTCTTCTGCGAATCCGCGCCAATCCATCGTTTCATCTTCTGGGTGCCCGGCAGATCCAGCCGGCTCCAGACCTTTCCTACTCTTCTTTGTAGCCTTCAGAAATGGTCAGGCCCCGCCGGATTGGTCTCCGGCGGGGCTCCCCCCGCTTATCCGCAACATCGGTGGCCGCTCCGGCCGGAGCACCCCTTCGCTCTGATCTCCCCGCGCTGTTCTTTGACAATCCGCTCTTGGAATCCCAAGCTCCTGACCATGCCTGATCATCCCTTCCTCGCAGAAGAGTTCCACATTCGCTGGTCGCAACTGATACCAGAAAAGGTAGAGGGCGACATAGAGGCTGGCATTGGAGAGGCCCAGAAGAGCATCGACGAAATTTGCGCGATTCCCCGGGAGCAGGTCACCTACGATAACACGTTTGCCGCTCTTGAAGCTGCCACCGAACCTCTTGCCCGCGGCTGGGGTAAACTCAATCACCTTTCGTCCGTGCGGGACAATGAGGCCCAGAGGAGCGCTCTCAACAAGATGCTTCCCAAAGTCACCTCCTTCCATGCCTCCATCCCCCTGAACGCAAAATTATGGGAAACTCTGAAACTGTTCGCGAACTCGGACGCCGTCAATGATCTTGACGCCGTATCCAGACGGTTCGTCGAGGAGACCTGCGCGGACTTTCGCGACGCCGGGTCCGATCTCCCTCCGGAAAAGAAAGCCCGCATGGCGCAGCTGCAGAGTGAGTTGGCCGAGGCGACCAAGAAATTTGGTGAAAACGTTCTGGACTCGGTAAAAGAATGGGAGCTCGTCGTCGAGGACGAGGCCCTGCTGGCAGGGCTTCCTGAAAGTTGCCGGACTTCTGCACGGGCCGACGCGGAATCCAAGGGGCTTGGATCCCCGGAGGCTCCCTGCTGGCGTTTCAGCATGCAGTTCCCGTCCTTCTACCCCGTCCTGCAGTATGCGGACAGCGATGAGCTCCGCAAAAAGATATTTGAGGGCAGGAGCTCTATCGGACGCAGCGATAAGTTCGACAATTCAGAACTTGTTTGGCAAATCGTCCAGCTGCGGCAGGAAAAAGCCGAGTTACTGGGTTTCGCAAATTTCGCAGATCTCAAGTTGCAGAGAAGCATGGTCGGCAATGGTGCGACCGCGAAGGGATTCATTGAGGATCTTCATGGCCGTATCGTCGATGCGTTTCGGGATGAATGTAGACAGCTCGAAGCCTACAAGGCCCTCAAAACCGGTATCGACCCCTCTCCTCTGGAGCCTTGGGAAGTGTCCTACTGGGCAGAAAAGCAACGCAAGGAAGAGTATGATTTTGATGACGAAGACCTGCGCCCCTACTTTCAGGTCGATAACGTCATGGAAGGCCTGTTCGGCCTGACCAGCCTTCTCTTCGGAATCACCATCACGCGCAGACAAAGCGCGTTCCTGGAGCCGGGAGCTTCTTCCTCCGGGGCGGAGATTGAAGTCTGGCACCCCGAGGTCAGCTTTTACGACTTGCATGATTCCATCTCCGGTGAGCTTCTCGGCTCCTTTTATGCTGACTGGCACCCCCGGGAATCGAAACGCGGTGGAGCGTGGATGAACTATCTCGAGACCGGCTTACCCGGGTCCGGAGACGCTGAGCGCAAACCTCATCTCGGGTTGATCACCGGGAATCTCACCAAGCCCATTGGGGATCAGCCCGCGTTGCTTACGCACAGCGAGGTAGAAACAATTTTTCACGAGTTTGGCCACCTTCTGCACCAGCTCCTCAGTGAAGTCCCCGTGAAAAGCCTCGCAGGGGTCAACGTCCCCCGGGACTGGGTGGAGCTTCCCTCCCAGATCATGGAGAACTTCTGCTGGGACCGGGACTCTCTTAATTTTTTCGCCCGGCACCATGAGACAGGCCAGCCAATTCCTGAGGAACTTTTCAAAAAAATGATCGCCGCTCGGAACTACCTGAGCGCCTCCGCCACCATGCGGCAGCTGTCACTCGGAAAACTTGACCTGGAACTGCATATTCGGCCTGGCCTCTATCTCAACCGAGACCTCGATGAGGTCGACAGGGAGATCCTGGGGGACTACAAGGCCAGCCTGGCTTCCCCTACCCCAACCATCGCCCGCCAGTTTAACCATCTGTTTGACAGCCCCGGGGGATACGCCGCCGGCTACTACTCCTACAAATGGTCCGAGGTCCTGGACGCGGACGCATTCACCCGGTTCCGGTCGGAAGGCGTGTTGAATCCCGATACCGGCCGTGCCTTCCGTAATCACATCCTGAGCAAGGGCAACTCGCGCCCCGTCGATGAGCTCTATCGTGAGTTCATGGGCCGGGACCCGGAGCTCCAGCCCCTGCTTGAGCGCAATGGACTCGCGTAGCCTGCAGCTTCGTTCCTAATTACTCCCTACTCCCAGACCGGAAACGATCCGGTAACCACGACGTCGCCACAACGTCTTCAATTTCCGCGATGACCCCGGAGAACGCCTGGTCCTCAATTTTCATTTTGTGTCGCAAGACGAGCAGGGCCATGACCGCCTCGTGACGGTTGAATGTCACAGGCTGATTTTGCAGCGCGTCCGAGATCTGCCAGTCATCACCCAGGTCCCGGGGAGCGTAGGCGAGGACCCTGTGACGCTCTGCTTGGTCATGAAGCACGTAGGCCTGCCACTTTTCACTCTCATAGCCATCGACATAAATTTCCACCGGGTGCACCCAAACCCGCATCTCGGTCGGACCCTGAGGCTTCTTGGACAGAAAATCTTCCCAAGTCATCTCGCCGACTTCCTCGAAGAATTCCCAGAAGACCTTTGGCATGGCTCCCTCCGGCAAAAGCAGCAGCCTTCTCGGCCTCTCCCCCAGGGAGGTAACCGTATAGAGAAACTGCGGTTTCCCGTCGTTGCCGATCGCGCGGTCCTGAAGGGTGAGTTCGTAGGAGTCAGGCTGTGAAAGTGGCACGAAATACCGCGCAAACTTATCCCGGATGATGTCTGCCTCCCACACGAAGGGCAACGCTGCCTGCGCGCTCGTTGCGTTCAGGTACCCCCGGGCAACGGTCTCGGCCATGCCTGCCTCGGGGTCATCTTCCATCAAACGGCTCAGTCCCATCGACGGGGAACTGGGAAGGATCTGGTTCTCTCCTGTCTTGTTTCCCGCAGCGATAAGGTTCGCCGTCCAGAGAATTAGCGATACGCTCAACGAGGCCATCAGAATAGCCCCGACCATCATGGTCCGTTTCGGGTAGTTGCTGACGAGCCATGAAAATCCACCTGCGCGCCTGCGGTCACTCGCGCTCTCCATCCAATCCTCCTGCCCATGCCTCTCTCGTTGGAATGCATGAGCAATTCGGGCGGCTTCACTGCGGACCAACACCCGTGCCTCGACAGGGTCTGCCTTGGCATTCCCTGCATGGTCGTCTGCCTCTTGAGGCCCCAGATGAACGACCTCCGGGTCGCTCTCCCCGGCATGGTCCTTCCCCCTGCTTCCATCCTCCGTGGCGGCCGCCACCGCGGCAGAGGAATTTTCCTCCTGAGGGTCCACGCCACCATCCTCCCCCTGGCGCAACTGCTCTTTCCCTTCCTGACGGGTTAACCTTTCATCCAGAATCCCGACGCTGTGAGCGAGGGCCTTCAAGGCCTTTGCCAGCACTAGGTCACTCGTATCATCTTTGGTGGAACGGGAAGCGGGTTTCTGTCTCTTATACCGCTCAACAAGAAGGGCCGATTTATCAGCTACCGAACTCAGGTCTGCGGGCGCAAACTCCTCAGGCAGGGCCATGCTGACGGGAATCGCCATTTGCTCATCGCATTCCCGGTAGCGCACCTTGACCTGACAGCCGGGACAGGTGACTTCCGAAGTTGAGTTGAGTTCCTCAAATTCGACTTGGGCGCCGCAAGCAGCGCATTTCAGGGTTACGGCCATAGTCGAGGGCGGCGGGAGTTCAGTGAGCTACTGAGAAGGCAGATCTTGCCTGCCGTATCCAGCAGGAAACAAGGAAGAAGATTCGCAGCCCTCGGCTCCCCCTTCCAACCAGCACCCCTATTCTTCCGGTAGATCACTATTTACGGCCACTCGATCCGGATCCACGTCGGCAGCAATCTCCTGGTCCCCTTCCTCATCGACCGGTGTGGCGTCAGGAGGTGGAGTCCGCAGATAGCTTTCCATTGGGACCTCCCGGAAAAATGTCAGCGCGAGCCAGCCTAGAATAAAGGCTCCCGATAGGGTGACGAAGAACCGGAGGGTCATGCGCGTAAACTTCGCAGGGTGAACGGCCTTCAGGTTCTATTAAATATCCGGGTTAGGCAACCACTTTTCCGGGTCTCCGGAGCAATCCCGTGATCGAAAAGGCCTGCGCAGCCTCCAAGCCTAGCGACGCCCCAAGACAGTCGGGGCTGATGTCACCCCGTAGCGATTCACGCTGCTGACCGCGACCGCCTCCGGCGAGCCCTCAAGTTCCACCTTCAGGCGAGAGCCATGTATTATCGCGTAAGTATTCCACCGGGACCCATAGCGGGCTTGGACCACGTATTGTTTGGCTGAGGAGTCTCTAGACCATTCCACAAGGATCTTCCCTTTGCCGGCTTTGGCCCGGACACGGAGCGTCGCAGGAGAGCTCTTGGTCAGCCAAGGCATGGGAGGGACGAGGGCGGGATGAGTATAAATACTCCTGCTCAGGGCAGTGGTGATCCCCCCCCGATTTTCCATCAGGGCCTTGGCGCTCCAATGCACATGGCCTGCGTAGTTCCGTCCTGTCGAACGGGAGAGTCGTAACTGATTCACGATCTCGCTAGCCGAGCGGCCCGGATCCTCACTGGACTTGATCCGAGATGTCGCAAGCCCCGGCCATACCGGACGAGAACCCTGTGCACGCCACCACTCAAGCAGAAGGGAGAAACTCTGTGGCCCTTTAATCCGCCAGTAGAGCTGAGGAGAAAGGTAATCACACCACCCCGATGCCAACCACTTCCGGGAGTCAGCAGCCAAGTGCTCATAAGCGTTAATCTGTGCGCTGGTTCCCCGGGGGATCCCGGGCTTCCAGATTCCAAAGGGGCTGATACCTACACGAACCCAAGGCTTGATCCCTTTCACCTTCGAATACATCCCCCGCACAAACGAATCAACGTAGGCACGACGCTGTGAAGGCGTTTTCCCGTCCGGGAAATCAGGCTCGGGCCGACCCTTGACCAGATCGGGATACGGGTAGAAATAATCGTCTATGTGTATCCCGTCCACGTCATAACGCCTTACGACATCTGCGATGACATCCAGAGCCCGGCGTCTTGTGAAACTACTGGCGGGATCCATCCACTTGTGGAGCTTGAAGTCACGGATGATTGCAGGATGAGTTCGGGATACATGATCCGGAGAGACTCGGTGATCCCGGTGAGGGCTCGCTCGAAATGGATTGAACCATGCGTGGACCTCGATATTCCGGGCATGGGCCTGTTGAATACAGTATGCGAGTGGATCATACTCGGGATCTCTCCCCATCGTCCCGGTCAGCCAGGGAGACCAGGGCTCTATCCCTGACCGATACAGAGCATCCGCCTGGGGCCGGACCTGGAAAATTATCGCATTCATACGCAATGAGGCCATGCGATCGAGAATGCGGGCCAGCTCCACCTGTTGCCGCCTCGCGCTGAGACCCTTCTTACTGGGCCAGTCGATGTTGTAGACACACGCAACCCAGGCCGCACGAAATTCTCTGGCGGGAGCCGGAGCCTTTTCGCTGACCGCCAGATAACTCTGGGCCCACGAGGTCGAAAGACCACACAACCATAGAAGGAGGAAGCGAAGCATCGAGCCCATATATTTCAGGCTTCCTTACTATTTCCAAGGCGATTCGGCGGGCCTGTCCCATACCCGGCCTCACCATTTTTATCCACCCGCTCTACCTGACTCCTACCAGTTGAGCCCCAGAAGGGACTTAGGAAGGAACTTCCCGTCCTTACGAATCAACTTCCCATCGAACCAGATCTCACCTCCCCCATGATCACTTCGCTGGATGCTCACCATGTCCCAGTGCACCTTCGACTTGTTACCATTACTGGCCTCGTCGTAGGCCTGCCCGGGCGTAAAATGAAACGATCCAGCGATTTTCTCATCAAACAGGATATCCCGCATAGGTTCCCGGATTTCAGGATTAAAACCTAGCGCGAATTCCCCGACATAGCGCGCCCCGTCATCCGCATCCAGTATCTTGTTAATCTCACGGCTCTTTCCCTCGGCCTCTGCGTTAACGATCTTGCCCTTCTCGAAATCCAGCCTGATACCATCAAATGGAATTCCATTATAGATCGTCGCTGCATTATGAGTGATGACCCCATTGACGGAATCCCTGACCGGAGCGGTAAAGCACTCGCCGTCAGGGATGTTGCACTCGCCGCCACAGGGAATCGCGGGGATCCCCTTGATCGAGAACTCGAGGTCCGTGCCTGGTCCCTTGATGTGGACGCGATCGGTTTTCGTCATGAGGCGTCCCAGCGCATTCATGGCAGGCTTCATGGCCTTGTAATCCAGAAGACAAACACGAAAATAAAAGTCCTCAAATGCTTCAGTGCTCATCCCCGCCTGCTGAGCCATTGCTGCATGCGGCCAGCGCAGCACGCACCATTTGGTTTTCTCCACCCGATGTCGAAGAACTTTACGGGTATGCCCTTGAGCAAGATCCATCCGCCCGGCAGGCACATCGCTGCATTCCGCTATGTTGTGACTCCCGCGGACCGCGATGTAGGCATTCATATCCCGCATTTCGGCCATCCGGTGCTTGGCGAGCAAACGATACTGTTCGTCCGTAGCTCCCATGAGAAGCTCCCTGGAAACCCGCACAGAATTCATCGTCACAAACGGAACCGCTCCTCGGCGACGGGCCTCCCTGACCAAGGCGATGCCCACATCCTCTGGAACATCATAGAGATCTATCAGAACTTTCTCGCCCCTCCTCAGCCTGGTCGAGTGACGAACGAGTTGCTCTGCGAGCCGATCAATCCTGGGGTCGTGCATGTTTGTTAGGAACTCCTGTTGGTTTCTGTTCTGGCTCCGACACAATCAGCAGGAATGGATCAAGACCCTTGGAGGGGAGGTTAACCCCGGGGCGCCTGAAGCGTTCTTCCCGACATGACACGCCCTCGCGTGACCGTGGAATCTGCCTTATTCAAAGCCTCCGCAGTATGCCGCGCTTCTCCTTCCCGGGCAAGTGAAAGGAGGGCGCAGCCCACCGGGCCAGCCTGCTAACTTGATGCCCCGAATCGTCCCATCACCGCCTGCGCTTGTGTCCCGGGGCATCCACTCCTAGCCTCGCTCAGTGATTCGTCTCGGCATTCTTGGCTCAGGCTCTGGCTCCAACATGCAGGCCATTCTCAATGCCATTGAGGAAGGAGCCCTCGACGCGGAAATCGTCATGGTTCTCAGCGATATTCCGGACGCCTATATCCTCAAGCGAGCTGCGCAGGCAGGATTGCCTGCGGAACTGATTAACTGCCGGGGCCACCGGTCGAAATTCCCGGTGGAAGCTCAGAGCGAAACGGCTGAGCTACTGAAAAAGGCGGGCGTTGAGCTGGTTTGCCTTGCCGGATTCATGCGACTTCTCCGGGCCCCGCTTCTCAACGCCTTCCCAGGGCGTATCATCAACATTCACCCCTCCCTCCTTCCAGAATTCCCGGGCCTCTACGCGTGGACCCAGGCGGTCGAGGCGGGAGCTCGTGAGAGTGGTTGCACGGTCCATTATGTCGACGCGGGAATGGACACAGGCCCCGTAATCGCCCAAGCGAGGGTTCCGATTCTCCCCGGTGACACCTCAGCCTCTCTTCATGCCCGGATTCAGGCCGAGGAGCACAGGATTTACCCTGCCGCTATCACCGAAGTCGCCGCCGAACTGGGCCAAGAATAGGCTTTTCGTAGTCTCCGTTGACCTGAAAGCCCGTAATTGCGGTGCCTTGCCAGGGCTCGCCCCCACCGCTGCGTTATTGCCATCAGACAAATTTCCGATTTTCCCCAGGGCCGTTACCGGGTAACTCATGCACGTGCCCCAAGATTCTCTCCAGGCCCTCCGAGCCACCCTCAATGAATCGATTCTCGGCTCTGAGCGAGCAGCCGACCTGCTCCTCACAGCCCTTCTGGCACGCGGACACGCGCTTGTGACCGGTCCGCCGGGCATCGGCAAAACATCGCTCGCGTCAACCCTCGCCACGTCTCTCGGCGGTATATTCAAACGGCTTCAATTCACGCCAGACCTGCTTCCCTCCGACATCATTGGCTACAATCTTTACCATCAGCAGAGCGGTGATTTTAATTTCATCCCGGGACCGGTGTTCTCAAACCTCCTTCTGGCGGATGAAATCAACCGCGCTTCGCCTCGGACTCAATCGGCCCTCCTTGAATCCATGAACGAGCGGCAGGTCTCCGTTGATGGAGAAACCAAAAAGCTGCCAGATCCCTTCCTCGTGGTGGCAACCCAGAACGACACGTCGTCAACGGGCACTTTCCCACTTCCCGAGCCTCAGCTGGACAGGTTCCTGCTCTCAATTCCTATGACACTGCCCTCGGAGGAGTGCCAACTCGAGATCCTGAAACTTCACGGTGGAGGGCCTCCCGCAAAAGAGCACGCCCAATGCGTGCTCTCTCTTGAGGAGCTCACAACCTTCCAGGACCGGGTGACGGATGTTGCGATCTCCGACACCCTCCAACGCTACCTCCTCTCCCTCTGCCAGACAGCGAGGTCCCTTACAGGTCAGGACCATGCCATCTCCGTCCGCGGTACTCTTGCTCTTCAGTCGGCCGCCCGCGCGTTCGCGCTTCTTGAGGAGCAGGATGCCGTTCACCCTGATCACGTCCAGGCAGTCTACCCGCACGTCCTCCGGCACCGCCTCCTCACGGATGACACTCTGGATCCGGACCCAATTCTCGACGCTGCTCTGGATCAGACCCCTGTCCCCTGACCCGGAAACGACCCGTCTCCGTCGCATTCTCGAATACTTGCCAACCCTGCCCCGAGATTCACTCCCATGCTTACCCGCCGTGGTGCCGTCCTCCTAGGGGCTTCCCTTGCTCTTACCATCCTCGGATGTTTCCGCATCGACGGGATTCTCATCACCCTTGGATTGAGTGGAGGGCTTCTTCTGGCAGGGGCCTGGTTTCTAGTTCGACAGAATCTCGCTGCCCTGTCCCTGAGCTTTCGGGCACCGGCCCGGGTCTACGCCGATCACCCGTTTGACCTGCGGATCGTCATTCACAACAGGCGTGGTCTTCTCGACGCTTTTCATATCCAGATCAAACTCAGACTTGCCGGGCAGGTTGAGATCCGGACCTTCGCTCCCTGGACCGCTGCTAGCTCGGCTTCCGAGGTCCATCTGCGGGGAACAATCCCAGGACGCAGCTCCCAGTCCGAACACGAGTATTCCCTGCAAACGACGATGCCCCTCGGGCTTTTCTCAATGAGCGCCTCCGGGGT
This sequence comes from uncultured Roseibacillus sp., assembly GCA_963989605.1. Classification (GTDB taxonomy): domain Bacteria; phylum Verrucomicrobiota; class Verrucomicrobiia; order Verrucomicrobiales; family Akkermansiaceae; genus Roseibacillus_B. Next base: position 20,611 of record CAXEFH010000001.1, on the reverse strand, counting down.
GTTTTCGCACGAGGTTCTTGTATTCCCAAGGCCACTTATTCCGCTGGAGCTTTCGACTCAGGGATCTCTGCATGATGCCTCTCTGCTCCCCGGCATCACACCCGGTCATGCTCCCGGTGAGTTGCGCGGGGTCCGCCCCTGGCAGCCAGGGGATCCAGCCAAGCACATCCACTGGCCAGCCTCCGCTCGTTCATTCACCCGATGCCGAGGCTTGCGCGTCCGCGAAAATGATCCCCCCGGCTTCTATCCCCGACATTGCGTCGTACTGTTCCACTCCTTTGGCATGTCAGGCCAATTGATACGGGCCGATCGATTTGAATGGGCTCTCTCCCTTGCCTGCGGGACCCTGCGCTACCTGCGCGAACATGGCATTCCAACAACCTTTCTTGCCGATTTCAATGATTGGGAGCCTCTTCCCGTGGTTTCAAGGAGCAGCTTCGGAAATCTGCTCGTCTCCCTCACGAGAGCACATCGCCGGCCCGATACAGAGGCTCACGACCTGATTCCGGTCATTGAGCGTATCTCCGATGATGACTCCCTCATTGTCATCTCCGACATGCCCACGGAGTCTTGGGCCGATGCCCTCCCAAACCGGCCTGCCATCCACGTTGATATTCGGCAGCACAACTATGGAGCGAGGACGCTGAAGGTTCGTCGCGCTTCCACCTGAAAAAGTCTTCCTCCCTTCCCGGCTGACCCGGGGAGCATTTCCAATGCGCAGTCTCTTTCTCGCCCTTACGGTCGCCGCCGCCTACCTTCTGCTTCGCGGCTGGCCGGAAGGACTGCATTCCGTTCTCAGGAACTGTCTTGCGGTCCTGATCCTCGTGCTAGGAATTGGCCTCTGGCAAAAAAAGTCCCGCTTGGGAGGAAGTATCGCGCAGTCCCGCCGCCCTCCTTCCTGGTCCGACTACCTTGCTGTCGGATTCGGGGTCCTGAGCATCGAGTGCCTCTTCCTGTGTTTCCTTACCGTGGTTCCTCCCCACGCCGAATCCCTGTCACGACTTGTCTCTGAGACCATTTCCGCAAGAGGGCTCGAGGACATGACGTCTGAATCAGAAGAGAGCCCGACCACACACGGTGGCAGTATTTCCGGGAACTGGCTCTGGGACGCCAGAGGACGCCGGCCCCTGCCGCTGACCAGCAACGCTCGCCCGTCGAACAAGCCCGAAATTTTTTTCCGGCCCCGTGACCCATCGACAACCCGAGCCCTTCTCCGCAACAGGGCTTATCTTCGGGCCTTCGCGCTGGAACGGTTTGATAAAGCGACATGGACACCCGTTGGAATGCCCCCTGCACTGCTCGTCCCCGACGAGGGCGGCAGGGTCAAGCTGCAACAACCAGAAACCCGGCCGGGCCTCATGCTCCGAGGTGAAATTATCCAATCGTCACACCCCCGGGGCGAGGACCTCTTCACGGCCCCACAGGGGGCCTTCCAGGGGTGGGTGCCGCAGCTCCGGCATGTAGACCCGGGCATTTTCCGCCTGAACCCGGCAAAAGATCCCGAAAAGGGCTACACGTATGAAGTGGCGGCAAAGACCGTTACCCTTTCCGGCCTCCTCGAGTCCGGCGAGCTTTCGAACTTAAGGTTTCCTTCCTTGCCGGAGGACTCTCCCCGCCTGCAACTTCCCTCTGACGAAGGGCTCCGGGACGAGATCATCAACCTCTCGAGCAAGACTCTCGGCGATCCTGCCACCCGTCTGGTGGGACTGAGAAACCTTCTCTGGACTAATTTCCAATACTCTCTCGATATCGAAAACCCCGGGGGCATCGACCCTGTCCTGAACTTCATGCGTTACGAAAAGCGAGGCCATTGTGAGTTCTTTGCCACTGCCGGCGCCCTCCTCTGTCGAGCCCTGAACATCCCGTCCCGGATCGCCTACGGCTGGAGCGGAGGCAAGTGGTACGAAGGCCCGGGGTATCTGATGTTTCGCGCCAGCGAGGCCCACGCATGGACCGAAATCTATCTCGAGGACGTCGGCTGGGTTGTATTTGACACCACTCCCCCTGGAGCGAGAACGCCGATTGACATCGCCGACTCCGCCGAAGTGCCTCCGCTGTTGGAAAATGGTCAGTTGCAGGCAGACTCTTCCTCGCTCACTCCAGTGAGCGAGACACACCTCTGGACTTACATAGCCCTCGGCACTGGAGTCGGACTTCTTCCTTTCTCCTTCCTGTTGCTTCGTCTTCGTCGAAAACCTCCAGAGAAGTCCGAACTGGTTTCCGAAGGGCTCCTTCCAGCCACTCCGGACTATCTCGCCCGCTTCCGGCAAGCCTGCGCGCTGCATGGGCATCCCATGCCTCCCAGCCGCACTCTGCGGCAGCAGCTTCACTCTCTTGCACAAAACCACCGTGAACCCGGATTCGCAAAAGACCTTCTGCACTACCATTATGCCATTACCTACGGTAGCAGCCCTCCCTGCCGGCGCCGGGAATCAGATCTGATGAAAGCCATCAAGCTCTGGTCCTGAGGGCCAGGCCTCAGAATCGCCCCTCCTGAGATGACATGCCCCAGTATTAATCGCTGCCTCAAACAGAGTCTCTCCCTGGACTCCCGCCGCTCTTTCCTGAGGCCCCTCCCGGTTGAGTGATATGGGGGGGGCGAAGGTAAAAAGGCTGGGGTGGCAGTCCCAGTAGTTCCTGCTGCTCCTCTGGCGACCGCCCCAGCCACGCCTCCAGCAGGAGAACGGCCGCAGGCACCTCGGTAAGAATCTCGCAATCCGAGAGGCCGAGGCGGCTGCTTTCATCCAGAGTCACGAGGGACCATCCTCGCTCCACTGCCCCGCGAACCCGCTGCTCGAATTGAGTGTGGTCGGAAAGGACCGGAGCTTCCAACAGCTTTCCCTGGCTGAGGACGGTTGTGAAAAATGCTCCTCTGCGTGCATCTCCCAGAGCAACGCAGGGGCCTCCGGACCGGACCACGGGCAGCCCCTCCAGCGAGGAAATCCCAACCGCTGGGCAGTGGTGGACAATCCCGATGCCCTGTGCAGCAGCAATTCCTACCCTCGCGCCGTTGTAACTGCCTGGCCCGGTACCGACCAAAACCAGCTCCACTCTATCATCCCCAACGAGATCCAAGATCTTGGAGAGGGGCGCAATCAGGACCTCCGAGGAGCGCCTCGAAGCCTCGAATTGTTCTGTTCGAATCACCTCTCCCTGCCGGGCGAGGGCCACCGATCCCTGGGCGACACTCGTCTCTATCGCGATGGTAAATCCCACTCCCACGGCCTGATGGTAGACTTCACCGGAAAGTCTCCAATCAAGAAACGATTCGAAATCTTCATCCATTACATCTTGCGCGTTGTGCTCTGGGCCGCTTTTTTCTCCGGGCGCATCTTCCACTTCAGGAAGGATGCGATTCACTGCCCACCCCCATTTGACCTGTGTCCGATTACGCCAAAGGCCTCGAAGGAGTCACTGCCAACGAATCCGTTCTCTCAAACGTCGAAGGCCTTGAGGGCCGTCTCTCCTATCTGGGCTATCACATCGACGATCTCGTGGAGCACTGCTGCTACGAGGAGGTAGTCTACCTCCTCTACCACCGCAAACTGCCAACGGCTGAAGAACTGGACGCTTTCAAGAAGGACCTGGCCAGCCGGCGGGCAATCCCCCAGGGAGTCATCGATTATCTTCTGGCGGCCCCGAAGGCCGCTGGTCCCATGGATGTCCTGCGCACCGCCGTTTCCATGCTTGGCCTTTACGACGATCGAGCAAAGATCGGAGAGCCTGATCATGACGCCAACCGAGAAGTCGCCATGTCGCTATGTGCGCAGGTAGGAACAATCGTCGCCTACTTCCACCGGGCCCGGCAGGGGCTTGATCTTCCTCCGATCCGCGAGGACCTGTCAGAGGCGGGTCATTTCATCTACCTCTATACCGGGGAGGAGCCTGGCGCACAGGCAACCAGAACCCTCGACGTTGCATACATCCTGCACGCAGACCATGGGATGAATGCTTCCACCTTCTCGGCCCGTGTGACCATAGCAACCCTCTCGGACTTCTACTCCGCCATTACCTCCGCGATTGGCACGTTGAAGGGCCCGCTCCACGGGGGCGCCAACGAGGGAGTCATCAAGATGCTCGAGGAGATCGGCTCCGTGGACAAGGTGGACGCCTACGTAGACGACGCCCTTGCAAACAAGCGGAAGATCATGGGCATTGGCCACAGGATCTACAAGGTTCTGGATCCACGCGCTCCCCATCTGAAGCGGATGGCCCGCAAGCTGACCGAGGAGCTCGGCGAACCGAAGTGGGTCCAGATGTCAGAGCGCATCGCGAAGCTCATGGAAGAGCGCAAGGGATTGAATGCAAACGTCGATTTCTACTCTGCCACGGTCTATTACTCCCTTGGACTGCCAACTGACCTCTTTACCCCCATCTTTGCTATTGCCCGGACCAGCGGATGGACTGCCCAGGTTCTCGAGCAACTCGAAGACAACCGGCTTTACCGTCCCCTCACCGAGTATGTCGGGCCCCGGGAGCTCTCCCCGGTCCCGCCAATATCAGAGCGCTAGGCCGCTTTCAGCATCAGCATCCGGGCCCCCACCAGAATCAGAAGGACTCCGAATATTCTGGTGAGCTGCTGGTTGCTCATGGTTCTCATAAGCTCTGTCCCATACCAAGCCGCCACCGCAGCTCCCACGGCCGTAAAGGCAACCAGCCTCCAATCGATGAGGTCACTCTTTCTCAAGACGTGATTTGCGGTTCCCGCCAGAGCGGTAACAACAACTACGGCCAGCGACGTCGCGACCGCATGCTTTTGACCCATGCCGAGAGCGAGGACGAACGCGGGAACCATGAGAATTCCTCCACCCACTCCACACAGGGCCCCGACCAACCCGGCGGCCACTCCCACAAGAAGACCTGAAATGACAATTTTCATGCCCCAAGGGCAACACGGCCGGCCCGTTTATCAAGGATACGTTTTCGGGGACACCCCTCTCCTCATGCGCTCTTCCGCGAACGACTCTTGCCCATTCCCATGGTGAGGTCAGCGACCAACCGGTGCAGAACCATGCGAGGATCCAGCTGGGTCGTGACAAGCGACTTGTCAGCGTGCAGTGCTGATTCCAGCGCCTGTCTCATCTCGCCGGTGGTCACTTGCCCGGCTTTCCGGGCGGCGAAGAAAAGCCCCCAGGCGTTGACACTCCCGCTCTTAGTCCGAGGCAACCATGCAATGTCTCCTTCAGGAAGCTGATTCAGGGCCACCGTGAAGGACCGTCCATTATGTACAGGAAGCTTGGGGTGAGCATCCAGCAGGACCCGCGCCATGAAAAGATTGCGGATGGTCGGGATGATCGCCGCGCGCATCAATCCAATCGGGCTCTCTCCTTTCTCGAACTGGGCATCGATCAGTGAGATCGCCCGCCCAGTATCACGGCTTTCAAGGGCCCTGCCTATTTCCCAGACCACTCCTTTCCGGCTGAGAGGAACGATCAGGCGAACATCCTCAAGCTCAATCAGCCTGCGGTCACCAAGGTAGAGGCTAAGTTTCTCAAGTTCGTTGCTAATCTGACGGGTCTCTTCCCCCGCCATCTGGACGAACAGGTCCAATGCCTCATGCTCGAATGCGAGTCCCAGCTCCTTCGCCCGGGTGGTCACCAGCAAGGCTACTTCATCCTCCCAGCCATCCTTGGAGACGTCGATTTTATCGAAGGCTGCTACCTCGCCATTTTTCTGAAGCCATTTGTAAAACCCCCGGCGCTTGTCGATCGCCACCGCGCTGATAAGAAATATCACCTCATTACCGGTTCCCGCCTTAAGAACCTCCAGCAGGTCCTCCACTCCCTCCTTGGCTCTTTCCGACCCCCCGGTTCGGTCATCTGCCAGGAAATTGGCTCCCTTCAGCCATACGATCTTATCGGCTCCAAAGAACCCGACGGTTTGCAATGCCTCAATCGTCCTCGCGCAGGCACGGTAGGCTTCCTCCGCATTCGCTGCGGTCCCCTCGATCACATCGTTCGTGAACTCCTCTGCCTCTCCAACGGGCTTAAGCTCATTAAAAAGCGCAAGCGCCTCCTCCGACACCCGGCCTTCATCGGTACCAATAACAGCATGAACCGGCCCTGACATGACCACAGCCTAGAATAGCCCATAGCGGCCCAGCAAGCCCCCACAAGAGCATGCGTGAGTGAGCCTAACGCCTAGCAAGGGCTGAATCCGCCCCGATTGGAACAAAATCTGCCTCCTGTTGGAACAATATCTGCTTGCATCGTGTTTCAGTTCCCAACAGATTTGGGCTGGAAACCGCCACTGTTTGATGAAGTTACTTTCCCTGTTTACTCTCTGCGTCACGCTTACCATTCCCTCTCAGGGTGCGTTAATTATCACGGGCGTGTTCGATGGACCCCTCCCGGGAGGAGACCCCAAGGGTGTGGAGCTGTTTGCCACCGCGAATATCCCTGACCTCTCAAATTTCGCCCTTGGTGTCGCGAACAATGGCGGCGGAACCGATGGCGTGGAGACCATTCTTCCCAGCCAACCCCTTTCGGCCGGAAGTTTTTTCTTCGTAGGCACTGAGGATACGGATTTCGCTCAGTGGTTTGGCGTTGCGCCAGGTCATGTTGGAGGAAATGGCATCAATCACAATGGAGACGACGCAATCGAGCTCTTCTTCGACGCCACAGGATCATTCTCAGGGGCTGAGTCCGTTATCGATGTCTTTGGCGATATCAATACCGACGGAACCGGCACAGCGTGGGACACTGTAGACGGATGGTCCTACCGGAATGATGGAGTTCTCGCGAATGATGGGGTCTTCGACGCCGGTAATTGGACATTCTCTGGTCCCAACGCTTGGGACGGTGATGACAATTTTGACGGAGGAAGTGATAACGGGACCAACCTTACCGCGACACCTTCGTTTCCTACGGGAACCTTTCAGATTCCGGAACCAAGCACAGCCCTGCTCGGAGCAATCGGTCTTGGCCTTTTTGCCTTCCTTCGGAGAAAGCCCTGACCGTTAGTTCAGGCTATTTCAGCGATGGGCCTTCAGGGCTCGCCCCATCGGCTATCCTCCCAGCCTTCTTGGCTCTCGCTTCCCGGAAAAAGTTCTGGAGAAGGTCCACGCACTCGTCCTGCAGCACCCCACCCGTCGCCTCACAACGATGATTGAGCGGCGGATTGGCATCCAGAAGGTTAATCCACCCACCTGCCGCCCCTCCCTTCAGGTCCGGGCACCCGAACACGACTCGCTCGGGCCGGCAATGAATAATCGCCCCCGCACACATCGGACAGGGCTCCTTGGTGACATAGAGCGTGCAGTTTTCCAGCCTCCAGTCCCCGATCATATTCTGGGCGGCAGTTAGCGCGAGCATCTCCGCATGGGCGGTCGCATCGCTCAGGGTCTCGACCTGATTCCAACCCCGGGCGATCACCTTTCCTTCACAGACCACAACAGCGCCGATCGGCACCTCCTCGGCAGCATAGGCCTTGTGTGCCTCTCGCAGGGCCTGCCCCATGAAGTAGGCATCGCTTGTAAGGTCAATGATCGGTTCGTCCCTCACGGGAATGAGGCAAGCACAAGGAGGGGCCCAGCCAAACCTCGAAATCGCCTTCCTCGGTAAATCCCGAAGACCACCACACATTGAGCGGAGGTCCAAAATGGCCCTCCTTCCCTTCCTGCCTTGTTGCGGAAGTCTTGAAAAGAAGCGCCGGCCAGCTAAACCAAGGAGGTGAAGAAATGGAGCAATGCCGACAGGATTGTCGCCCCCTCCGTGCTGGCCGCAGATTTTTCCCGTATCGTGGAAGAATGTTCCAGGGCAATCACAGGTGGGGCCGATTGGTTGCACCTCGACGTCATGGACGGACATTTTGTTGATAATATCTCCTTTGGCCCCGCGATGGTGGAAGCCATTCACGCCACCAACGATATTTTTCTCGATGTGCACCTCATGATCGAGAGGCCTGATCACTACGTCCCACGCTTTCTGGAGGCGGGAGCAGACCTGATTTCCGTCCACGCCGAGCCGGAGGCTCATCACGAGATTGCAGCCACTCTTAAAATGATCAGGGATGGGAGCTGCATGAACGGTCTTGCGCTGAACCCCGCCACTCCACTGGAAATGGTTGAGCCCTATCTCGACCAGATCGACCTGCTCCTCGTTATGACGGTCGTCCCCGGTTTCGGAGGACAAGCCTTCATGCCGGAAGTCCTGCCGAAGATCGAAGAGGCTGTCCGGATCAGGGACCGGCATTCACTCTCGTTTCACATCGAGGTTGATGGCGGCATCGATCCCCGGACCGCCCCCGCAGCCGCTACTGCCGGGGCAAACGTGTTCGTGGCGGGTTCCTCGACCTTCAAGGCCCCCGACATCAGCCAAGCGATCTGTGCCATCCGAGAGGCCTGAGCTCTCAGGAGAAAGAAACACACCCATCACGGCGATGTGCTGGAAGGCGGGGTTTTACTGGTGGGCATCCCGTATCTCCTACTAGATTCATGACCATGCTGTCGCTCCCACAGATTCCGGTCGTTCTCTCTCTTGCTCTTCTCACCTTGGCACTGGGAGCGGCCCGGTCCGAGGATGCCCCCTCCGCTCGCCCCAACATTCTCCTTCTCCTTGTCGATGACTTGAAGCCTGCCTTGGGCTGCTACGGCGACCCATATGCCAAGACCCCCAATCTAGATCAACTAGCCGCTCGAGGCCTGAGATTCGACTTGGCCTACTGCAATCAGGCGGTTTGCGCTCCCTCCCGATTTACCCTGATGCTTGGAGCCCATTCCACCGCAACTGGACTCTACGGGCTCGGACATAAGTTACGGCGTTCCATGCCGGAGGCCGTCACCATGCCCCAGTTTTTTGCGAAACATGGCTATCATACGGAATCGATGGGAAAAATTTTCCACATCGGTCATGGGAACGAGGGAGATCCGGAGTCCTTTAGTGTTCCGCATTTCCACGACAAGGTCATCGAGTATCTCGACCCTGCCAGCACGGAAGGGGGTAAGCTCACCCGGGAGGAGGCCTACTTCACCAACCAGAAGCTCGACCAGATTCGCTCTCTCCCGCGAGGTGCCGCTTTTGAAGCAACAGACTCTCGCGATGAAGATTATGCCGATGGAAGAGTTGCGGCCGAGGCCATCAAGCGGCTTCGGGCGGCCAAGAACCGAAAGGATCCATTTTTCATGGCCGTCGGTTTTGTCCGCCCACACCTCCCCTTCAGCGCCCCGCAAAAATACTGGGACCTTCACGACGCGTCCAAGTTCCCCCTCTCCCCCTTTCCGAACCATCCAAAGGGCTCCCCGGGAATCGCTCATAAGCGCGCTGGAGAAATTGCGATGTATTCTCCGGTTCCTCAAAAAAATGAGGACTACACTGAAGAACTGAAACGCCAGCTCATTCACGGATATTACGCGAGTGTCAGCTATATGGACGCCCAAATAGGAAAAGTGATGATGGAGCTCGATCGCCTCCGCCTCACCAGCGACACCATCGTTGTTCTCTGGGGAGACCATGGCTTCCACCTTGGAGATCTTGGGATCTGGACAAAGCACACGAACTACGAGCAAGCTACCCGGATTCCACTGGTGATTGTCGCCCCCGGCGTCACCGGGAAAGGAACTTCGACAAGACAACTTGCGGAAAGCGTTGACCTGTTCCCGACCCTTACCGAGCTCAGCGGCCTGCCCCGCCCGAAGGGACCCCAGCCTCTAAGCGGCAAAAGCCTCCTCCCAGTCCTCAGGGATCCGGCCGCTCGGGTGCGGGACCACGCCTTTCACTGCTACCCCCGGAGGGGAGGGGTGATTGGCAGGGCGATCCGGACGGAGCGGTACCGGTTGGTCGAATGGAAAAAGCCCGGGGCTCCAGCCAAGACCGCACAATTCGAGCTTTACGATTACGACGAAACATCTGTGGAGCAAAAAAATCTTGCTGGAGAAAAGCCTGAAATGCTTGCGACGCTGAAAGGGATCCTCGCCCGCTACCCGGAAGCAAAACGGCGATAATTGCACGTCTCCGGGCAGACCAGCTGCTAATTTCCAGGGGCAGTCAATAGCCCCTCCGTGTGGAGGAATTCCTCCATTATTCCCATCGTCGTCCAATATTGGCTGTTGTCTCCCCGTGGATTGAAAAAGCCGTGTTTCTGGCCCTCAGAGACAAACAGGCGACAGGAACGTCCTCTCTTATCCATCCGGGCCTTGAAGAGCTTGTGTCCGGCTGGCGGGGTCGTGGTATCGGCGGAGCCAACAAGCACTAGGGTCGGAGCCACCGCGGCGTGAACATGCTCCACTGGAGAGATTTCCCGATAACGTTGTTTCAGCTTCCCGTAGCCGTATCCTTTCCGTGACGTATCAATCACCGGATTAAAAAGGACCATAGCCGCAGGGATGAAGCCGGGCTCCCCATCACGGATCTCGTCATAGCCTGCCACGAGACCACAGCAGGCGGCCAGGTGCCCGCCGGCAGACCCCCCAGCCGCAACAATCTTGTCCCGGCTCACACCCTGATCCTTTGCGTTCCGCCAGATCCAGCGGGTTGCTGCCTTGGCGTCCTCCACTGCCTCAAAAGGAGATGTCTTGTGCCGGCTCTGAACCCGGTAGTCGGCGCAGTAGGTGACCATTCCAAGGGATGCCAGTCTTGTCGCCTGCGGGTAAAACTGACTTGTTGATCCTCCAACCCAGCCTCCGCCGAAAAAAAAGACCACGGCGGAACGGCGATCCTCTGGTTTCCAGTTCCTCGGCCGGAAGATCTCAACCTCAAGTTCGGCCTGATCAGTCTTGCGATAGACAACGACTTCATCGGGCTTCCGGACCTCCGGTCTCGGGGCCCCGAATAGGAGAGGGCTGGAGGCCAGAAGGGACATGGTCAGAACCGCGCGCATGTGACATCCTCTCCTCACGAACCCCGGGGGGCGAGGAAAAGATGATCCCCCTCTCTTGCACCGGCCCCGGGGCCTGAGACCATTCCAATGCAATCTTCCATCCTTGCTCTCCTCTATGATTTCGACGGTCTGATCGTCGACACCGAATGGCCGATCTACCAAGCCTGGCTCCAGACGTTTCGGGACCATGGCCATCCCCTGCCCCTCGAAGTTTTTAATCAGTGCATAGGTACGGACTTTGAGACCTGGTCCCCGAAAACCCATCTGGAGGATCTGGTCGGCAGCCCCATCGACTGGTCCTCTCTCGACGACGCCCGGCAGGCTTCCATCGAAAAAAACCTTGAGGGCGCGGGGCCCATGCCCGGAATCCCTGAGGCCGTGAAACACGCGAGGGCATCAGGGCTATCGATAGGTGTAGTATCGAGTTCCTCTCATCGCTGGGTCGACGGATGGCTGCATAAAATCGGCCTTCTGGAGCACTTTGATATCACTGTCTGCAGGGATGACGCCCCACGCATCAAGCCCGCTCCCGATCTTTACCTCGAAGCCGCCCAGCGTCTGGGGCTGCAACCCGCATCTTGCCTCGTGATCGAGGATTCCGTCAATGGCATCAAGGCCGCCAGAGCAGCTGGGATGCCCAACGTGGCAATTCCCAACCGGGTCACCTCCTGTTGTGATTTCTCCCTCGCGGATCAACGAATCGCCAGCGCGCATGACCTGCCGGGGATCATGGACCGCCTTGGCGAGCAAACCCGGAGCTGAGCCTTCGCCGGTAACCACCCCTAGAGTCCCGGAGGATGCCGCAGAACATATCCTCTGGTCGAACGGGGATAGGGCCTCCAGCCAGGGCCGTCCTGTCGGTATGTCCCCTGAGTATCAAAGCGCAACCCTGCAATGAGCAGGAAGACCTACCCATTCCGTGCGCATACGGTAATCCAGTCGCCATGGCCCCGGCGCCTCTGAGAACATATGATGTCGCACCCGAACAATCATAGCCCCAGTCGTTCAGCTGCGCATGACCGGCGCCCCACTGATAAGGCGTTCCCTGAATCTTGTTTGCTGCGGAACTTGCTCGCTTCACCGCTGCCGGGGCGGCCTGAGGTGCAACTGCCTTGCCCCTCACGAGTAGTGCTCTGGATGACGGTCGCGATAGTTGGCCCCATAGCGGGCCTCGCCGTAACGTGCGCACGATGAAGCCAACACCACAATCGCGGTAGCACAGAGCACAGGCTTCATTCTCATCTCTACGACTTCAATATTTCGATTAGGGTAACAGCCCAGACGAAGAGGTCGACCTCCTTCATCTCTTGCTCTTCCGCAAGCTCCGCCGGAGTGGCCCGGCGCACCGCTCTTTTAGAGACGACGCCGCAACCAGTCCGACACCTCTTCCATGGCCCGGGCGCGATGACTCAGGCCGTTCTTTATTTCCGGTCCCAGCTCCGCGAATGATTTAGCCTCTCCCGCAGGAACAAAGAGGGGGTCATATCCAAACCCCCGATTCCCCTGCGGGTGCTCCAGGATCCGCCCCTCAACGCTACCGTGAAAATCCTTAAGGATCTCCCCGGCCTCCGCGACTACCATAACACAACGGAACTTTGCGGATCTCCGGGTGCCCTGCACGCCCGCAAGCTCCGAAAGTAGCTTGCCATTATTGGCAGCATCATCCGCGTCAGCTCCGGCATAGCGAGCCGAATAGACCCCCGGCCTTCCATCGAGGGCCTCCACTTCTAGACCCGAGTCATCTGCTAGAACCAGCGATCCCGTCAAGCTGCTGATGGCGACTGCCTTGAGGGCCGCATTCTCAAGAAAGGTGGTTCCGGTTTCCTCCACATCAGGCGCACCCGGAAGGGTTGAAAGATCAGAAACCACGTATGGCTCTCCAAGGATCGACGCTATTTCTTCCGTCTTGTGGATATTCCGGGTCGCGACCAGCAGGGGGATCATTGTGTCATCCTCTTCGACTGATCCAGCCAATACAGTCCGAAAAAGAGCCCGTCGACTCTCCGTCCCTTTTCGAGAGAGCCTCCGCAGAATTAGGCCCCTGCCGACTTATTCATGACTTGCAGATAGTAAGAAGCTTACTGAGAAAAAAATAAGAAATTCTCTGGCGGCCATCCTCTCCTCTTCTCAATATATCGAGCTACAGAGTTCGCAACTCCATCATTGGCGGCCTACTCGATACCCATCCTCTCCCTAGGTAAGGGAGTCCACACATTCTTTGCTCCTTCTCCTCGGAGAGGAGTGACAGAGGCCCCGCCGTGGTTTCGGTGCTACCGCGGCGGGGTTCTGTCTTTCAGAACCTTGACTCGTTTGCTCAAACAAGGCTCGCTTGCGTTTCATGGTAACATTAGGGAACTCTCCTCGTATGACACGACTCACACTGCTCCTGTTCACTCTTCTCACTACAGCACTCTGTGACGCCGGAAAGGTCGCTGGTAGTGAGCTTTCCGTAACGGATCCCGGGGTGGTGGGCATGTCCCGGGAGAAACTCCAAATGGTAGGAAATGCAGTCCAGGGATTCATCCGAGATAAAAGAATCGCAGGGGCCTCCGTGATGATCTCCCGCAAAGGAAAAATCGTCTACGCCGGGAACTTCGGACTCCGCGATATTGAAAACAAAAAGCCCATGACGGAAGACACGATCTTCCGGGTCTATTCCATGACCAAGGCGGTCACCTCAGTCGCGGCCATGATCCTTGTCGAGAGCGGGCAGCTCCGGCTCGAGGACAAGGTGTCCAAACACCTGCCCGCATTTACCAAAGCCCAGGTCTGGAAAGACGCCCAGCTGGTTGCTCCCAGAAAACCGGCCACCGTCAAGGACCTCTTGTGCCATACCTCCGGATATTCCTATGGCGATACCGGGATCCAGGAAATTGACGCGCCACATCTCGAACATGGCGCACTCCGCGAGACCACGAAGCTTTCAGATTTCTCCACGCAAGCAGCTCGCATCCCGATGGCCTTTGAGCCAGGGGCCGGATGGCTTTACGGGATTTCGACGGACCTTCTCGGCGCGGTGGTGGAGCGCGCCTCAGGCATGGCTCTTGACCAATTTTTCGAGTCCCGGATTTTTACCCCGCTTGGAATGATCGATACAGGATTCATCATCCCGGAGGATAAACGAATGAGATTGGCAGCCGCCTACAACTCTGACAACCAAGGCTCATTAAGCCGAAGGAACTCGGACCTTTTTACTTACAGCTCCCGAACAAGGCTCCTTTCGGGAGGCGGAGGGCTCGCCTCGACCATCCTGGATTATACCAGGTTCCTTCAGATGATCGCAAACGGTGGGGAATGGAACGGGCAGAGGCTTCTCCAGAAAAAGACCGTGGAGACAATGACCCGCAATCACCTTTCGGGCCCGGCGATGCCTATCAGGTTTCCGGGAAATATCAGGCACGGCACGGGGTTCGGTCTCGGCTTCTCTGTCAAGACCGCTCAAACAGATTGGAACAAGGCGGGGCGCCTCGGCGAATACGGCTGGGGCGGCATGCTGAGTACTCACTTCTGGATTTCACCAGCAGATCAACTGGTGGTGGTGACCATGGAGCAGACCTACCCCTTTGATTTTCTGCTCGAAGATGCCCTCAAACCACTGATTTACGCCGCAATTGAATAGCGCGGCCCTTTACCACTAGAGCACCCATGAAGAGCGCAGGGCGCTTGCCCTGCCACCTGTTATCTGCCACCGTCCCGCGCCGTTTCAGGACCAAAGGACACCATGAGCGACCGACGCAAACCCTACCCGTTCGATTCTTTCGAGGAAAAGTGGCAGAACCGGTGGGACCAGACGAGGGCCTTCCGAATGCCCGGGCCGGGCGACCCCGAGTTCGATCGCTCAGCACCCAAGTTCTACGCCCTCGACATGTTCCCCTACCCGAGCGGGGCCGGCCTGCATGTGGGCCATCCCGAAGGCTACACCGCGACAGACATCATTACTCGCTACAAGAAAAAGAACGGATTCAACGTTCTCCACCCCATGGGATGGGATGCATTTGGTCTGCCAGCCGAGGAGCACGCCCGCAAGACCGGAGAGCATCCGAGAATCAACACTCAGAACAACATCGATAATTTCCGGCGCCAGCTCAAGATGCTGGGCTTCTGTTACGACTGGGGGCGAGAGGTCAATACCACCGATCCGGGCTACGTCAGGTGGACCCAGTGGATCTTTCTTCAGATCTACAACAGCTACTTTGATAAAGCCACGCAAAGAGCTCGCCCGGTCTCCGAACTGGAAGCCGAGGGCTGGACCAAGGAGGAGATCGACAATGTTCGGCTGGCCTATGTCGCAGAGGCTCCAGTGAACTGGTGCCCCAGTCTGGGAACGGTCCTTGCCAACGAGGAGGTTTCGGAGTGGGAAGAAAAGGGGCATAGCGTCGAGCGGAGGCCCCTGCAGCAGTGGATGCTCCGCATCACGAGCTACGCCCAGCGACTCATCGACGAGTTGGAGGATCTTGACTGGCCCGAAGGGATCAAGATGCTCCAGAGAAACTGGATTGGACGTTCTGAGGGCGCGCGCGTGGTCTTTTCCCTGGCGCCTGCTCACGACGAGGAAATTGAAGTCTTCACGACCAGACCTGATACTCTTTTCGGGGCCACCTACATGGTTCTGGCCCCCGAGCACCCTTTGGTAGACCAGATTACCACCGGGGAGCAACGGGAAGCCGTTGAATCCTACCGGAAGCTCTGTGCGACCAAGTCCGAAATGGAGCGCGGCGAGCTCAACAAGGAGAAGACCGGCGTAGCCACCGGGGCTACGGCCGTCAATCCCGTGAACGATGCCCGTATCCCCATCTGGATCGCAGACTATGTCATGATGGGCTACGGCACCGGTGCCATCATGGCCGTCCCCGGTCACGATAGCCGCGATCTCGAGTTTGCGACCAAGTTTGGCCTGCCTGTTCTGCAGGTAGTGGAGCCCCCGGACGATACCGATTGGCAGGGCTTCACGGAAGAAGGGCTTGCTGTGAACTCAGGCTTCCTCGACGGAATGACAACCACTGAAGCCAAAGAGGCAATCACTGAATGGCTTCAGGAGAATGTCCGCGGGGAGGCTCAGGTTAACTACAAGCTCCGCGACTGGCTCTTCTCCCGTCAACGCTACTGGGGAGAGCCCTTTCCGATCCTCTGGAGGGACGGCAGACATGAAGCTCTTGACGAAAGCGAATTGCCGCTACTCGCACCGGAACTGGAAGATTACAATCCCTCGGGAGAGCCCGAGCCTCTCCTGTCAAAGGCCACAGACTGGATTAAGTTCTCCGGGGGTCGAAAGCGGGAGACCAACACCATGCCCCAGTGGGCTGGGTCGTGCTGGTATTATCTGCGCTACTGTGATCCTGCGAACGACGAGCAGTTTCTTTCTCCTGAGGCCCGGGACTACTGGCTCGGGGGCAAGGGCAAACCCGGCGGCGTCGACCTGTATATCGGCGGAACGGAACATGCCGTCCTACACCTGCTTTACGCCAGATTCTGGCATAAGATCCTGCACGACCTTGGGCATCTCAATACGACGGAGCCTTTCCAGAAACTCGTCAACCAGGGCCTCATCATGGGAGAAGATGGCCGTAAGATGTCCAAGTCACTCGGCAATGTCATTAACCCCGATGACGTGGTGGAGGAGTATGGGGCGGATGCCTTTCGGCTCTATGAAATGTTCATGGGCCCACTTGAGCAGGTAAAGCCCTGGAACACACAGGGGGTCGAGGGCGTATCTCGATTCCTCGCCAAGGTGTGGAGGATCGCCATGGTCATCACCCAGGAGGGGGCGTGGGCGATCGGCGGCAAGCTCCAAGAAGGCGAAGGGGACCCTGCCCTTCTCAAGATCACGCATGCCACGATCAAGAAAGTTGGTGACGATATCGAGAAACTCCGGTTTAACACCGCCATCTCCCAGATGATGGAATGCATCAACGCCTTCACCTCGGCAAATCAGATTCCTCATGAGCTCTTCCGCTCCTTCCTCATCCTTCTCAATCCCTTTGCCCCTCATCTCACCGAGGAACTTTGGGAGCAACTGGAGTATGAGGGCAGCTGTTTCGAAGCAGACTGGCCTGCCTGCGATGAGTCTCTTCTGGTGGAGGAAGAGGTCGAAATGGTGGTGCAGGTAAACGGAAAAGTCCGGTCCCGGATTCTGGTTGCAGCCACCGCTACGAAGGAAGAGCTTGAATCAAGCGCCCACGCAGACCCCAAAATCACAGGCCATCTGGAAGGCCTGACTGTCCGCAAGGTCATTGTTGTTCCAGGGCGCCTCGTCAATATTGTGGCGAACTGAGATGCTCTTTCGAATTGGCGATTGATCTCATCAACGCTACCTCTCAGCCATGCTTCGCGTTAACGGAGAGCTCATAGACCCAAATCTGCTGGAGGATGCCTTCGCCAGAATCAAGTCCGAGGCAGAGGCTCGCCTGCAGGTCTCCTGCTGCGAGCGGGATCCAGAATTCATGGAACAGGCGGAAGAAGAAGTCATTGACTCCGTCTTAATCGCACAGGAAGCCGAGGCTCAGTTCCCAACCCTTCCTGACGATGAGGTCAAGGCGCGGCTCGAGAACACCCTTAAAGAATACCGCAAGCATGGAGCGAGCTGGGAAATGCTCGAAGCGCAGAGGGACAGCCTGCAGGACGAGTGTGAGGCCAACCTGCGCATGGAGAAGTTTCTGGACGGTGTGCTCGCCGGGAAAACGGACGTCTCAGACGAAGACGTTCAGAGCTACTATAAGGAAAACGAGAGAGAATTCCGAACGGTCGCCGAGGTCCGGGTGCTCCATTTCATGAAGTCTCTCGAAAAGCATGAAGACCCTGTTCTCCTCCTGGAAGAGATGGGCCAGCTCCGCGAAAGTCTCGTCGACGGGGCCGACTTCGAGAAAATCGCCAAGGCCGAGACCGAAAAGGAATCCGGAGAAATAGACCTCGGCTGGATCACCTTTGATCGGCCATCCAACCCGATAGAATCGATCATGTTTACCATGCGGCTTGCCGAGGTAAGCCCCGTCATTGCTTACGAGCATTCCTACCACATCCTGAAAATTGCGGAGATGAAACCATCTGTCGTGCGACCCTTTGAGGAAGTTCGTGAGGACATCGTGCACCGGGTCGAGTTCGAAAAACGTCGCTCCGCTCTACGGGATTTTGCTGCCAGCCTGCGGGAAGGAGCTACCGTAGAGAAAGTCGACTTCAGCGGCGAAGAAACCGGGGGTGAGGAGAACGCACCTGGGCACTAAGCTCTCCTTGAAGGCCCTTCCGCGGTAGCGCAGAGGGAACTCTTAATCCAGCCACCCGTTACCGCGCAACCAGTCCTCCAGGCGGTCGGGCCAGCTTTTTGACTCACCGGACCGTCCCAGCCCGTAGCCATGCCCCCCTCTGGCATAAATATGGCTTGTTACGGGAACCCCTTTCTCCGCACAGGCCGCCACAAATTCCGTGCCGTTCCGCAAGGGAACGGCACGATCATCCGCGGAGTGAACAAGAAAGATGGGAGGGGTTTTCCCGGTGACCCGCGTGGCCGTGTTGTTTCGGTCCAGAAGTTCCTGCGAAGGCCGGTCACCCAGTAAATTGCGGACCGATCCACCATGGCAATAGGGTTGGCCCATTGCTATGACCGGATAACAGAGAATGCCAAAATCAGGGCGGCAACAGACCTGATCAATGCTGTCATTGGTTTCCTCCTTGAACTTATCCTCAAACATCGTGACTGCGGTTGAACATAGATGTCCCCCCGCGGAGAACCCGAGGATCCCGACCCGGCTGGGATCAAGACCCCACTCCCGGGCTTTGAAGCGCATGATACGAATCGCTCGACGGGCATCCAGCTGGGGTACTGGAAAGTGATACCCCAAGTCCGGATTGGCGCTGACCCGGTACTTTACCACCATGGCAGTTATCCCCCGGGTCGCAAACCATTGGGCAACTTGTCGCCCTTCGTGGTCTGCCGCGAGATTCGCATAGCCCCCGCCGGGCAGGATCACCACCCCTGTCCCGTTCGGTTCTTCCGCAGGGAAAAGGCTGTATTGGGGAACTTCGGTGTTCGAAAACCGCCAGTTGCTTCCCCCGGT
The DNA here is from genome assembly GCA_963989605.1 of uncultured Roseibacillus sp. GTDB lineage: Bacteria > Verrucomicrobiota > Verrucomicrobiia > Verrucomicrobiales > Akkermansiaceae > Roseibacillus_B. The sequence goes on along the minus strand of CAXEFH010000001.1, from coordinate 1,748 downwards.
CTCGGTTCCGACCGGCGGCCGTTTGGCCCCAGGAGCCTGTCCGGGCCAAAGGTTCATCCAGTCGCCACCCCGGGCTAGAGGAGCGCACATCATCAACACAACCATCAGAGCCTTCACGGGGAAAGCCTACGAGCCTCTCCGGCAGGCACAAGAACGAGGATGAGTTTCAAACCGTGACTCCGGCGCTCCTGCGGTATCCAGCAAGATAGCCGACGAGGGCCCAGAACAGACTGTTCGCGCCTATCAACACTACCATCATCCCCAGACCAACCAGGGTTTTTACCGGCGGCGCTCCGGAGAACACAGGAAGGATGGCGATGAGCGACGCCCCAACACCGACTAGGAGGGCCCACCCTACAAAGGATCTAACCTCCTTGAAAATGATCTTACGGATCACTCGGTGGGCGATACCGATAGTATTGAGAACCGCAAATTCATTGCGCCGCTCCGCCAGATTACGAGCTGTAACAACTCCCAGTCCTGCACTCCCCAGAACCAGTCCAAGGCCTCCGAGTACGTGAAAAATCGAGATATAGGTATTCTGAACGCTATTGAAGCTTTCGAGCCTTTCCTGGGTAGGAGTCACCACGCCTCCACGATCTGCCGTGGCTTTCTGTAAGGCGACAAGTGCCTCTCGAGTATCACCGGTGGCGTCAGCCAGAAACAGGCCATAGCCTTCCTGTGAGGGAAAGAGGCGGAGAAAGGCCGCTTCGTCAACGATCATACTGCCTTGGAAAACACTGTCAGCTAAGGCCCCAACAATCTCTACCTCAAAATCCTTGCCCCGTTCATCCTGATAGGTAATTCGGTCTCCCACCTTCTTTTTCAGGACCCACATCATGGTTGTCTGGTCGACAAATGCACGAAGGACTCTTGGTTCGGCAGGTTCAGACAGCAAGCGCCATCCTTTCTGCTTTTCTACTCCTTCGGAGACCGCCTTGAGCAGAAAGGCCCCGCGCTCAGCCAGCATTCCGGTGTCCGTCGCAATCAAACGGGGCCGGGCGGCGGTATTTAGGTTAAAGCAACTTGCATCGTCACCAACTCCCACCCGGAATGGTACGATGGTCCCGAGAAGAGACCGGAGGTCCCCCATCTCAAAGTAATCAGGCTCCTTCTTCGCATCAGCGGCCCGGTTGATTGGACTCGTCGTTTCTATCCAGAACCCGAATCCTCCGGCCCCGCTCTCCGCCTCCGCCCATTCGGCTCCAACGTGCTTCCTCGAGGCGGTCACGGCTATCACGAGGAAAACTCCACACGCCATGGTCCCGACGACCACCATGCTGCGCGCCGGGCGGCGCACACTGTTGAGAGTCGCCATCGCTCTGATGGACATTGAGGGGTATCTTCTCTTCGCTCTTCGCTCCAGCCAGCCCCGGTAGTTCAAGAGTCCTCCAAGCAAAAGAAACATCCCGGAGAGGAAAAAGGCAGCCTGTGCTCCCAGCCCCTCTTTCCCCAGCAGGCACCCTGCAGCGGCCAGCACGCAGCCAGCCCCGGCAGACCTGAAACGCCAGATGCGCGGGCTTCCCATACGGGCTTCCTCAGAACCTGCCTCCAGTCGCATCGTCGCAGTCCTCCGCGACTGCTTCCGCATCGAATACCAGATAGCGGCCATGGACAGCAGGATGAAGGAGCTTAAACCCACGGACACACTGGCGAAGTCCAGGTGAAGCACGAAGACTGTCTCTTATACACATCTCCGAGCCCACGAGACAGGCAGAAATCTCGTATGCCGTCTTCTGCTTGAAAAA